>NATV01000090.1 GCA_003094535.1 gamma proteobacterium symbiont of Ctena orbiculata | reverse complement strand
CCCCCCCCGGCCCCCAAGCCACCACCGCAAACCGCAAGCCGTCCGGAAGCCTCTATCGCCACTACACCGCCGCGCCAGGAGCCGCCGGAACTGTCCTTCGCGGACGGCCCGATGGAGCCGGCAACCGATACCGAAGCGGTTACGCCGATACCCGTGCCGGATTTTGAACTCTCATCGGTACAGGGCTTCGACCTGAGCGACTGCACGCCTGAGGCGGAGCCTGCGGAGATCCCCGATATCAGCGCAATAGCGCTGGACAAACCGGGTATCACACTGGATGAAACCCCGAATCCGGAAGCCCTCGAAATCGATACCTCCGCATTGATGCTGGATACTCCTGGCGTGACTTTGATTGAAGAATCGCCAACACAACCGCCCGACATCGATACCTCGGCCCTGGATGTGCTGCCGGCCAATCAGGGAACGCTGGAGGATTGCCAGAGCCCTGTCGAAGCGGCGCCTATACCGAATATCGATCACTTGAAAATCGATCAACAGGAACAGGATTCAGGTCAAGCTCAAGGTCAAGATCAGGGCAAAGCCAAGTTCACAATTGCAGACGAGTAGCTGCCCACTGACTTCCCCACAAGCAGCCGGCTATTTCGACGCTGCTTGCCGCTCATACCGGGCCTGATAACACGAATCCAATCGTCTCCGGGAGGCGAAGATCGGTCAGAAACCGAGATAGGTCTCGAGGGACGACTGGGTCGCCTCGGAAAACCCCTCATCCCTCCCCCCTATCGGGCGGCCGGTCTCCAGAATTCCCTCCATGGCACCAAAGGTGCGTTCCGCATAAAAGCGCAGCAATAGACGCTCATTGTCATCACTCAACCAGAGATCGACCATTTCACCCTTTTTCCCGTTCTCGGTGTCTACCTCCCACATCCTGACCCTGAAGGCGGGACGGTTCCAGCCTGCGCGTACCAAGCGCTCCTGATCCACTTTGACCTGGTAGGCGTTGAGCTCCTTGCCGTTAAAGGTGGAGAAATTGATCTGCTTACCCGATTTCAGCGGCATGCTGCGCAGACGGTGCAAAAAGCTGATGTAATCCAATGCCTCGATACCCCCGAAACTGACCTGATGGGCCTGCAGCAGGTTTTCCCACTGTTCATCGGAGAGTGCGGTTACCCCCTGCAGATTTTTTGGGGGCCTGCTGTTCTTGCCCCCCCGCAGCTCCCCAGACTGATAGTGATAGGCCTCACCCTGGCTATGGTCAAACCACAACAACTCCTCTTTCTCTTCCCTTGTCTTCAACGATTTGACCGCCACCAGCGGGTGCAATTTGTTGGCGTCGAGCCAGCTGCGGTAATGCAGCCTAACGGGGTAGATCATCTCCGCCTTGCGATAGGGTTCAGTGGTGAGATGAAGATCGGTAACGATGGCCGGATTTTCGTCAACCCGCCCCATCTCCCGCTCCACGGCCATGGTCATCTTGGCGATGTTCATCTCGACAAAGCCGGTCACCAGGCCGCGAAATTTCAGTGTGTATTCCAAATGTTCACCCAGCACAGGCGCCTTCGCCGCCAGGGAAGCCCCGCTGAGCAGGAGCCCCAGTGCCAACAATAGGCCTTGAACCTGAAATCGCACCCTCATGCTATGCCTCCCTGGGCCAATCTGTATGGCAACTCGTTGTCACAGCCATTTGGCATGTTTCTCGCATTATCTCAGATGAAGCATGAATCACAGCTGAATGCGTCAATTTTTCGTCTCTAAGAGGAGTCAGTTTCATGGTCAGCCCCGTCACTAGCGACAAGCCCATCAACACGACAACAGAGCAGTCGGGGCGGTCACACGCAAGCCAGACAACAACCGAGACAGCCGCAGCGCAAGCCAAGCAGCAGCCCGCGTCGGCACCGGCTAACGGCCCAACCGTTGAAGTGGATCAGGCGCGCCGACTTTTTGATATAGAAAACAACCGCATAGAGTCATCGGAGACGCTATTGAACACGCCAGAAGAGGCACGTTCAATGATGCTAAGCATCGTGCAGCAAATGGCCGCATCCCCCGAGACCGCTGCCAAAGCCCAGGCAGCCAAGGCCTCAAGCCCGCTCTCCGATATTCTGCAGAACGCACCCGCCTAGTCTCAAGCATACCAGGCCGACGGCTTGACGCCGGCATTCAAATGCGGGCGCATCCGCAATTCGACACGCCTGGATGCGGTTGGATTCTACTTTATGGATCCCCGGTGTCGGTTGTGGGTTCCAGGGAATTCTCCGCGACGGCCTGCTTGAGGCGGGAAATCTCCTCTTCCGGTCCGATCACGACCAGGATATCCCCCTCATCGAGACGATGTGAAATACCACTGTTTGCGAAGATCAGCTCGCGGCCCAGCTCCAGATCGACCACCCCGATGATGATCAGGTTGAATCGACTCCCCAGGTCGAGATCGTTCAGCATGGCGCCGTTGAGTCTGGAGTGATCGGGTATCTCGATCTCAGCGATATCGATATGTTTACCGAAGAGCGAGCTCTCCAGCATTTCGACCAGATAGGGCCTGGCAATCCGTTCGTGCACCCGGTGTCCGCTGATCTCGTAGGGATCGATCACTTTGGTCGCTCCCGCCGCCATCAGGCGCTGACCCGAAGCTGCCGACTCGCAGACACCAATAATCTTTAAATCGGCATCCAGGGCTCGTGCGGAAAGGGTCAGGAAGAGATTGCTGGGCTCATCGGAAAAGAGGCAAAAAATCCTCTTCACCCACCTGCCGATCCCGATTTCACGGAGTTTGTCATCGTTCTTGAAATCGACCACCGCCGCCTGCATCCCTTTCGCCAGCAGCGCGCCGACCTCATCCAGGTCATTGCTGTAGAGATAGACCTCAATGCCCCGCTCCGCCAGCTGCATGGCAACCTCCTGGCCCAGTGCGCCGCATCCGAAGATCAGGGTATCGAGCCGGCTCATCAGAGCGTCCCCCTTTCCAGGCAGTCGCGGAAATGGACCACGCTGTATTCATGCCCCAGCAATACCAGAAGGTCATCCTTCTCGAGGATGAAACTCTTACCTGGATTGAAGAAGAATCGACGCCCCTGCAGATCGTAGTTGGCGTGTTCTACCTTGGCCTCGCTATCCTTTTCCCGTATCACCCCGAAGGGGGTCAGTTTGCGTCTGGTGAAATCGATGCTCTCCAGGCTGCGTCCCACCAGCACACTCTCACCCTTGATCCGCACCGCCTCGATCCCCTCGTGGGATTGGCCGGTCAATAGACCGTAAACCGCCTCGAAGGCGACTGGTTGCCCCGCATACTCGGCTGCAATCAGGCCGAATACCTCGTAAGGGGTGACGCAGTAGCTGGCACCGGCGCGATACAGCTTGGAGACATTCTCCCGATGGTTGGCGCGGGAGATGATCTCGATATCCGGATTGACCTGTCTTGCGGTCAAGGTGATATAGACATTGACCACGTCATCGCCGGTCAGACAGAGCAGGCGCTGGATGCGCTTATCGATACCCAGGCTCAACAGCAATTCGGTATCCTCACCATCGCCGACCACCGCCAGGTGGCCCTGTTTTTTTTTCGCAACGCGCACATTCTCCTCCACCGGATCGACCACCACAAAGCTGCGTCTGTCCACCGCCATGCGTTCGGCGACAACCTGGCCAACCCGCCCATATCCGCAGATCAGGGTATCGATGCGTTTGCGCTCAATCTCTGAATAGATGCGATGGGCACGGATCTCATGGATCTTCTCGCCAAAGGCGGAAACGATAATGGAGGTAAAGAAGGAGATCACACCCAGCCCGGCAATAATCAATACCAGGGTGATGACCCTCCCCTCGGTGGTATTTGGCGTGATGTCGCCATAGCCGACCGTGGACATGGTCACCAAGGCCCAGTAGACACTGTCAAAAAAACCCGTTATCTGGGAATCCTGTTGATCGGCCTCAAAAAAGAAAATCGCGGTGGCGGCGGTGAAGGTGATAAAGGCCATGAAGATGAACAGGGTCACCAGTTCGATCCGCTTCTCCGACAGTACCTTGACGAATTCACTGATGCTGCGGGTGTAGCGGAAGAGTTTGAAGAGGCGAAAGAGGAGAAAGATGCGCAGAAAGCGCAGCGGTCGATAGCTCGGAATAATCGCCAGCAGGTCGATAATCGCCAGCGGCCGGATGACATACTTCAGTTTTCCCAGCAGCGCATGCCATAACGCCGGCCAGAGATCGAAGGATTCATTGATGAACTCCGCCCGCTCGTAGCGTTCCAGGATCACCTTGTGGCTGTCATTGAAGATCCAGAAACGCAACAGATATTCGATGATGAATATCCCCACGGCGACCATCTCGACGAGATCGCCGACAACGCCCAGGTCATTTTTCACTTCATAGATGAGCAGCCATACCGTGGTCAACACCAGCAGGATCATGAAGATGTCGAAATAGGGTCGGATCGGCGCCTGCGGATTTTCAAGCAGATTGTATACCGCCTGCTTAACGTTGGTGTAACGGGAGGAGCCCTGCATGGCATAGCACTGCTTTATGACGCGACGGGAGAATGACATATGATGAGGCTGCCTACCGATTTCCATTGCTTACGATGACCTGAAATCGCTACCCCCCGAGGGAGCAGGTCAGGACTTAGGGATTATATCGGCAGATCTGAAAAAACCTGGAGTGGCGGGCGGTTTAGGGACGCCCGGGGGATGCCGACTCCAGTTCAATGCGTTCGCTGTTGGCCACATTCACCTCCCTGCCGTCGAGGGTGATGAAATGACGTTCCTCGATGTCACCACGGCGCGCCTGGTAACTCACACTCCGCCCCGACTGGGTGTCGACTACGGTAACCGTCACCACCCGGGTGAAGTCCTGCCACTGGGTGTAGAGGAAAAGCCCGCTGCCGAGCAACAACATGACCAGCAACAGATATGCCCCCCATTTCAATAGGGGATTCTGGGCAGGTCTTGGGGCCTCGCCGGCCCGGCCCTGATGGGAGATCGCCTGCACTCGCTGCTGCCTGTTTCTGACCACCAACCATGCGATGGCGATGACTGTCAGGGTGAGTATCAATTTCGTAATCATGGCGGTTAAACCCTATCATGTGGATGCCGTGAGGCCAATCTCGGATAACTGTGCTTGCAGCTTCGGTAGTGATCGATTTACTATCTTCTCTTATGTTTAACAGACTCAACCTCTTCACCCTTATCTGCATCTTCACGTTCATCGGCTGCACTCAGCCCAACGAACCGACCATCACCCTCTCCCGTGCAGTGCGGATCGGCGATATCGATCAACTGGAGCGCAATATCCATTGGAACGCCGATATCAACAAGCCTGGAGCGGATGGTCTAAGCCCGTTGCATGTGGCGGCTTCCAAGGGGAGTCTGGTAATGACCAAGATCCTGGTGAAGAACGGCGCAGACCTGGAGATCACCGATTCCCGGGGTCATACTCCCCTGCTCAAGGCCCTGATTGCACGCAATACCATCGTTGCCGACTACCTGTTCAAAAGCGGCGCCAAGCTCGATCCGAATGCCGCCCTGCATGAAACCGCGAAGCTGGGCAGCGCCGACCGGGATGTGATCGGATTCCTCCTGCGCCAGGGCGCGACACTTGATCATACCGATAGCGAAGGAAATACTCCCCTCCATTCCGCAGTCCTCAATGATCAGCGGGTGGTGGTGAAGTACCTGGTCAACCGTGGCGCCAGCCTGGATATACGCAACAGCGCGGGACTGAGTCCGCTGGCGGTGGCGATTGAGCGTAATAATCAAGATATCGTCAGAATTTTACGGCAGTTCGGCGCCAGTGAAACCCGCTGAACAGCGATCTTCTACAATTCAAATTTAGGATTATTAGTCAACATGGCAGCAACACCTGAAGAACTCAGTGTAACCTACACGGAGGACGGCATAGATGTCGTCAAGGAGCTGGATAAGGTCGTACTCTCGAAGGGGGCATGGACAACGATCATCTTCCGTTATCAGGATTGGGACAGGGCCAAGCAGACCTATGGCGCAGATAAATTCACAATCCGGCGCTATCAGAAGCGGGGCGGTGAATACATGCAGAAAAGCAAATTCAATATCTCCAGCAAGGACCAGGCAAAAGGGATTATCGATGCCTTGAAGAAGTGGACCGAAGAGTAGTCTTGTCTCCGCTACAGAGAAAACAGATGTAGGGCATGGCTTGCCGCACCCTACCTTTAGGCGGACTTTGCAATTCAACTCTAGTCGGGAGCGATCTGTTCGGCCCAGGCCAGCAACTGGGCGATCAATGCTTGCCTCTCTGCGCTGAGTTGCGAATCCGCTTCAAGACTGTCCAGCTTCGCCAGGAATTCGTCCAGGGTGATACTGCCGCCGCCATCGCGATCGAGCAGGCGTGATCGACGAAACTCCTGCCAGCGCTGCTGCTCCTCTGCAGTGAGCAGTTGCGGCCAGTTTCTTGCGCGATACCTGAATAACATCTCTGGCAGGCGGCTGTCGTCGAAGACCAACGGGAATTGCGCCAGGGAAGCGGGATCCGTCGTTAAAATCTGATCCATGCGCTTACGGTCATCGCGGGTAAAGAAGCCACCACTGTAGAGCGCCTGATCGGGGTCGGTGATCGGATCGAACTGCACTTTCTGGTGTACATTCCTGATCTTATTGGGCAAGCCCGGCGCGGCAAGCAGTTGACGCCGATAACGTTCTCCCTGTTCGACATCGATATGCCAACGTTTCGCCGCCGCATCCGTCAGGGTGGAGAGGGGTACCACAACCGGGCATTTATTGATATGAACCGTCTTCAGTGGAATACGTTCGACCCCCTCCGGCAACGCTGCGGCAGGTGTAAACAGGCGCTCATGCATCTCATCTTCCGAGAGCCCAAGCAACGGGGCGGGATCGTAGCGGAGATCATAGACAACCACACCATTGGGATTGGTCGGGTGCTTCGCCAGGGGCACGACCATGGCGATGCAGCCACGCGCCGCTGAATACATCGAAGAGACATGCAGCACCGCCTCCCGTCGCCGCAGATTGAGGCGGTCGGCAATGGTGTTTTTATTTCGACTCTTGAACAGGTAGTCATAGAGCTTGGGCTGGCGCTCTCTTATCAATCGCGCCAAACCGATCGTGGCATGGACGTCGGAAAGCGCGTCATGGGCGGATTCATGGGAGATGTTGTTGGCGGCGCTGAGCACCTCGAGACGGAAACTGGTGACCCCCTCCTCGTTTTGCGGCCACTCGATACCCTCCGGCCGCAGGGCATGGGTCAGGCGAACCATGTCGATAATGTCCCAGCGTGATGATCCGTTCTGCCACTCCCTGGCATAGGGATCATAGAAGTTTCTATAGAGGGTGTTGCGTGTCACCTCATCGTCAAATCGAATCGTGTTATAACCGACACCGCATGTCTCCGGCTTGGCGAGTTCATGATGAATCCTGTGTATGAAGTCCGCTTCGATCAATCCTTCCCGGAGTGCCTTTTGCGGGGTGATGCCGGTCACCATGCAGGCTTCCGGTTGCGGCAGCATATCGTCACTCGGTTTGCAGTAGACAACCAGCGGATCGCCGATTGGATTGAGCTCCGCATCGGTGCGCACACCCGCGAACTGGGAAGGCCTGTCCCTGCGCGGATCGGCACCCCAGGTCTCATAGTCGTGCCAGTAGAAGCTAAAAGTCATATTTATAAGTCCGCAAGTGAACGCGAAATAAACGCAAATAAAGAACTAATTTTTTTATTCTTATTACAATGCTCCTGTGTGGAAGCTATGCAGAAGCAAATTGCGATTCAAGGATTGTGGCAGAGTCGACACAGCTTATACAGGGATCTGTAAACATTTGCGTTCATTAGTGTTCATTTGCGGACTCCATTCTTCAATTCAAACCCATCAACACCCGGATATGGGCCTCCACGCTGCGTGCCAGGGCGTGGGGCTCGTAGCCCCCCTCCAGCACCGAGACAATCCTGCCCTCGGCATACTTGTCCGCCACTACCTTGATCTGTTCCGTAACCCAACGGTAGTCCATCTCCGTCAGGCTGACCCCCGACATGTCATCCTCGATATGGGCATCGAATCCGGCGGAGACAAACAGCATCTGCGGTTTGAAGTGGTTCAGTGACGACAGCCAGTGATCGGTGACGGCTTGGCGGAATTCAGCGCTCTTGGCGGTGGCATCCAGGGGTGCGCAGATAATATGGTCCGGACTCTCTTCAATGGCCGTATAGGGATAGAAGGGGTGCTGGAAGGTGGAACAGACGATCACCCGTCGATCACGGCGAAAGATATCTTCGCTGCCATTGCCATGATGGACGTCGAAATCGAGTATAGCGACTCGCTCCAAACCATAGACCTCCATCGCATGGGCGGCGCCGACCGAGGCGTTTCCGTAAACACAAAAACCCATGGTGCGCATGCGTTCCGCGTGGTGGCCCGGCGGCCTTACGCTGCAAAAGGCGTTCGCCAGATCCTCCTGCATAATCAGGTCCACTGCCTTGATAACGGCGCCGGCTGCCCGTTTCGCCGCTTGCAGGCTCTGCGGACTGACCACGGTATCGGGATCGAGATGGGCATGACCGCTTTGCGGCATCAATTTCTCGACCTGATTGAGGTAGGCCTCATCATGACACCGTAACAACTGCTCTCTGGTCACCTCCGGCGCATCATAGTGACGCAAAAAATCATACAGTTGCGCAGCCATCAATCGATCATCGATCGCCTGCAGACGGGTCGCGTTTTCGGGATGTCCCACCCCGGTGTCATGCAGCAGGCAATCGGGGTGTGTTATATAAGCGGTCTTCACTCTCCAAGCCTCATATACAAGTTTCTATTTAGCCAAGTAATACTCAGTATAAATCTTTTAGAATTCGTAACTTAGTTAAAGAAATTGTCATTATAAACAGTTAAAATTCAAGCCTGTTCCGCCGCTAAAACAGAGTGAATCCACCGTCACTCTCCTTCGCGGTGTTGTAACAAACCCATACTGTGCCTTAATTGAGTATTCAAGGACAACATACTCCCTATCATCACTCCACGTTCATCAGGCTGTAGATCATGCAATCACACTATTTGACGCCTCTCTTCTCCCCAAAAAGTATCGCCATGTTTGGTGCCAGCGACAGGAAAAACTCGGTGGGCGAGGTGGTATTCAGAAACCTCAAAGCCGCGGGATTCAAGGGTGCGATCTATCCCATCAATCTCAAGCACGACAAGGTGCAGGGTGTGAAGGCCTACAAGTCGATCGAAGCGGTGGGTAAGGCAGTCGATTTGGCGGTCGTCGCCACCCCGGCGCAAACCATACCGGCGATCGTACAGGCCTGCGGTGAACATGGGGTCAAGGCGATGATCGTTCTCTCTGCCGGTTTTCGGGAAACAGGCGCCACCGGACGCCGCCTGGAAGACAAGATCGTGGAACTTGCGAAGGAGTATGGGATACGCTTCATCGGCCCCAACTGTCTTGGACTTATCCGGCCGGACCAGGGCATCAACATCACCTTCGGTAACAATAACGCCACAGCTGGCAATCTGGCACTGGTCTCCCAGTCCGGGGCGATCTGCACCGCCATTCTCGATTGGGCCGAGGTCAACGAAGTCGGTTTCTCGACCGTGATCTCCACCGGTATCGGTGCCGATCTCGATTTTGGCGACTACCTCGACTACCTGGTCGCCGATCCCAGGACCGACAGCATCCTGCTCTATGTGGAGGGGATCAAGAATGCACGTCGCTTTATGAGCGGCTTAAGGGCGGCAGCGCGCATCAAGCCCGTCATCGTACTCAAGGTTGGACGCCACGCGGCAGGCGCGGAGGCCTCGATGTCGCACACCGGGGCGCTGGTCGGCAGTGATGAAACCTTTGAAGCTGCGCTCTCCCGGTCGGGTGTGCTGCGGGTGGAGACCGTCTCCCAACTCTTCTCCGCCGCCAAGGCGCTCTCTTCCCGCTATCGGGTCTATGGCGACAGGCTGGCGATCATCACCAATGGCGGCGGCCCCGGGGTAATGGCCGCTGACCGCGCTTCCGACCTCAATATCGAGCTTGCGGAATTCAACAACGAGACCATCGAAAAACTCAACAAGGCCCTGCCGGATGTCTGGTCCCACGGCAATCCCGTCGACATTATCGGCGATGCGCCGCCGGAGCGCTATCGCGCGGCAATCGATACCTGTCTCAACGATCCCGGCGTGGATGGCACCATCGTTATCCTGACCCCGCAGGCAATGACTGAGCCGGAAGAGGTGGCACAGGCCCTTATCGGACTGGCGGATCACCACAAGAAGCCGATCCTGACCAGTTGGATGGGGGGAACCCAGGTGGAGAGCGCCCGTAAACTCTTCAACAACGCCAAACTACCCACCTTCCGCACATTGGAAAACGCGGTCGATGCCTTCTCCTATCTCTCTTCCTACCAGAAGAACCAGCGGCTGTTGCTGCAGACACCTGCCAAGAGTTCCCGGCGCCACATCGATCCCGATACCGAAGGCGCAAGGCTGATCATCGAGAGTGCGCTGTCGGAACAACGCAAGGTATTGAGCGAACCCGAATCCTTCGCCCTGCTCGGTGCCTTCCGCATCAATGCGGTACGCAACGGTATCGCCCGATCCGCAAACGAGGCGTTGATCCTCGCTGAATCGATCGGCTTCCCGGTCGCCATGAAGATCTACTCCCCCGATATCTCTCATAAATCCGATGCCGGCGGCATACGTCTCAACATCAACAACGCCCAGGTTGTTCGCAGCACCTACCGCGACCTGATCGAACAGGTCAAGGAGACCCGCCCCGAGGCGAGGATCGAGGGTGTCACCGTCGAGCAGATGTACCAGAGCCCGAATGGCCGGGAACTGCTCATCGGCATCGTGCGGGATCCGGTCTTCGGCCCGGTGATCAGCTTCGGCAGCGGCGGCACCGCGGTGGAGGTGATGGGCGACTCGGCGATCGCCCTGCCGCCGCTCAACCGCAGCCTTGCCAGCGATCTGATCGACCGCACCAAGGCGGCAAAGCTGCTGGGGCAATTCCGCCACATGCCCCCCGCGAACCGCGAGGCCCTGATCGATGTGCTGTTGCGGGTTTCGACCATGGCCTGCGAACTGCCATGGATACAGGAGATGGATATCAACCCGTTGATTGTCGACGATATGGATGCGGTTGCCGTGGATGCGCGTATCCGCGTCGATTTCCCACGCCCATCCACCGACCCCTACAACCATCTGGCAATCCATCCCTATCCGGTCAACCTGGTCAACCGCACCCAGCTGCCCAACGGCACCAATATCGTGATCAGGCCGATTCGCCCGGAGGATGCCGACCTGGAACAGAACTTCACCCGCCAGCTCTCCGATGAGGCCAAGTATTTCCGCTTCATGAGCTCAATCCAGGAGTTGACCCCGGAGATGCTGACACGATTCACCCAGATCGACTACCACAACGAGATGGCGCTGATCGCCGTCACCGAGGAGGGCGATCACGAAATCGAGCTGGGAGTGGCCCGCTATGTGACCAATCCCGACAAAAAAAGCTGTGAATTCGCCCTGGTGGTATCCGACCAGTGGCAACGCCAGGGTATCGGCCACAAGCTGATGCATCAGCTGATGGAGGTCGCCCGCGACCGTGGACTGGATACGATGGAGGGCGAGGTATTGAGCAACAACTTCAAGATGCTCGACCTGATGAAGTCACTCTACTTCCACATCACAACCTCGCCGGATGACAACAGCATCAAGCAGGTTGGAATCGATTTGTAGGGTATAATTTAAGGCACCGAGTGCCGGCTGACAGAATGGTGACGGTTGGGGTGAAGTTTTGAGTTTTATGTGTTCGCTTCAATTTCCAAGCCTAGCAGAAGAGAAACTCAAATAAGGTTGTGCGGCTCACCGCACTCATCCAACTCAAAACTCATAACTAAAAAAGCCGCCCCTCCATACAGAGGGCCGGCTTTTCAGCTTTCTTGCGGCTTTTGTTTAGATCTTCTCTTTGATCCGGGCGGCTTTACCGGTGCGGCCGCGCAGGTAATAGAGCTTGGCGCGGCGGACATCGCCGCGACGGGTGACCTTGATGGAAGCCACGGTGGGGCTATAGGTCTGAAACACACGCTCGACACCCTCGCCGTGGGAGATCTTGCGCACGGTGAATGCCGAGTTGAGACCGCGGTTACGCTTGGCGATCACGATACCCTCGAAGGCCTGCAGGCGCTCGCGCTGCCCTTCCTTAACCCTGACTTGAACCACAACGGTATCACCGGGGCCAAAATCGGGGACTTCGCGCCCCATCTGCTCGGCTTCGAGATCTGCGATGATATTGCTCATGGTCTATTGCTCCTGTGTCTGCTCCGCGTCTCCCGACGCAGCAATGATTTCTGCTAATAACTTCTCTTCTTCCGCCGACAACTTGCGGCTCCGCAACAGATCGGGGCGTCTCTCCAGGGTACGCTTCAGTGCCTGCTGCAGTCGCCAGCAACGTATCACGTCGTGGTTGCCACCCTGCAGAACCGACGGCACCGTCATGCCATCGATCTCGTCCGGACGGGTATAGTGCGGACAATCCAGCAACCCGTCCATGAATGAATCCTGTTGTGCGGAATCGGCATCGCCCAGGGCACCGGGGATCAGCCGAATCACTGCATCCAGTACCACCATCGCGGCCAATTCACCGCCGCTCATCACGTAGTCGCCGATGGACCACTCCTCGTCCACATAGCGATCGATGACGCGCTCATCGACACCCTCGTAACGACCCGCTATCAACAGCAAGGGTTGCCCAGATTCAGCGACTGCCTTTGCACGCTGCTGGTCGAACCTCACACCTTGCGGGCTCAGATAGATTACCCGTGCCCCCGGGGATGCCTTCAGCGCCGACTCGATCGCCTGCTGCAGCGGCTGGTACTTCATCACCATGCCCGGCCCACCACCGTAGGGGCGGTCGTCCACGGTGCGATGCACATCCTTTGTATAGTCCCGCGGATTCCATAGTTCAATCTCTGCCAGGCGGCGTCCGATCGCTCTTGCCACCACGCCCTCCTTGGTCAGGGCAGCAAACATGGCCGGCATCAGTGTGACCAGGTCGAAACGCATCAGAACTCAGGATCCCAGTCCACGAGAATCCGTCCCTGTTCCAGATCCACCTCCCGTATGGCCAAGCCGGTGGTATAGGGTATCAGCCGTTCGCGCTCGCCGCGGACCACCATCACATCATTGGCCCCGGTCTCGAAAAGGTGTGAGACCACGCCCAGCTCGACCCCCTCGAGATTCACCACCCGCAATCCCTGCAGGTCTGTCCAGTAGTATTCACCGGGTTCCAATACCGGCAGCTGCTCTCGCTGCACGGCAATGTCGCAGTTGAGCAGGGGTGCCGCAAGGTCCCGGTCATCGATTCCCCCCAGCTGGACGACCACCCCTCTACCCTGACGGTGACCGGCAATCACTCTGTAGTGTCGCCAACTGTCACCCTGCCTGAGATACCAATCCCTATAGCGGGTGATTCCCTCTCTCGGCGAGGTATGGGAGTAGATCTTTAGCCAACCCCTGACACCAAACAGGCCAGAAACCCGGCCCATTGTTATCAATTCGTCTTGTGGCATCGTCACCGTCCCTCCGCGAGGCTCACCCCCGGGACGGAAGACCGATTATCAGGCCGCCTCTTCAGCCGCCTGTTTCAGCAGAGCCGCCACCCGCTCGCTCGGTTTCGCACCCTTTGAGATCCAGTGCTCTACGCGGGTCTGGTCGATACGCAGCCCATCTTCGCCACCGACCGCGACAGGATTGAAGAATCCGAGTCTTTCGATATATCGACCGTCGCGCGCATTGCGGCTGTCGGTCACCACAATGTGGTAAAAGGGCCGCTTTTTCGCGCCCGTTCTGGAAAGGCGTATGGTTACCATGATGTATCCTTAGAAATTCGCTAACACACCGGAACCTGCCGGCGGTAAACGGCGTATTATAACCAACTTTGGACCGAAGTGAAGAGAGGAAAATAATTTTGAATTATGAATTTTGAATTTTGAATTAGTGGAGTGCGCTGCACGCGCAACTTAATTCTATTAAGGATGTGAGCACAGCGAACACATCAATTCATAATTCAAAATTCATAATTCATAATTAATTCAAAACCTTAAGTCAGAACGGAAACCCCCCACCCCCCGGCGGCATACCCCCGCCCGGAAACTTCCCCGCCATCCCCCGCATCATCTTTTTCATGCCGCCGCCCTTCATCTTTTTCATCATTTTCTGCATCTGCATGAACTGCTTGAGCAGTTTGTTCACGTCCTGTACCTGGGTGCCGGAACCGGCGGCGATGCGCCGTTTGCGGGACCCCTTGATGACTGCCGGAAACGCCCGCTCATGGGGGGTCATGGAGTTGATGATCGCGATCAGCCTTCCGACCTCCTTGTCGTTGACCTGGTTCTTCACGTGGTCGGGGATCTCTCCCATGCCCGGCAACTTGTCCAGCAGCCCGCTCATGCCCCCCATGTTGGCCATCTGCAGCATCTGTTCGCGGAAATCCTCCAGATCGAAACCCTTGCCCTTTTGCAGCTTTTTCGCCAGCTTGGCCGCCTTATCCTGATCGACCTTGCGGCTCACCTCCTCCACCAGGGACAGGACATCGCCCATACCCAGGATGCGCGAGGCGATACGGTCGGGATGGAAGGGTTCGAGGGCATCGCTCTTCTCACCGACACCGATGAACTTGATCGGCTTGCCGGTGATCTGGCGTATCGACAGCGCCGCACCACCGCGGGCATCGCCATCCGCCTTGGTCAGGATCACCCCGGTCAGCGGCAGGGCGTCGTTAAAGGCCTTGGCGGTATTCGCCGCATCCTGCCCGGTCATGCTATCGACCACGAACAGGGTCTCAATCGGATCGAGGGCCTGGTGGAGTTGTTTGATCTCCCCCATCATCTGCTCATCCACATGGAGTCGACCGGCGGTATCGACGATCAATACGTCGGCAAATCCCTTGGCCGCCTCCTTGAGCGCCCTGTCGGCAATGGACAACGGCTGCTCATCGCCGGAGCTGGGAATAAAGTCTACCCCCACATCCCGGGCCAGGGTCTGCAGCTGGTCGATCGCCGCCGGCCGGTAGACGTCGCAGCTGACCACGGAGATCTTTTTCTTTTCGTTCTGCAGCAACCAGCGCCCCAGCTTGGCGACGCTGGTGGTCTTACCCGAGCCCTGCAAGCCAGCCATCAGGATCACCGCGGGAGGCTGCGCCGCCAGATCGAGGGCCTCGTTGGCCTCGCCCATCACGCGGATCAGTTGGTCGTTGACGATCTTGATCAAGGTCTGGCCGGGGGTAAGGCTCTTCATCACCTCCTCGCCCATCGCCTTCTGTTTCACCTGGTCGATGAACTCGCGCACCACCGGCAGGGCGACATCGGCCTCCAACAGCGCCATTCGCACCTCACGCATGGTCTCCTTGATGTTCTCTTCCGTGAGTCGGCCCTGGCCACGTAGATTGGTAAGGACCTTGCCCAGTCGTTGAGTCAGATTGTCAAACATGGCTTTCCTGGTGGGTGTTGTCTGCAGCGAAGAGAGGAGAGATCCGGCAGTGGCGGCCGGATCGATGTTTCACGGTTAATGATCGAGCGGGGAATAGTATACCAGTCCCTTTGAAATCACCGCCATTACTTTCACAGCGACCTGAAAATATGCGAATATCGCGGCAGATTCCCATCGGCTGGGGCCTGTTACTACTGAAACACAAGGATTTACCGAATTGTGATCGCCACGCTCGCCATTGCCGCCTATCTTGCCGCCGGTTTGATCCTGGCGTTCCGTCTGTTCCGCAATCAGGAGGGGGCAAGGCTGCCCCGTGCCCTGGGCCTGGCTGTGGGTTTTCTCGGGGTGGCGCTCCACGCCATTCCTCTCTATCAAAACCTGGTCTCCTCCTCCGGCATCAACATGGGTGTCTTCAACGCCCTCTCTCTGATCGCCTGGACCATCACCCTGCTGCTACTGGTTTCCAGCATCAGCAAGCCGGTTGAAAACCTGGGTATCGTCATCATGCCGATCGCGGCGCTCGCCCTCTACCTGGAGGGCCGTTTCCAGACCGTCCATTTCATCACCGACCAGGTCTCAAGCGGATTGACCCTGCATATCCTGGTCTCCATGCTCGCCTACAGCCTGTTCACACTGGCCAGCGTGCAGGCAGTGCTGCTGGCCATTCAGGACCACCACCTGCGCCAGCGCCATCCCGGCGGCTTCATCCGCGCCCTGCCGCCGCTGCAGACCATGGAGAGCCTGCTGTTCGAGATGATTGCCGTGGGCTTCGTGCTCTTGAGCCTGGCCCTGCTTTCCGGTTTCGCCTTTCTGGAGAATATGTTCGAGCAGCGGCTTGCCCACAAGACGGTGCTTTCGATTATTGCCTGGTTCGTCTTCGGCACCCTGCTCTGGGGGCGCTACCGGTTTGGATGGCGGGGGCAGATGGCCCTAACCTGGACCCTCAGTGGCTTTGTGGTGTTGATGCTGGCCTATTTCGGCAGCAAGGTGGTCATCGAGCTGATTCTCGGCTGAAGCAGCCTGGGGCCGGGCGGATTCAGTCCTGAGACTGTTTCCGATAGGCCTGGATCGCCTCTTTTCCAAGCCTTACTTTTTTGCCGTCCTCCACGACTGCGGCTCTGGCCTCTTCGCAGATTGCCACCGTACGGTCGTTGAGCGCCAGGATCTGCTCAATCCGCTCCTCGAACGCCCTGTCTCTGGTCAATGCGGGATCGTTGAAGACCGACTCCAGGAGCTGCATCCGCCGCTGGTCCAACTGTTGCAGTTCAGACCACTGCCTCTCCCCGGCGAGGCGAAAGATCTCGTGGCTCAACTCCAATACATGTTCAAGGTTCTGCTCGAGCTGAGGCACAAGGCGCTCCTTGAGGAATGGGGTGTGGTAATGGAGGTTACGGGTTTTTCACAACATCCTTGATGTTAGTGGCGTTCTGAATGGCCTCCGGCATGGCGTCCCAGGCGGTTTTGATCTCTTTGAGGAGTGACGCCACTTCGTCGAGGGCCTCGATATCCTGGTGGATATTGGCCTCGAAGAGACGGCGGATCATGTAGTCGTAGAGCATATCGAGATTGTTGACGATCTCACCGCCCTGCTCGAAATCGAGGGCGCCGCGGAGGGCGTCGATGACGGAGATGATCCAGTTGATCTCGTTATGCCTCGCCTCATGTTCCTTCCTCTGGATAGAGCCTTTTGCATTGGAGATGCCGTCCAGGGCGCCGCCCATCAGCATCTGCACCAGGCGGAAAGGGGTGGCGTACATGGCTTCAGATGAAGCGGCTTGACGATAACTGTTTATTGCTGAGTTACTTACCATTATTAGACCTTCAAGCTGTTCGGGTTAAGCCATTGTTGCGCAGCATCAGCTGTTCTGTATGGATGACAGCTGGCTGCTGAGAAAGCTGCTGGTACTTTGCAGTATAGCAACGGTCTGATCCAATGCCGTAAACTGCTCCACGAGCATCTTCTCATAGGTAACCAAATGGAGTTCCTGCCGCTCGATCTGATTCTGCAGGGTGTCCATTTGACTGTTCAAACTCTCATCCTTGGCTTCGATCACACCGCCGGCATCGAGTAGCAGGTCGGCGTAGTTATGAAAGCGGTTCGCAAACCCGGTGGTTGCATCGGTCAGAATCTGCGATACCCGGTCGAAGTCGTTAACCAGCGCATCCGCCAGTTCGCTGCTATCGAGAGAGATCACACCCTCTCTATCCCGGGTGATACCGATTTCGAACAGGTATGCGGGAGCCGCATCCACGGTTGCTGTCTGGTTGAGGATATCGACAAAACCCTGGCGCATTCTGCGCAGGCTGCTGTCACGCCCCAGGGAACTCACCTCCATGGCATCGAACTCATCCATGATCGTATTGTAGGCATCGACGAGGTTCTGAATTCTCTCCTCTATCGCGGTGTTGTCGCGGGTGATACCGATTGAAGCACTGCCTGCGGCCACCAGTTCAATGGTTACTCCTGAAATGGCCGCGGTCACTGAATTTGATGCACTATTGACGGTAAAGCCATCGATATAGAGCAAGGCGTCCTGGGCCGTCTCCACCTGTTCAGCCAGGCCATCACCACCGACGCCGATATGGAAAAGCCTGGAGAGGCCGCTGTCATCGCTGTGGTTGCCGTCACTATCGGTAAAGCTGACCGCGATGGCATTCGCCGCGCCGGTATCCCGACTGGTCAGGATCAGACGGCTGCCGCCGCTCTCATTGAGGATGGTGGCTGAAACACCGGGATTGTCAGTGGCGCTGTTGATGGCATCGCGTAATCCCGCCAGGGTGTTGTTGCTGCCATCAACGGTCAGATTCATGGTCGACCCGTCGACGGTGATCGACAGGGTGCCGGTACCGACTGCGGTGTCGCTGTCGGCATAGGCCGAGGAGGCCAACTTGTCACCGCTTGCCAGCGTGTCGACAACAATGTCATAGCTCGATACCGCGGCGTTTTCGTCGGCGCTCACGGTCAAAACGGAATCATCCGACGAAGTGGTTGAGAAAACGGCAAGACCGGTGGCGGTGGTCAACTGCTCAACGGTGGATTTGAAGGAATCGATAGCACTCTTGATCAAGCCGTAATCGCTGATCTGCTGTTCGATCTTCACTTCCCGTGCGCGCAATGTGTCGAGGGGCTGACTCTCAATCGCGATCAGCTGATTGATAATCGAATTCCAGTCGGCCCCAGCGCCTATGCCAGAGAAACCAATAGCCATGACTCGCTATGCCTCGCCGTTATTCTCAGTATGCTTACAATTATACTCTGTCATCCAACAATGCACCCGGCAGGATCTGCTCATTCATCTCCTCTATTTGGGAAATAATATGCAAGATCTGTTCCGGAGGTACCTGCCTGACCAACTCGCCGGTTTCGGAATCGACTACCCGTAATACCTGGGTGCCAGTATCCTCATCGATACTGAACTCGAGATCCCGGCGAACCATCTGCGCCAGATTTTCGACATTCAGCGCCAACGCCTTATTGTCGATGACCACTGGCTGTTGCACAGCCTTCGCTTCCTGCTTTTCGGTTGCTTCTGCCTTGGCGGCTGTTACCCGCGTGACGGGGCTAGGCTCGGTCTTGGAGACATCGCGTTTATAGGCATACTCATTTGCCAAATTGCTGATTACGTTTGGCATGATATTACCCTACCCAATGAATTCCATCATTTCATGGGGGGCTTAGTCGCCCCCCACTACCGATATTAACTGAGAAGTCCCAGTGCCAGCTGTGGCAGTGAGTTGGCCTGTGACAAGGCGGCCACACCTGCCTGCTGTACAACCTGCGCACTCGTCAGTCTAGCTGTTTCACGGGCGAAGTCTGCATCCATGACTCGTCCGGCGGCTGCATATTGTGCCTCTTCGATGGCAGCTGCCACGCGGGTAGCTGAATCCAGGCGGCTCTGCAGACTACCTACGTTCGCCAGTTCGGCGGCAACGGCATTGAGGTCTGTATCCACCGATGCGATATCGGTTATGGCTGCCGCAGCGGAGATCGTGTTGGCAGTAATGGCGATGGTCTGACCGGCGTTGGCGCCGACCTGAATCGCACCACCGCCACCGAATACTGCGGTGCCGTTGAAGGTGGCGCGAGCCATGGCAGCAGTGATCTCGGTGGCCAGGGCGGTGAACTCAGTAGTCATGTAGCCCTGCTGTGCCGCGGTGTAGAGTCCGCTGCTGTATTGCACGGCGAGTTCACGCTGACGCTGCATCATGTCACTGACGGTCTGCAGGGTTGCGTCTGCAACGTTCAGATAGGAGATGCCGTCTGCGATGTTACGCTGGGCAACGGTCATGCCGCGGGCCTGACCGGTTTGCAACTGGGCGATGGCCAGTCCGGCAGCATCGTCTTTCGCCATGTTGATGCGCAGACCTGAGGAGAGGCGCTGTACGGCGGTTTCGAGGCTGGATTGGGTGCGGGTTAGGTTTTTCTGTGCCGCAAGGGAGTAGACATTAGTGTTAACTGTGACAGGCATGATGAATTCCTCTGTCGAACCGGCGATGGCATCTATAGTAAAGCGCTCGATCACCGGAGATTTGCATTTAGCGGATATACCAGCAATTTTGGTATTTACCGCCTCCGATATTTGTAGCGGCGCCCAATGCCGGAACTTTAACCTGAATCACATTTCCCATTCCCCTTGCAGGAACGCTGGATACCCGCCTTATTTATTGTTTGTATTACGATTTTTCTATATCAGCAAGGCAGTCGCGAAGGGAATCTATATCCTATGCCTTAGCTTCCCTAGATTCCCACACCAGGCCTATCAAGGCTTCAATGTCAGGAATAGAGACCTCGGTACCCTTAAGGGGCGGCGGGGATTTCTCAAAATGCGGGGCGAGGCCTGTCAGCCCAATCGAGAGCCGAGGTCGCAAAGGGATCAGAGATAGTTGAAGAGCGAAAGGCCCTGCACCATGTTGAAGGTCTGCTGTGCCGCCTGCAGTGCGATCAGATCCTGTTCGAAGCGGCTGATCGCTTCCACGATATCCAGGTCTTCGGTTTCGGAGAGCGCCTTCTGCATGGTCAAGGTGAAGTCCTCGTTGATGTTGCGCTGCTCGTCGATGGTATTGAGGCGCGCACCGCCCCGCGCCCTGACCGAAACGATGTGTTCCTGGGCCAGCTGCAGATCGTCCATAAAGGCGCTGTTGGGCGCGTCGGCCTCCATGCCGGCGATAATGCCATGCACGGTCTCGAAGATGTTGCGCCTGCCACCGGCGGCGGTCTCTAAATTCATAAATACATCGAATCCGTTTTCACGGTCCTGCACCTGGCGGGTCGCGGAGATGCGCAGGGTTCTGCTGCCCATGTCACCGCCGTAGGCAAACACCCCGTCGGCGGGATTGCTGAATGGGATGGTGTCGGCATCATACCCGGCGAAGATATATTCGCCGTCGCTGTCCCGGGTATTGGCCAGGGCCATTAATTCGTCGTTGATCTGGCGCAGTTCCTGGGCGATGGCCTGGCGTGCCGCCGCTGAATAGGTATCACTCTGACCCTGGATGGCCAGCTCCATGATCCGCGGCATCAGGTCAT
Source organism: gamma proteobacterium symbiont of Ctena orbiculata (assembly GCA_003094535.1). GTDB lineage: Bacteria > Pseudomonadota > Gammaproteobacteria > Chromatiales > Chromatiaceae > Thiodiazotropha. The sequence continues at coordinate 18,807 of NATV01000090.1, read as the reverse complement.
CCACACCCTTGAGTGCGGCCTCCTGGAGTTCAAGCCGGGCCTGCGCCCTGACACCGTTGTCCTGGTACTGCTGAACCTGGGTGATCGTGGTCCTCAGATCAAGTATGTAGGCGGCCCCGGGGGGATCATCCTTGGGTGTGAGGATACGTTTACCGGTGGAGATCTGCATCTGCGCTTTGCTCACGGCAGACTGACGCTCGAGCATGCTATTGATTCCCCGGTCGAACAACATGGAGGTGGAAATTCTATTCATGCCGCTATCTCCTGACTGCGCCCAGCAGGGTATCGAACAGGGTGCTGGCCACCGATATCACCTGCGCCGACGCCTGGTAGGCCTGCTGAAACTGAATCAGTTTGGCCGCCTCTTCGTCCAGGTTGACACCGGATATCTCCGCCATCGCCTCCTTGGTACGCTCCAACAGGCTCTCCTGCGCCCCCAGGTTCAACTCCGAGTGGCGCGTCTTCGAGCCCACATCCGAGACCATCTGGATATAGGTCGCATCGATGGTCGCTGTCCCCCCCAGCAACAGATTCTGGTTCTGCAGATTCTCCAGGGAGAGGGCGTTGCGATTGTCGCTGCTGCCGTTGCTGTTGTTGCCGATGGTGAAGCTGTCACCATCCGCGGGGACGCCGGCGATTGCGAAGCTGATGCCGCCGTAGGCGAGGAACTGGGCACTCGGTACTTGGGTGCCGGCGATCGTGGCCGGATTGAGATTGTCGTAGACGATAAAATCATCAAAGGGATCCACCCCGGGCACCGAACCCGGATAGTAGACCTCGAAGCCGCTGGTCGGCCCACCCTGGTCGTCATAGACCAGCTGGATATCGCCCCCCGCCAGGGGCAGCCCGGCCATCGAGTTGTTCGCCGGCTGGGTGATCCGGGCGTCGCCAGCGTTCAAGGGATTGCCGTTGCCGTCGACGGCGGGTTGCACCTGCAGCGGCCCGGCGGCGGCCAGCCTCCTGACATCAGTGATCAGGAGACCGATATCCTGGGAGGCGGTGCGGGTGGGCTGAATCAGGAAGCTGTCGCCGGTTATCGCACCGGCGGCATTGATATTGATATCGAGGCCGTCGACGATATTGGAACCTGCAGCCAGGGTCTGGGTCGCGCCGGAGACCAGGTCCTGCAGGATGAAATCGGCCCCGTCGTAGGTCAATTCGTAGCTGTTACCGGTGAGGTTGCCCACATTGTCGTAGTTGACGGTAATGGAACTGCCGTTCCCGGGCTGGGGCAGCACTTGCACCGAACTACCGCTGAAGAGCGCGGTGCCGACCAGGCCGTCCAGGTCGAGGCCGAGTTGGTGCTGGCTGTTGAGCTGATCCGCAATCCCAAGGGCCACCAGGCCCACCCTGTCCTGGGTGGGATCGAGGACCTCGCCGCGAAACCGGAGCATACCCCCCACGGTGCCGCCACTGATCTGGTCGGTAATGATCTGGGTGCCGAAGGAGTAGTTGAAGGTGATCTCCAGATGGCTGGGATCGAGGGTGGATGGCTGGGTACCGAGGGTGGCGGCGGTGGTGTCCATCACCAGCGGCTGACCCTTGCCGATGAAGACGTTATAAGCGCCGTCGGTCTGCTGCAGGACCTGGATATCCACCAGTTCGGAGAGTTCGTTGACCAGCTGGTCCCGCTTGTCCAAGAGATCATTCGGGGTACTGCCGTAGGCGAGTTTGATATCCGCATTGATATCGGCGATGTTGCGGGCAAGGCGATTGATTTCACCCACATTGAAGCCGATCTGGCCGTTCATTCGGGTGCGGGTATCCTCGAACTGTTGATCGAAATAGTGGAAGCGGTCGGCCAACGATTCCGCCTCGGTCAACACCAGCTGACGGGCCGGAATCGAGGTGGGGTCGTCCGCCAATCCCTGCAGGGCATCGAAGAAGTTCTGGATGGTCGGTTGGATTCCCGCATCCGGGTCCGCCACCAGTTCATCGAGTCGCTGCGCCCCCTCGTAGTAGGCCCGAAGCTCGGAGGAGATGGTGAGGCTGGAGCGCATCTGCCCCGCGACGAAGCTATCATATTGGCGCTGTATCTCCGAACTCTCGACACCGGTCCCCAGGTAGCCGGCAGGGCTGAGAAAAGGGCTCCTGGTGTTAAAGTCGATCCGCTGACGGCTGTAGCCCTCAGTGTTGACGTTCGAGATATTGTGGCCGGTGGTGTCGAGTGCGTGCCGATTGGCAACCAGCCCCGAGACACCGATGGATAGTATGCTCACTTAAATCGCCTCTGTTTCACTCTGTATCGACTGCTGGGGCGAAGCCTTAAATCGGCCCAGCGCGGTCTGCATCTCTGGTCCCTGCATTACGCGTACGATTTTCTGCGCGTAGTTGGGATCGGTGGCGTACCCAGCATCCTGCAACGCCTTGAAATACTCCTCGGCATCCCGGGTATTTTGCAGGGCGTTCATATAACGCGGATTCTCCTTGAGAAAGGCCACATAGTCCCTGAAGCTCTCTTCGTAGGAAGCATAGGTGCGAAAATAGTCTCGCCGGCGAACCGCCACATCCTGCTGGTACTCCAGGGTCTCCTGTTTCACCCGGTCGCCGCCCCAGCGTTGATCGGCCTTGATGCCGAACAGATTGTGGCTGCTGCCGCCATCCGCCGCCTGCATGACATGACCTCCCCAGCCGGTCTCAAGGGCCGCCTGGGCAAGCAGTGCCTCGGTGGGAAGTCCCAGGGCCTTCGCCGCCTCGTCGGCAGCCGGCCAAAGGGCCTCGACAAAGGATTCCGGTGAGTCGATCTTGAGCGACGGCCGGCTGGCAACGGCCTCATCGGCGCTCTCCGCGGCAGTCGTTGCTTGGGATCTTGCCAGCAGTGAGGGACGCAGCCAGTAGCTCTCGAGACTGGTGTTCTGTGGCGGCTGCTCCGACTCCTCCACGGCCAGCTGACTGCGCAGCATCTGCAGCATGCCGAGACCGCGCTTTTCCGAGAGATGGACGGCCAACTGCTGATCGTACATATCGCGGGCAAACCGGCTCTGACTGCTTTCGAAGAGACCGCCGCCGAAGCTGGCCTGGCGCATCTGTTTCACCATCATCTGCACGAACAGGGACTCAAACTGACGCGCTACCTGATCCACGGTTGCGCCCTGATCCTCCCTCGCCTGCCGCTTCAGGTTCGCGAGGCCGGAAAAATCGTGGTAGAGGGCGGGGGTCGCTGCGTTCATCAGATCACCAGCAGTTCGGCTCTCAGGGCACCTGCCTCTTTCAAGGCCTCGAGGATCGCCACCAGGTCGCTGGGCGCGGCACCCACCTGGTTGACCGCACGCACCACATCATCCAGGGATGCCCCGGGATTGAAGAGAAACATATGATCCTTGCCCTCTTCGGTGATCGTCACCTGGCTCTGGGGTACCACCGCTGTCTCGCCGGACCGGGCAAAGGGGCCGGGTTGGGAAACCGCGGTCTCCTCGCTGATGCTGACCACCAGATTGCCGTGGGAGACCGCCGCCGGATAGACCCGGACCTGGCTGTTGATCACCACCGTACCGGTACGGGAGTTGATGATCACCTTCGCCGAGGTGGTGCCGGGCTTGACTTCAAGCTCCTCCAGCATGGAGATGAAGGTGACCTTCTGTCCCGTATCGATGGGGGCGTTGACCCGAATCGAGGTGGCATCCACGGCCTTGGCCGTACCGGGCCCGATCGCGAGATTGATCGAGTCGGCGACACGCATGGCGGTGGTGAAGTCGCCGTCGTGAAGATTGAGGGTCAGCAGCGGGGCCTGGTTAAAGTTGTTGGGCACTTCACGCTCCACCGTTGCGCCGTTGGGGATCCGGCCCGCACTGGGGATGTTCACCGTCAGCTTCGAGCCGTCGGAACCCTCCGCGCTGAGTCCGCCCACCACCAGGTTGCCCTGAGCCAGGGCGTAGTTGTTGCCGTCGGCTCCCTTGAGCGGGGTCATCAGCAGGGTGCCGCCGCGCAGGCTTTTGGCGTTACCCAGGGATGAGACGGTGACGTCGATCTTCTGGCCCAGCTTGCTGAAGGGCGGAAGATCGCCATGGACAATGACCGCGGCAACGTTTTTCGGCTTGATATTGGTCCCCTCGGGTATCTGCACACCCAGTTGGGAGAGCATGTTCTTCAGGCTGTTGATGGTATAGGGCGAATCGGTATCCTTGTCGCCGGTGCCGTCGAGTCCCACCACCAGGCCGTAGCCGATCAGCTGATTGCTACGCACACCCTGGATCGCGGCCAGGTCCTTGATCCGTTCGGCCAGCAGGGACTGACTGGAGAGCATGAGGATAACGAAAGTTAGCAAGAGTCTGTGTACGTTGACGTTCATTGCATGAGACCTCAGAAGGGGGAGAGCACGCTGTTGAAGAAGCGGGCGAGCCAACCCATGGAGTTGGCATCCGCCAGTGCGCCTTCGCCGACATAGGTAATGGTTGGATCGGCGATACGGGTGGAATCCACGGTGTTATCCGGGGTGATATCCCGGGGGCGCACGATGCCGGAGAGACGGACATACTCGGTACCCTGGTTGATACCGATGCGCTTTTCACCGCGCACGTAGAGATTGTTGTTGGGCAGTACCTCGATCACCGAAACCGTGATGCTACCGCTCAGGGCATTGCTCTGGGTGGCGCTGCCGTCGCCGCTGAAATCGTGGCTCGAATCGAGACTGAAACCGAGACCCACATCCTCTCTCGTGGGTATGGGCACAAAATTGGGAACATCGAACTGCATCGACTGGCCGAACAGGGTGGGATTGGTGACACTGGCGCTGGTGCTCTTTGCGGTTGTGGTAGTGGCCGATTTGTTCGCCTGGGTGCTCTCAACCAGGTTCACGGTCAACAGATCGCCGACCCGACGTGCACGGATGTCCTCGAACCAGGCCTGTTCATAACCGGATTGATAGATGGAACCATTGCCCTTCGGCGCCGGCGGCGGCATCACCGGCCGAATCGGGGCATAGGCGGCATCCCGGGTCGGGGTTGTGTTATAGCACCCACCCAACAGCGGCAGCATGATGATCGTTAGCAGTGTGATTGTGCGCAGTCTATCCATCAGCCTCGCTCCCGTCAGAGTTGCTGGTTAACGTAGGAGAGCATCTCATCCGTGGTGGAGATCGCCTTGGAATTCATTTCGTAGGCACGCTGGGTCTCGATCATGTTGACCAGCTCCTCGACCACGTTGACGTTGGAGCTCTCGAGTGCAGCCTGGATCAGGGTACCCGTGCTGTCGGTGCCGGGGATGGCGGTATTGACACCGCCGCTGGCATTGGTCTCGCGATAGAGATTGTCGCCGATCGGCTCCAGCCCCTGGGGATTGACGAAATAGGCCAGCTCGATCTGGCCGATCTGAGTCGGGGTGTTGTTGCCCGATACCAGCACGGAGACCACGCCGTCGGAGCCGATGGTCAGGCTGGTGGCGTTGGTCGGCACGGTCATCGCCGGCTGCAGTTCATACCCGTTGGGGGTTACGATATTGCCGTCGGCGGTGAGACTGAAGGTGCCGTCCCGGGAGTAGACGATGTTACCGTCCGGGTGCAGGACCTGAAAATAACCCTTACCCTGGATCGCCACATCCAGGGAGTTGCCGGTCTGCACGATATTGCCCTGGCTGTGCTCCTTTTGGGTCGCTACGACCCGCACCCCGGTGCCCACCATCAACCCGGATGGCAGCTCGGTGTTTTCCGAGGACTGGGCGCCGACCTGGCGTATATTCTGATAGATCAGGTCGTTGAATACGGCGCGATCCCGTTTGTAACCTGTGGTGTTGACATTGGAGAGGTTGTTGGAGATCACTGCCATGTTGGTCTGTTGTGCATCCAATCCGGTTTTTGCGATCCAGAGTGCCGGGTACATAGTCTCTTCCTCGAACTTAATAAATCTGGTGAGTCATGGGTTGCCGTGCAACCTCTCTATCTATGAATGAGCAAATTACTTGCCAACATCAGCTCATGGTCATGAGGCGGGCCGAGGCGTTGTCCAGTTCCTCGGCGGTCTTCATCATCTTGACCTGCATTTCGAATTTGCGCGCGAGCTCGATCATGGTGACCATGGCATCCGCCACATTGACGTTGCTGCTCTCGATGGCCCCGGAGACCAGCTCCGTGGCGGCGTCCGCATCCGCCTCCTCGCCATCTTCTAGACGCAGCAGGCCATCCTCCCCCTTGATTAACCGCTCCGCAGCGGGATTGACCATCTTGATGCGGTCGATGATCGCCAGCGCCTCGGGAGTGGCGCCTTCTGGGAGAACGGTGATGGTGCCGTCCGGGGCGATCTCGAGACGCTCATAGGGCGGCAAGGCGATCGGTCCGCCATTGCCGATCAGCGGCAAACCCTGGCCGTTCGTCACCAGGCCATTGGCATCGACCCTGAGGTCGCCGCGACGGCTATAGGCCTCGGAGCCGTCTGCCGCCTGGACCGCAAAATAGCCTTCTCCCTTGATCGCCAGATCGAGAGGATTGCCCGTGGAATGAATGCTGCCCTTGTCGAAGTTGATATTGGGGCGCTCATCCAACGCATAGACACGGGTGGGATAGCCCTGGCCAAACACCGGCATACTGCGGAATTGGTTGAGATCTTCCATGAACCCCGGGGTGTTGACGTTGGCCAGGTTGTTGGAGTTGCTGGCCTGGGCGATCAAGGTCTCTTTTGCCCCGCTCATGGCGATGTAAAGCATGCGGTCCATGGGTAGCTCCTGTTGTTCGAATCGGTTGGCGGTAGTGCTTTAACTAAAAACATTGCAAAAAACAAACCAAAAAAAACCGCCCTCCCATCCCCCGTACACTGAGGACGAAAGGGCGGTTACCCAGGCTACTTAACGGATATTGATGACTGTCTGGGTGATGGCATCCGCGGTGGTGATGACCTGTGCGTTTGCCTGGAAGTTACGCTGTGCGGTGATCAGATTGACCAGCTGCTCGGCGAGGTCGACATTGGAGTTCTCGAGGGCGCCGGACTGGATCAGGCCGAAACTGCTGGTGCCGGCCTCTCCCAGCTGTACATCACCCGAGGCGAAGGACTCCGCCCAGCTGGTATCACCAATCTGGCGCAGGCCCTGGTTGTTGCTGAAGCGGGCCATTGCAACCTTGCCCAGCGGCTCCGACTGGCCGTTGGTGAAGCGGGCGAAGACCACCCCGGTACCATCCACATCCACGCCGCTCAGGCGTCCCGAGGTAAAGCCGTCCTGACTCAGTTCATTGACGGAAAAGCCGGAGCCGAACTGCGTGGTGGCGCCGTAGTTGAATGTCAGGTTGGTGATGTCCGCCGCGCCGCCGCCCGGATTGAAGGTATCGATGGCGACATTGCCCAAGGCATCCACGTCACCGACACCGGTGTCGAGGGCGCCCGCGGTGGTGAACTGGACATCGGCAAATGCGTTACCACCCACGGTAACGTTGGTTCCATCGACGAAGGTAAAGACGTTCCACTGGTTATCCGCCACCTTGCTGTAGAACATGGTCGCGGTATGGGCCGTTCCCAGCGAGTCATAGATGGTGGTCGCGGTGGAGTGATTGTAACTCAGGGGATCCGGCGGAAAGGTGAAGGTGGGTAACGTCGGGTCGAGGGTGACCAGGGGCGGTGTCTCCGCCGCGCTCAGATTGAGGGTTGCCTCGACCGAGGTGGTGGGCTGTGGCGTCCCGGAGACCACCGGTAGATTCAGATCGGTGGTGTCGCCGGTGTTGAACAGGGTTCCGGTTGTACCGATACGGGGGAAAACCTGCACCCTGGAGCCGGTGTGATCGACCACGTAGCCGTCCCGGTCCACGCTGAAGGCGCCGGCACGGGTATAGGTCACATCACCCGCGGAGTCCTCCATGACGAAGAAGCCCTCGCCGTTGATCGCCAGATCGAGGTTGTTGGAGGTGAATTCAGTACTGCCCTGGGAAAACTGCTGCGCAACCCGGGTTACCCGGACGCCCCTTCCCGGCACTGAACTGCTGACATCGCTGATCGAATTGGCGTAGATGTCGGCAAACTCGGCCCGCGACTCCTTGAAGCCGACGGTGCTTGCATTGGCAACATTGTGCCCGGTCACTTCAAGATCGGTGGATGCTGCATCCAACCCACTCAGAGCAATACGAAATGCCATCTCTTTTCTCCTGTCTCTTCGCTATACGCTGTCAATGCCCTGGGCATTGAAGCCAATGTTCTATTGAATCTGTGCCACCTGGTTCATGGTGATCTGTCCGAGGCCGCTGAGGTTGAGAATAATCCCTCCCGATCCGCCCAGATTGACGCTCTCCACCGCTGCGGAGACCAGAACCGTGGGGGCCATCTCGGCATCATCCACATTCGCAATCGCGCTCACCTGATAGAGTCCGTCACCGACGTAGTGACCGGCATCGTCGTAGCCGTCCCAACTGAAGGCGACCTCTCCGGCCTCATGGGTACCGAGTTCCAACTCACGCACCAGTTCGCCGCTCTGGCCGGTAATCATTACCCGCAGATTGCTTGCCGATGATGGCAGCACGACACTGCCTTGCAGCGGCTCATCCGTTGCCAGGGCGCCGAGATTGCTCTCAACCAGCACATCGCGACCCACCAGGTTTGCCGCCTGCAGGGCCTGGTCGGAGGTCAATGCACTGCGCAATTCGTTGAATGAGGTATTCAGATCATCGATTCCGGAAACCGTGGCGAACTGGGATACCTGGGTCGCCATTTCCGAATTTTCCATGGGTTTGAATGGATCCTGATGGGTCAGCTCGGTGACCAGTAGATTCATAAACTCTTCCAACCCGAGCTTGCCGCGCTCCTTCTCCGTATTGAGGCTGTTGTTGGTAAGACCGATATCCTCGTAAAGTTCGTAACCGCTAGAAATGGCTGTCATGACGATCTCCTTACTGGCCCATACGCAGGGTTGCGAGCAGTAAATGTTTGGCGGCATTGGCCACCTCGGTATTGCCCTGGTAAGAGCGCGAGGCGGAGAGCATGTTGGCCATCTCCTCCACCATATTCACATTGGGACGGAATATATAACCCTCCTCGTTGGCGAGGGGGTGTTCCGGTGCAAACTCCTGGATCAGCGGCGCCTGGCTCTCCACGACACCCGCCATGCGCACCCCTGTGGACGCCGCATCCGGATTGGTCTGGTCCAACAGCGTCTGGAATACCGGTTGCCGGGCGCGATAGGTCTGCTCGATGCTGCTGCTCACCGCGTCGGCATTCGCCATGTTGCTGGAGACCAGGTTGAGGCGCAGACTCTGTGCGCTCATACCCGATGCAGCGGTATCAAAGATCTTGAATAGAGACATTTTTATTCACCCTTCAACGCTTTGCGTATGCCACTGATCTTGCTGTTGATGAAGCTGAGACTTGCCTGATACTCGACCGCATTGGTGCTGAATGACACATGCTCCCGCTCGGTATCCACCGTGTTGCCGTCCAGGGAGGGTTGGCTGGGTATGCGATAGAGCAGTTGCGACGGCGGCACCGGACCCGATTCGGCTTGAATATGCCGTCTGTCGGTGGTCATCATCCGTGAGGAGCTCTCCATTTCACTCTTCAGCACTGCATTGAAATCGAAATCCCTGGCCTTGTAGCCGGGGGTATCGGCATTGGCGAGATTCGCGGCGAGCACTTCGGCCCGCTGTGATCTCAACACCAGTGCCTTTTCATGTATTCCAAACAGGTCGTCGAGGTTCATCGATGGCTCCATAGGCTTCTCTTGCAATTGCAACGATGCAGGGAGTATGCCAACACCATCGTTGAGGGTGTTTCACCGGGGATCAGCTTGAAATTGGCGTGGCTGGCGAAATCCAGGCTGCCTTATACGAGGATCAAATCGTGGGCTTGGAGAGGGAATTCCGGCAATCCGCTGCCGCACTGCGGCAAGCTTTGCCGTTCACGATTTGAGGCGATAGGAGATCCCGCCATGGCCAACCTTCATCTCGAATCGGTTGGTCAACTGATTGATCGACTCAGTGGAGCCCAAGAAGAGGTAACCACCCGGGTTGAGTGCATTGGCCATGCGGTCGACGATATCTCTCTTCAGTTCATTGGAGAAATAGATCAGCACGTTGCGGCAGAAAATCACGTCAAACTTACCCAAACCATGATAACTGCCGGCCAAATTCAAGGAACTGAAGCTGACCCGGCGTTTGATCTCCTGTTTCACTTCCAGGCAGCGCTCCTTCGGCACAAAGAACTTTCTTCTCTGTTCCTGGGTGAGCCCTCGCTCGACAGAGAGGCCGCAGTAGATGCCCGCCCGCGCCTCCTCGAGCATCTTGCTGGAGATGTCCGTGGCGATAATCTGCACCGGTCTGGCCGCGGCTTTGACCAGCTTGTACTCTTCCGCGATCATGCTGATGTTGTAGGGCTCCTGGCCACTCGAGCAGGCGGCTGACCAGATGCGAATCGAACTGCCGCGCTGCAGATTCAGGTCGGGGAGGATTGTCTCCTTGAGCAGGATATAGTGACCGATATCCCGAAACCAGAAGGTTTCGTTGGTGGTCATGGCATCGATGACCTTGACCTTGAGGCTTGTATGGGCTGCGGATTGTAGCATTTTCAACAAGGCGCCCAGAGACTCGACCTGGGCGTCCTGCATGATTTTATTCAGCCTGCTGGAGACCAGGTACTCCTTGCCGTTACCGAGCAGAATACCGCATGCTTGCTGCAGAAAAGCCTTGAACGACTCATACTCCGCCGGTGTTATCTTGGCTGACCGATGGTACATACTAGATTTTAAGTTGTTTTATTTTCTGCTGTTACACTTAAGCAAGCCGTTTCAGACGCTCGGTGACCCGGCCAACCAGCTCGTCCGGCATGAATTTGGCGAGAAAATGGTTGGCTCCGACCTTCTTCACCATGCTTTCATTGAACACGCCACTCAACGAAGAGTGCAGAATGACATACAGATCCGACAGTTTAGGATTTTCCCTGATCGCAGTCACCAGGGAATATCCGTCCAACTTCGGCATCTCGATGTCGGAAATCACCATTGCCAACCAATCGCTCGGTCTACCCTCCTCGCTCCACTCAAGCAGGAGTTTCAACGCCTCGCTACCGTCTTTGGCAACAATCGTCTCCACGCCGATCTCATGTAAAACCTTCTTGATCTGATTGCGGGCCACCATTGAATCGTCGACAACCAGGATCTTATATTTGTTCAAGTCGGCTCCGGTCTCTTCCACCGGCTGCTTCAGCTCCTCATCGACACCCAGAACCTCGCTCAACACCTTCTCGACATCGATAATTTCGACCAGTTCACCTTCGATTTCGGAGACTGCCGTCATGTAACTGCTGCGTCCCAGGGCACTGGGCGGTGGCAGTATATTCTCCCAATGGGTATTGACGATGCGCTCCACGCTGGCCACAAGAAAGGCAAGCAGTCGACGGTTATACTCGGTTATGATGATGAAATAGTCTGTCGCTTTCTCCATCCGGGGGCCCCCGATGGCATTACTCAGATCCATCACGGGAATATTGTTGCCCCGGAGAGAGGCCACGCCTCGTATCACCGGATTCGAACCCGGCAGTTCAGTGAGATGGGGACACTGCACGACTTCTTTAACCTTGAAGACGTTAATGCCAAATATCTGGCGTCCCTGCAGACGAAAAAGCAGCAATTCGAGTCGATTCTGTCCAGCCAGTTTGGTTCGCAGATCGACATTGTCGAGGACGCTAGCCATGGTTTTACACCCCAAATGGATTGAGAAGCCTAGTACATAGAGTATGGCGGCTTGAAGCGAGCGACCTTTAGCCAGCTAACCCGTTAACCAGCTGAGAAATTGAGGATTTCAGCGGCGACAGAGAGCAGGCCAAGGAAGCTGCCTGGATGGGACCGAAAGAGCCAAAATAAGCCCCTGTTTTGCAACGCTTGTTACAGCAAAGCGCCATATTCATCCGGCGTCCAACAGTTCTCGGCGGCCTTCCGGCATGGCGATTGCATATTTTTTAGATAGTTAACGGAGACAATCTCGACACAATGCATCCAAAAACAGTAATTAGGTCCCTGCTTGCTCTGCTCCTGCTCACGGCTGCCGCGAGTGTTGCTGCCGGTAACGAGGAGAGCCACCCCCACACTGCCATCATTGCGGCCGTGAAGGCGTATCTTCTGCAGACGGTGGCGGACGGGAACAGCCAGGCGAAGATCGAAGTCACCCCTCTCGACCACCGCCTCAAGTTGAGACAGTGCGATACGCCACTTCAGGCCTTCAGCCCACCCGGCGGCAGCAAGATGGGGCGGACATCGGTTGGGATCCGTTGCGAAAACCCGGCGCCTTGGTCGATCTATGTCTCCGCCAGGGTCGCGCTTGAGATACCCGTGGTCAGCGCCATCCGCGATCTCGCGCGGGGTCAGGCGATCACCCGTGCCGATGTCACTCTGAAGACCATGGATACCACCCGCCTGTTGAGAGGCTACTATGATTCGATCGATGAGGTCGTTGGCCGGACATTGAAGCGCAGGCTCACAAGGGGCAAGGCCGTTACGCCTTCCCTGCTCGTGGTGCAAAAGACCATTAAGCGGGGAGAACAGGTAACCATTGTGGCTGCCACGGGGACAATCGAAGTGCGGATGCAGGGTAAGGCGATGAACAACGGCAATCCCGGCGATTTGATACCGGTGGTTAATGTAAAATCAAAGAAGAAACTGCAGGCACGCGTGGTATCCGAGGGCCTGGTAAGGGTAGACTGAGTCCTGAAAAGCAAATGAAATCAGATGGATTATCGGGGGAATCTAACTCACCGCTTGGGTAGTAGAAGGCTAAAGTAAGCGTCTCAAGAGTCGATATTATTGGTAAGTTACAAGCAACTGAGGATAAGCCATGGCCGTTGAAATCAATAGTCTCTCCAGCAGCAACCTGAAAGGTACGGGAGACAGCGGTCTGGTGACACGCTCGGGACTGCCCGGGGGTAAACGCTCCGCGACATCGACAAGCTCCACCCGAAAAGACCGCTTCGACATGACCGGTTCCGCCGGCAAGCTGTTGGAGTTGGAGGCACGCATCGCCCAGATGCCCATCGTCGATGGGCAGAAGGTCGAGGCGGTACAGAAAGCACTGGCAACCGGTAGCTTTACCATCGATCCCCAGACCGCAGCCGAAAAGATGTTGGCGATGGAACTGGCTCTCCCCTGATCCCATGAACTACTCCCGCGAGGCCTCATCGGCCTTTCACAGCATCCTCACGAACGAGATCGCGCAGGCACAGCAGCTCCACGATCTGCTGGGCAAGGAAAACTCCTTATTGCAAAAGGGTTCACCTCAGGCCCTGCAGGATCTGTTAGAAGAGAAGAAAACGCTGCTGCAACGAGTCGAATCTGCGGTCGCTACCCATAACCGTTTCCTCGAGCAGCAGGGACTCAGCATCGACAGGCAAGGTACGGAAAGCTTCATCCAGGGTTGTGCCAATGGGGAAGTGCTGCACCAGGCCTGGGAACATTTCACCGCCCTGCTGGAGAGCTGCCATAGACAGAACGAAGTCAATGGCGGAGCGGTGCAACTCAATCAGCGCCACGTCACCCAGACACTGGAGATCCTAAAAGGCATCAGCCATGGTGACAAGACCTACGGCCGTGGCGGTGAAGCGAAACCAAACGCCACATCAAAGTCACTGGGAAAGGCCTGACCCTCCGCTGCTATCGCTGATATATGCCTGGTGATTCAAGCTGCAGCCGCTGCAGATCTTGCGGTCGATCCAGATCCCAGAGTTCAGGCAGTTCCCGCCAGCGCCAACCCAGCGCCGACAGGGCCTCTCTGGTTGAGGCCGCCACATCTCCGCCACCCCAATTGTGCCCCTCGAAAAGGCGCCTATGGTAGCGATTCAGACCAAGCAGGACATAGCCGCCATCCTCGGCGGGACCCAAAACCGCATCATCGCCATCGCTGAGCCAGTCGAAGGCCTGATGCAGATGGTGTGCGGCCAACACCGGGCAATCCACCCCCAACAGCGCGACATGGCGATGGCGCGCAAGGGCCAGTGCTGCTGCTGAACCCATCCGCTCGCCGAGATCAGTTCCCCGCTGCAACTGAATCGACAGGTCATATTGGGCAGCGAGTCGCGGCCATATCGGATGCTCCCTGTCCGGAGTTACCCAGAGTTCCACCGCATAGGGAGTCTGGGTGCAAATCCAATCGACCACCCGGACCAACAGCCTGGTATAGAGCCTGGTAACCGCCTCTTCGCCAATCACGGGAATCAGGCGTGTCTTCACCAATCCTTCGATTGGGGCCTTGGCAAAGATCAGGACCGCGCCCTGCCGCATGGTTCGCTCAGCCCGTCCCCTGGGCATAGAGTCTGGCAAGATGGCGCGGACTCACCCCAGCCCAATACGCGAGGCGCAGCAACCACATCAGCAGGATGGTGCGGAGTATCCCTTGTGACTCCCAGCGCCTGCTTGAGGTCTCAAGAGGGCCGGGCAGAGAGTGTGGATGGGTCAACCGTTTCAGACGTCGACTGATCTCGATATCCTCCATCAGCGGCTGCTGGGGAAATCCTCCCACCTGATCAAACAACCGGCGCTCAACAAAGATACCCTGATCCCCGGTTGCGATACCGCTGATACGGGAGCGCCAATTCATCATCCTTTCGATAACCCGAAACAGGGGATGGGAACCACTCAACCTGACATCAAAGCGCCCCCAGAAGCCTGTTGACCCCGCTACCGACATAATGGCCCTATCCATGCCTTCACTGAGGCGGCTATCGGCATGGAGGAACCAATAGACGTCACCGGAGGCCTTTTTGGCGCCGCTGTTCATCTGCCGGGCGCGGCCAGGCTGGCTGCGCAGGAGCTTATCCACATAGGTCGCATTATTGTCGATCAACGCTTGCTCGCTGCCGCCGTCCACAAGTATCAATTCATGGCCCGCACAACGCAACGGCTGCAGATCCTGCAGGCAGCGCTCGAGTGTCGGCCCTTCATTCAGGCAGGGCACAATGATACTGAGCTTTATTGCGTCATGATCTGGATGCGCGTTTACCACGAAGCGCCTCTACCGGATGGCTACTCGTTCAATGCGCCGCCGCAACTGCTTCCCTGGCCGGCGGTACAGCCGTAACAGTGCTCTGCAACCTGGATATGCAGACCGCTCAGTTCCATGTCGATGAGATCGCGCAGACGAGGCCGCACCAGGTTCTCCGTTTTCAGATGAATCTTCAGCATCTGGTTGAAATCACAGTCATAGAGATAGCCGCGCCAGTCGACGCTCAACAGGGTACGGCACATGACATTTTCGAGATTGCAAGGCTGATAGGCCTCCCGCAGCAGCTGCAGGTAGTTGTTGAATTCGCCCTTCGAGTGCAGGTAACTGCCGAAACGCTGAATCGGCATGTTGGTAATGGTCAACAGCTGATTGAAATGTATGCCGTAGCGTTCGCGCAACTGCTTGCGATACTCCGCCTCGAGGGGGCCCTGGGGAGGCGGCAGACTTGGTCCCAGGGGATTGTAGACAAGATTGAGATTGAGACCGCTCCCAGGCATACCGTAACCTAATCTGTTCAGCTTGATCAGTGCGTCTATGCTTTGGGCGTAACTCCCCTTGCCGCGCTGCTGGTCTACATTCTCCTCCAGATAGCAAGGTAGGGAAGCGACGATCTCAACCTCCTGCGCGGCAAGAAAATCGGCCAAATCACGCTGCTCCTCTTCCAGCAGGATGACCAGATTGCTGCGGTCGATGACACGCACCCCCAAGGCCCTGGCCTGGGTCACCAGATAGCGGAAATTGGCATTCAGCTCCGGAGCGCCGCCCGTGAGGTCGAGCCGTTTCAGCCGGTGCCGTTGAAGAAAGGTCAACACATCCTCTGCCGTTTCCCTATCCATCTCCTCCTTTCTTTTTGGGCCGGCGTTGACATGACAGTGGACACAGGAGAGGTTGCAGCGGAATCCGAGATTGACCTGCAGGGTCTCCAGTCTGTCCCGGGTGATGGGAGGAAATGTACTCGGCTGAAGAAGGTGGGCCGTTTCGATCATGTGTATTCCTGATTCTCAATTTTTTAAGTCATCAACATCATACGTGATGAACGACACGATAGATGCATTCTGTGATAGCACGCACAAAACCAGTTCTTTCAAGAACGCTTAAAAAACATTCTATCTTTTTGTTATTAAATGCATTTTACCCCTGAAAGCCTCGATTATCCACAACCCTTTCTGAACAATTTCAGGATTTAGAACTCATACTATTCATTGTATATTTTAGTTATCGCTAATTTTCTAAAGGATAATCTCACCCCAAGGAGTTGAGTGATGCTACCCATACTGTTAGGCCTGGTTCTTGCCATGTTGTTCGGTCTGATGTCTTTCTTTGTTTACGGCCTGGAGGGATTGATCAGCTACCCCTGGATCGACGCCGTATTTTGGGCATTGATTGCGGTCGGGGCGCTGATCACATTGATCAATGAGATTGGACAATGCCTGGCGTGCCGATTCAAACACTTGGTTTCAAATGATCTATTTAACAGGTACTGCAATCAATTGGCTTGTGCGCAATAGCGCATACCTGGGACAACTGCCCCCTATCCGAGTTCAGGGGAGTGGAAATAAGCGAAATGCCCGGAAACGGATTAACCCTGTATGTAGCCATCCCATTAGGCAAACTATCGCAAGAAAATTGTATTTAGATCGAGAACGATGACGACCGCAGACAACCGCCAGATTTAGGCAGTAAGTCTGTTTGTCTTCTATAATTAACAATTGCGATAGGGGATCGCGAAAGACGTATCGATTCACCAGGTCGCCCATGAATTGGGCAAATTCATCCACGCTCCGAAGCTCGTTGCAGGATGAGTGGTGAAATCAAATACGGCGCTAAGAATACGAGTCTTCGAAGTCTCGAGCCGAGGGAGGGGAATATGAATAATCGTGAACGGCACATGCCGCAGGCATCAGCCGAAATCGTTCCATATGTCGAGCCCACCGCAAAGTGCGCTGCCTCCAGGCAAACCGACTATTGCTTAAAACGGCATCGGTGGTACCGACTGTTTGCTTCAGCAATGACTCTCTTGCTGCTGATCCCATTTGCCGCCCACGCGCTCATTCTCGACATCACGCCGGCAAGCCAGACAGTCAACGAAGGGGACGGCATCATCCCCGGTTCTGTGCGCCTTACCAGGGAAGCGGGTGACCCGCAGGATGCCTGTTCGGTCGCCGGCTTCGTCAGCCTCGGTGGTACCGCGACTTTTAACAGCGATTACAACTTTGCCGGTGGCGCGCTTGACTTTCAAGTCGATCTGCCGGCGAGCGCATCGTCCGCAGAGGATCCAGGAGGCGTCGTCATCCTCGACGATGGGGTTTCGGAACCCGATGAGACCATCATCATCACGATCGATACCGCGTCCATCTCCACATTCGATTGCGGTGCCGGCTTGGTGGTCAATAATGCTGCAAATACGATTATTACAATTCACGACAACGATATAGCGGCCTTGCAGGCGCTCGATGATACCGCGAGCACATCCGCAAACACTGCGGTGACAATAAACGTCCTGGCCAACGACACTGGAACCGGAATAAGCGTCAGCGCTTTGGGGACTGCAGCCAATGGAACAGTAGCTGACAATGGTGATGGAACGTTAACCTACACGCCGAATACCGACTTCGTCGGTGAAGACAGTTTCACCTATACGATCATAGATGGGCAGTCCGCTCTGGATACAGCCACCGTCATCGTCATCGTTACTGCAACCGTGCCAACAACCAACGCAGTGGATGATACCGCCGCTACGGATGTGGATCAGGCTGTCAGCATCAACCTGCTCGCAAACGATACAGGATCAGGGATAAGCGTCAGTTCCATCGGAACTCCGAGCAACGGCACGGCTATAGACATTGGCAACGGCAGCATCACATATACGCCCAATACGGGATTCGAGGGCATAGATACATTCAGTTATACAATCATCGACGCCTCGAACGTTACGGATACCGCTACTGTAACGGTGAACGTCGGCGGCACCAATTTCGGCGATCTCCCAACGCTCAGCACTAACCAGCAGGCGCTGGCAGATGGCCTGGATGCACTCTGTTTAAGCGCACAGAGTGTAGAACTTCAGGTGCAATGCAGTGCCATCGCCACACTACCCGCGGCCCAGCAGGTACAAGTGCTTGACGAGATGCTTCCCAACGACCTGGCTGCGCAGGGTAGTGTTTCCGTTGAGGTTGCCACGACCCAGATCACGAACATACGGACACGGTTGGCCGCTCTGCGCAATGGTGCGTCTGGAGTTGCGATGAGCGGCTTGGCGCTTGGAATCGGAGGTCGGTCGATTCCCATAGGCACGCTCGCCGATGCCCTGATCAACAAGCCACGCGGCGCCGGCGCAAGTGCCGATGGGATACCGCGTTTTGGGTTTTTCATAAACGGCCGAATCAATTTCGGCGACAAGGACGCCACGGTGAACGAGTCAGGCTTCGATTTCGATACCCGGGGGATCACCCTGGGAGCCGATTATCGGCTCAGCGATCGATTGATCCTGGGCGGCGCCCTCGGGGTAGCCTCCACCGACTCGGATTTCGACAACTCCGCCGGCAAACTCGACAACAGCACAAAGAGCATATCGTTCTACGGGAATTTCAATCCGTCGGAGCAGACTTACATCGACTGGATCGCGACGGCCGGCCGGCATGACTTTGAGACGGTTAGAAACCTTTCGATGTTGTCCACTCGGACCGAGGGTGATACCGATGGAGATGAGCTTGCGCTCAGCCTGAGTGGTGGCGCGAACTTCAACCGGGGCTCTCTTTCGTTTAACGCCTACGGGCGCCTCGAGTATATCGAAGTCGATATCGATGAGTATCAGGAGTCGGGCGGTAGTGGACTGGCCCTGGCGTACGAGAGCCAGACCGTGGAGTCGCTTACCACAGCGCTGGGCGCTCGTCTTTCCAATGCCTACAGCATGCCATGGGGGG
>NATV01000089.1 GCA_003094535.1 gamma proteobacterium symbiont of Ctena orbiculata | reverse complement strand
GCCGCCGCCAATGCCATTCGGCAGAGGGGACAGGAGCTCTTTGTCAACGGCATGGGGGTGGAGTCCCTGTGCCAGTGGATGTCGGGATTGAACGACCTGCTTTGTATGCGGGTTATCGAGCTGATCGCCAACGAATTCGATCTGCCCCCGGTGTCATGGTGCTGGATGGTTTTCGGATCCGAGGGCAGGCTCGAACAGACCTTCGCCGCGGACCAGGATAACGGTTTGATCTTTCAGCCCGATAATGAAGAGGAGACCGCTCGGATTCGCAATGCCCTGGTGCCGTTCGCAAAAGCCGTCAACAAGGCCCTCGATCGTTGCGGTTTCACGCTCTGCCGCGGTGACATCATGGCCGGCAATCCAAATCTCTGCCTTTCTGTCAGCGAGTGGCGCGAAAGGTTTCATCATTGGCTCGCAACCCCGGATCCGAAGGCGCTTTTGAATGCAACCATCTTTTTCGATTTTCGTCCGCTCTATGGCCAAGATGAGCTGGTCGATGAGCTGCACAACTGGTTGCTGCCAAGGCCCGCGGAACACCCGCGCTTCCTGCGCGCCATGGCGACCGAAGCCCTGACCTGTTCGCCCGCCCTCGGATGGTTCGGTCAATTTTCCTATGACGGCGGCCATCGTTATCCCCATACCATCGATCTGAAAAAACGGGGTGCGCGACCATTCATCGATGCGGCGCGTATCTGGGCCTTGAAACACGGCGTCTGGTCGACCAACAGCGCAGAACGCCTGCGCGCGGCCGCCGCCGATATGAAGCGTTCCCCCGCCGACACCGCGGCCGCCATAGAGGCGTTCGATCTGATCCAACGGATACGCATGCAGCGTCAACTGGCCGGCGGAGATTATGATGAGATCAACCGGGTCAATCCCTCGCACCTCAGTTCAAGCCAACGGCTGATGCTGAAAGAGGCCTTCAAGCAGGCAAGACTGCTGCAGCTTAGATTGCGTCAGGAGTTTGAACAGTGAACACAGGCGTGCCCTGGTCTCAACGCTCCCGAGAATTATTGGAAGTCGGGGGCAGCAGCAGGTCTTCCAGGAAATAAGCGGAGAGGGCGGCCCTGCCGCTCAGCTTGGCCTTGCGATAGATGGCGTGGGCCTGCTGACGGACTGTCTTTTCGCTGACATCGCGCATCACCGCGATCTCTTTATAGCTCATGCCCTTGAGTATCAAGAGGCCCACTTCCCGTTCAGCCGTGGTCAGGGACCATTCGCCGAACTGTTTTGCGATGCCATGACTCAGTCCCTTTATCAGCTCACTCATGCCGCTGCGCCACTGCATGCCCTCGACACGGGCTGTTTCCAGGTCTCTGATCAACAGCATCTGTGTCTCGTGTTGGATCTTGAATTGCTCGGTCAAACGAACCATGCCTACCGCGATTATGACGATCAAGGTGGGTTGAATCATCTCCAGGAGAATTTCACCAAGCGTCAGCTCGGGGTCCTCGAGTATCTCCAGGGCGATGAGAAAGATGCTGCCCAATACGATGAGCAACAGGTTGCTCCAACTGCCCATTTTTTTTACGAAACCGTTCATGTTCAGCCCGATTTTGTTGGTTGTCTGCATGCAGTGTGCGCGGCCTTGTTTGGCCGTGCACACTGCCTATCTTACCCTTTTCTCAGATCGTCAAACACAATCGGCTGCAGTCACGGTAGCCTGACTCAATCGCAGAAGGCATCCGGCGCGTATTCGCACAGCTCCTCGAGCAGCTCCTCGGGATCATCGATCTCACAGGCCGGATCTTCCAGGATATCCAGCGAGTCGCCGACGCAGACCAACTGTTCCGTCTCTCCGGTCAACTCCCCGTCCTCCATCGCTTCCGCGAGGACAAAGCCGATACCGGGAATATAGTACTTGAACTCGGTGGATTCAGGCTCAAGGGGCGCGAATTCGAATGTCATCAGGCAGCCGCCGGCATCGGCACAGGGAAAGTTCTCGTTTTCGATGCCGGGTATCCCTGCCAGATCCACGTATTGAACGATGTCCTCGGCCTCACCCAGGGCGAACTCCTGGCGATGGGCAAGTCCTACTTCCGGCATCGCCATGATCAGCAGACCTGCCTTGGCAAACTCCCTCCCGGATTCGAAGGAACCGTCGAGATCGACCAGCACGTCATCCTCGAAGTTGCGTGCCACCTCACCGCAGTAGTAGACATTGCCCTCGGTGTCCTGGGCAAACCAGTCGTCGGTAATCTCCACCGGGAGATACTCGATCTCGCCCGTGGCTTCATCCTCCTCGGTTTCGACCACGGCATCGACCACAACCCGGCAGAGAACCCCCTGGATATCCCGGGACTCCCCGGTCACATGGACAACCACTGTCTCTTCGCCTTCCTCGCCCGCTCGAAGCACATAGGTGTGACCGGCCACAACCGAAACATACGGATTGGCACTGGACTGATTCACGTCGTCGGGGTCGACAAAGGCAATCGTGGGATCGAGGAGGGGATCGGTATCGTAGCGATGCTCAGCGAGGATTTCACAGGCATCGGTTCTGGCATCGAGCTGATCGGAACAGTAGTCGGCCTCTTCCATGCGCACCAGCTTCGCCTCTTCACGACAGGCGCCCCGTTCACTGCTGGTGGCCAGGTTGGTGCAGTTCGCCAGGGTGGTCTTGTAGTCATCCTTGACGTCGGCATGGCAGGCCGCAAACATCTGCTTCGCGGTTCGCTCGCAGGGTGAGTGGATATCACCCCCGGCAAGAAGCTCATAGGGTACGAGCAGCGATGATGTGGCGAAGAGCAGCGTGTACATCATCAGGCGTCTCTTTTTCATAGGTTTCTCTCCCGAATTGTCGCTATTTTTTCAATCAAGTTACGAAAAACTGATCCTCACCGGCCGCCATACCCCATTTGGCTCGGAAGCTATCGGTATGTGCAGTGAGTTACCCTGAAGGTAAGAGAAGAGCCGTCACCGGACTATAGAATTGATGTCATACGATCCGGTTGTCAATGATTAACTAATTGAAAATAATGATAAAATATTAACGTTTCGCGCCTGAGTCCAACGTCTCCCGAAAGGCATTCAGGGGTTTCAATATTGTGATGGGGAAAGAAACATGGAAGGAGTGGGCAGGGTATCCCCCTTTTATAGAACATATGTTCTATAACAAAACATGCTTTTCCACTTGGTTACGCTTGCACCTGGCACGATGTAGGGTTCCAATACAGCCGTGAACCTGTTGATCGCTAGGAGCGCTCCGCTATGTCTCTGCACTCGCATCCTGTTTTTTCCGGATTTGTGGCACGCTGTCTGATGCTGGCTGTTTCCTTGTCGGCAATGGCGGAGTTAATGGCGGAAACCGAGAAAGACGATGAGCCCGAAGCCGACGCGGCAGAGGAGATAGAGGCGCCGCGAATCTACCGTACGCGGGAAGAGCAGCGCGAGGCGGGCTTGCAGACGGAGATCACCCCCTGGCTTACTCTGTCCGGACTGCTGGAGGGCGAGATTGAAACCGAGCGTTTTATCCCCCGGGATAGAGGACCGGCGCTAAAAGCGAGATCTGACAGCGCCACTCTGCAGGTGGGATTCCTGGTCGATCTGTTTGGTCTGGCGGAGGGCGAGGCAGTCGTGGAATACGATTCCGATCCGGACAAATTCTTCTCGGAAGAGGCTTTTGTTACCTTCGAATATGAGCCATGGGAATTGAGTCTGGGAAAACAGTTCACCCCCCTCGGTCTCTATTTCGGTCGCTTCGTGACTGGACCCATGCTGGAGTTCGGGGAGACAAGCGCCAGGAAAAGCGCACTGCTGACCTATGGGCCGAACGATGACTTCGATCTCACAATTGCCGCCTATCAGGGCCGCTCCAGCGAGTTGGGAGAGGACGATGAATGGGACTGGGCGATCGGCTTCGAGGCCTGGCCGTCGGATCGGTTCTCATTTGGCTTGAGTTATCAATCGGATCTTTCAGACGCCGACGAGCGGCTGCTGGAGGACGACCATTATATCAAACGGGTTCCGGTCGCCAGCGCTTATCTGTTGGGGATTACCGATGAATTCGAGTTCTCTCTCGAGATCGTGGCAGCATTGGATGACTTTAGGGAGCTGGAAAAAGAGCTGGACAGGCCTCTGGCATGGAATGCGGAGGTAGCCTATTTCTTCCCGGATCAGGATCTTGATCTGATCATTCGTCTGGAGAAGAGCCGGGAATTGGATGAGGAGCCCGAATTCCGTTACGGGGCTGCAATAATCTGGTATCTGGATCGACGGATAATCCTGACCATGGAGTATCTACGCGGTCAGTTCGAGACAGATTCGTTTGCGATCGAAAAAAAGGAAGAGATCGCGATTCGGCATGTCAACACTATGAGTGCGAAGCTGACCGTGGAGTTTTAATGGGTCGTTCCTGGAATTGTGCCTGACCTGAAATGGAACTGGCTTGAAATACAAGCCGATACGGATAACTGTTAACACGACATATTTAGATGCCGGGATTATTTCGGCGCTTACCATTGTTGATAATTGACTTCACTCCCAGGCAGGTTTAAAAAACCGACAGCAGTCATTTACTTCTCAACATCCTAAAAACGAAACAGGATTCCTAAAGTGGATTTGGCTTTGGTCGTTACTTGATTGTATGACTATCTAAGGAGAGACGGATTGCGAGAAGTCAGGCAGTGAACAGGATTCCCTTTTTAAAGACCCATGATGACGTAAGGCGCTTGCAACTCCAGTTGTGGGCGTCGATCATCGCCTGGACATTCCTGGTGCTGGTGCTGCTCTTCTGGGCAGTCAGAAACGAGGATGCCGATATGCTGGAGTTGGCGCGCCAGGAGGCGGTGGACAACTTCAACAAGGATCAGGCCTTCCGCAATTGGGGCACCAAGCATGGCGGTGTCTATGTGCCGGTCAGCGACCATACCCAGCCGAGCCCCTATCTCAGCCATATCCCAGAGCGTGACCTGGTAACACCATCAGGCCGCCAGCTGACCCTGATGAACCCGGCTTTCATGCTGCGGCAGATGATGGATGACTATAATGAGCTCTACGGCGTAAAGGGCAGGATTACCAGCCTCAAACCCCTCAACCCGGCCAATGCACCGGATGAGTGGGAACGCGAGGCCCTGATGGCGTTCGACGCCGGAGAGACGGAGCGATTCGAAATTACCGAGATCAACGGCCAGCCCTATTTGCGCCTGATCCGTCCCATGCGCATGCAGGCGGGCTGCCTTAAGTGCCATCTCCAGCAAGGCTACATGGTTGGGGAAGTCCGTGGTGGTGTGGGCGTATCGGTACCTCTTGCCAACTACTACAAGGTTACCGGTGAGCGCAAACAGATTTTCCTGCTTGTACTCAGCTTCATATGGAGTGTGGGCATGGTGGGTATCTTCAGTCTGACTAACCACAGCAGGCAACGTATTGACGAGCGCAAGCGCTATGAGACGGAGATCTGGCGCCAGGCCAACTTCGATACCCTGACCGGCCTCTCCAACCGCAGCCTGTTCATGGACCGGCTGGATCGCGCTCTTGCCTATGCGCGCCGGCATGATTATAAACTGGCTCTGCTCTTCATCGATCTCGACAGGTTCAAGGATGTCAACGATACCCTGGGCCACGCCCATGGCGACCTGCTGTTGCAAGAAGCGGCAAAACGCCTGCAGGATTGTGTCAGGGAGATGGATACCGTCTCTCGTCTCGGCGGTGATGAGTTTACCGTGATCTTACCGGAGATGATTGAGAATACATCAGCTGCCACGGTTGCCGGTACCATCCTGACATCCCTGTCGCGTCCCTACAAATTGGATGGCCAGGAGACCAAGCTCTCGGCCAGCATCGGCATCACCATCTATCCTCAGGATGGCGAAGATCCGGGTATGTTGCTGCAGAACGCGGATACCGCGATGTACAGGGCCAAGGCGGATGGTCGCAACACCTTTCGCTATTTTACCTGGGAGATGAACAGGGAGGCAGGTGGACGTGCCGCACTGGAAGCGGATCTGCGCCATGCCTTGAAATGGGGGGAGTTTGAACTCTACTATCAGCCTATTCTGAATACTTTAGACGGTCGCCTTATCGGTGCCGAGGCATTGATACGATGGATCTCCCCCAAGCGGGGCCTTGTCGGGCCCGATGAGTTCATCCCCTTGGCGGAAGAGAGTGGTCTGATAGTACCCATGGGGGATTGGGTAATGCGACGGGCGGCGGCTGACCTCGCAGGCTGGGATGAAATGGGTCTTGTGATGGAGCAGCTGTCAGTCAATCTCTCCACCCTGCAGTTTCAGGCCAAGGGCTTTACCAGAAAGATACTGGAGTTTCTCGACAGCCAACCCCATCTCCGCTCCCGTCTCTTTTTCGAGATTACAGAGAGCGTCTTCATCGACGAGGGCACTGAGCCCGGGGCGCGGCTGGCGAAGCTGCGTAAGGAGGGCATAGGCATAGACATAGACGACTTCGGCACGGGATACTCATCCTTGGGCTATTTGAAACGCTTCCCGGTAGACAAAATAAAAATCGATCGCTCTTTCATTCGCGATGTGACCATCGACCCGGAGGATGCCTCTCTCTGCGAGGCGATTATCGCAATGGCGCACCATCTTAAGCTGGGTGTGGTGGCGGAAGGCGTGGAGACGCATCAACAACTGCGATTCCTGCAAAGGCGCGGCTGCGACTATGCACAGGGCTATCTTTTTGGCCGGCCCATGCCGGTCGAGCAATTTACCGAATACATGAAAGAGAATCTGTCGTTTGACAAAGTGGTCAACTAAAAGATTCAAGCCGCAAATAAACGCTAATCACCGCAAATTTTCGCCGATGATTTGAGAATCCATCTTTCGCAATCGGCGGCTTTCCTGCCCAATTCATCATACTGGTTGACACCCCTCGATCCTGGTTATGGAGCGTCACAAAGTTCAATGGGTTCTCGATTTTCAGCGTGGATTAATCTTCTGTCGTTAGACTTAAAGTAGCGGGGTGGCATGGAGGCTGCCGCTGGCTTTGTGCACCAGGTGCAGGATGGCATCTCTACACAGAAACTATGAGGATTGCAGCCATGTTGAAGTTGGATAAAGCAGTTGTGTTGGGTATGTTGTTGGCGGTTCCCGGATTGCTGGTTGCGCAAAATCAACTCACGGCCGGGGGGCCGATTCCGTTTGCGCTCTTCGACCGGGATGGAAACGGAGCGATCAGTCAACAGGAGTTTGCGTCGGTGCATGAGGAAAGAAGGGCGCTGAGAGCTGAACTGGGCTATCCCATGGGCAGGGTATCGGCACCTCCGTTCCACAGCTTCGACAGCAATAACGACGGTTGGCTTTCGCAGCGGGAGTTGCTCGCCGGACAGCATAGAAATCAACTCATGAGAGGGGGCGGAATGGGTCCCGGCAGAAGGGTTAGAGGTGGGCCCGATATGCCGGCGTTCAGCGACTTCGACCTGAACCGGGATGGCATTCTGGAACAGAATGAGTTCGAGCAGGCGCGGGCAAAGCGGATCAGCGAGCGGGCCAGCCAGGGCTATCTGATGAGAAACCTGGCGAACGCCCCCAGTTTCGCCTCGATCGACAGCGACGGCGACGGTGTGGTGACAGCGGACGAGTTCAGCGCTGCGCAGATTGCCCATCGGCAGCAGCGTTTCAAGTAGACCCGATCAATCGTTCCCACGCCCTGCGTGGGAATGCTGCCGTCTAGGTAGAAGGGCTGGCGCTGGATTTCCGCGGCAGACCCCGAGAGTCATTAATCAACCTGGAGACGGCGGCGGGTCATTTTTAACCTGATGCCAGGCTTCATGATAGACTTCGAGGTCGATTCAGAGTACGCAAGGAGGCGTCGATCTTGTCAGGGAATATCCAAACCGTAACGCTACAGCCCAAGCCGTCCCGGAAACTCCATGCATGGCTTGTCGCCATCCATCTGCTGGCGCTACTGGTGATTCTCCTGGCTCCCATGCTGCCTTGGCACAGAGCGATGCTGCTGCTGATCCTGACCCTGCAGAGCTATCTCTCCTACCGGCAGACGCGAAAGGGCAGCGGCAGTCGGATTCTACTGGCCAGAATCAGGCCCGACGGCAGATCGAGGATCACCATGGGGGACGGGCGAAAACTGGTCGCCCGAATCCGCCAGGATACGCTGGTTACCCCCTGGCTGATCCTGTTGCGTTTCGATCTCGACCGGGGGTGGCGCCAGCCCGCATTGCTGTTGATTCCTGGATCCCTGAGCGAAGATGAGATGCGTCAGTTACGTGTTTTGTTGAGATTCAGTCAGCTCAACTCCAATCACGCGGATATCCGTCATTGAGTCAAATTCACCACTCCAAACGGGAAGCCATGACAGCGGTCGTTCAATTCGTGAATGAGCCGATCAATGGGCCTTCGATTCTACGCTAACAACGCAACCAGTTTCCGCGCATCATCGGCAAGACCGGAACCGCCTGGAAAAAAGCCGTTGCTGGGTAGCCACCACTCAGCATAGCGGCGCAGCTGTAACCCGGTAGAGAGTAGGGGGCCGTTGGCGGCATCCGCATCACCGAGAACCTTCACTGCCCTTTGTTTCAGTTCCTACAGGTAGACTTCCGCGGTATCGTCCGTCGGTTCGTCAATTAAACGACTCAGCAACGCAAGCTCCGTTAGCGAGCCCAGTGCCCAGTACTCATCGGGACGCTTTCGGTCTACCTCGGCGGCGCGATAGGCGGTTTTCCAGTCATTTCGGTCCACCGTGCCTTTCAGTGCCGCCTGCAGGGCAAGATACTGCACACCGCTCCAATGATGGGACGGGTTGGCGGCAAACGCCTCCTCGTACCATCTGTACGCCTCTGCAAGGGCGTGGCGCGATTCCCGCATGCTGTCGTCGTCTCCGAGATGCCTGAACAAAACCTCAGCCCTACGCTTTTCCGCACTCCCCAGGAGTCCACGATTTTCGTCCAGGGCCTGGAGGTTGTGTGTCTCCTGGAGTAGACTGTTCAGGGATTGGATTCGAATTTTCAGCTTCTCGACGATGGTTGAAAACTGTTCGAGGGGAGCGCCGCTTCCGGCTAATGCCTCAGCCTTGGCGCTCAGGTTTCGCAGAATCTTGAATTGGGCTTTGAGCCGGTAATCAGCATAGCCTTCACGCAACTGGACATACCCCACAAGACTTACCCAGTCATGTCCTGTGTCTTCACTCTGTCTGTAGAGCTGGACGCGGGTTCGATGCAATGCCTCCCGTAGATCAAGTCCCTCGAAAAGATCCTCATAAAAGTGTTTTACCAGAATATTCGCGCCAGGCACCGTTAGCGGTAGCTGCGAGGCTATCACCACCGGAAAGCCAGAGACATGAAGCTGTCGGGCAAGGCTCTTCTCGGGATTGATTACATCATTTTCATTGCCTGCGTCACATGCGGCCAATGTAACGACGACTGCGCTGGATCGCGAACCGGCAAGTGCCTTGGACAACTGTTCCGGCGATACCACATCGGCTTTTTCAATGGGGTGGTCCAGCGCGATACCGAAGCGTTGGTCGTCGTCATGCTTTAGTTGACTGCCGTGTGCCAGTAAATGAATATGCGTGAAATTTCCCTCCTTTGCAGCCGCTTCGATCTGCCTGAGTTTGGCGTTGCCTACCTCAAAAAGTACCGATTCGACATCTGTTTTCGGTAACCACATCTCGAGGGCTTGCAACAACGCTTCATAGTGGAGGTCATGAGGTACGGCGCCCCCCGCTTCAGACCAGGCAAACAGTACTCGAGGTTTTTCCTGCCATTCGGGTAGAGTTTCATTGAATTCACCACGTACCCGGCGCGTCAGGACAACCCCCTTGCCTTGCAGGAACAAGGGTGTACCGTCCTCGGAGAGAGCAGATTCGAAGGGAAGCGCCGAAAGTTCCGCCGAGTTGGTAACCAGATCGACCTGCAGGAGTGAATCGCTGTCCTTGCCCAGCTCTGCTAACAAGGGGCCTTCTTCGAGCGTATTACTTTTCTCGCGTTGTTGAATCTCTTTGACCAAGCGCAGCAGATCTTCCGCTTCGGCATCGGGGTTGCCGGTGACAAGTTCAAGCAGCTTCTGTTGTTGTTTTCGGTCTTCGTGGCGTCTTAGTAGATTTGAGACAAGCGTTGAAAGCTTGTTCAACGCCTGTTTACGCTCCGTTTCATCGTGGGTGGCGTAGCGCAGCTTTTTGATCGTGTCGTTGAAATCTATCTGGTCGATCTCCATGCGCACCTGCTGAACAGGATTGTCTTTGATCGTCCTCAGATACTCATCCCCGCTACGCAGCACGCCGGTAGCCAGATCGTTGAAGCGGGTAAATTCAACTAGCACGGATTTCATTGGCATTCACCGTTCACGATAGTCAGGCCGTCCTGTTCTTTCTTGGGATAGCGAGTCTCATAACCGTAGGCGTCGCGCAGGGGCTTGTCATCCCATATTTCCGTCCACCGGGTCCTGTAGTTAAACAGCAGATTGGGACACTCGCCACCGTATTCGATAACGCGCGCAACCGCTTCGGGGTGGGGGTGTCGAAACTGATCGCCATTGCTGGAAAAGATATAGTTTTCGCAATCAAGATGTTGTATCAGCTCGCTGCTGACGCTGCCCCGGCTGCCATGGTGGGGAAGTTTACAGAAATCAAGCTTTAGCCTTTCCTCTCCAAGTCGCTTGATCGATTCCACCAACGTACTCGGATGTGCATCACCTGCAAGCAGCACACGGTAATCGGCATATTCAACAAGGAAGGCGATACTGCTGCCGTTGGCGGATGAGTTGTCCTCTGTATACTCTTCCCTCAGCAGCTGCTCAATGTCCGGGCGCGCCTTTTCAGGCGCCTTTTGCTCCTCATCCCCGAGCAACGCGAACTTTCCCTCCGACCTTGCTTTCTCCAACTCTTCCGGTGTGATATCGATATCCTCGCATGATTTTTCCCAGTCTTTGCGCAGATCTGCGAGCATGGGCAGCGTGGGCGCCATCAGGGTGACCGTCATATCATCGAACACGATGCGGGGGAGATCTCCATTTTCCGGTATCACAACCGCATTGCCATTGAAGCCATGACTATTCCAACTGTGACCGTTTTTCAATATGAGGTCCGTGAGCTCCTCGCCATGTTTCCCGGCCAATATCTTGGGGCCCGGCGGTTTCGGAAGGTGGCGAAAACCATTGAACCAGATATCCTTGGCCTTGAATGGCAAGGAGTCATCATGGGCCAGCTCGATGATGCCGCGTATATGATCATAGTCAACATGAGTGATCACCAGCAGTTCAAAATCGCGCTCATCATCCGCAAGCTCTTTCAGCCTGGGTTTCAGCGCCCTTTTATAGACACCGGGTGCACCGCCATCGATCAGCATGCGCCGCACCGGATCGGAGCCGTACTCCAGTAATATGCAGTCGCCGTAGCGCGCGGGGAGGATCTCAAGCCTGAACATTACCGATATTCCTCATTATTTTCATTGTTCGATATCCAACAGCAGAGACCGGCCTAGATGATGCCCGCCGGCAGTCTTGCCAGCAGATCCGGTCGCTGATGGATCAGCGCAAGCAGGTTGTCGGGCCGGTAGCTGTCGTCGTGGACAAGCAGCTTGATCGCCGAATCGTGGACATCGATGCCGGCATGGTCCGCGGTGGCGACCAGGTCGCGGTCGCCGCTCTCGCCCACAAGCTCCCGAATCCAGCCACGTAGCTTCATGAAGCCGGTAAAGGAGTCGTTTCGGGTATCGCCGAACCAGGGCTTGTAGAAGCCGAGGAATTGATCATCAACCTCAAGCCCCTCCTGCTTCGCGGCATTGACCATCCAGTGCAATGCCCCGTTGGCGAGGCCGTCGTTGGCATAGCCGCCGCCGATGCTGGTGTGCACACCGGGGAACCAGCGCTGTTCCACCGATTGACCGGGATGGGTGTGGCGCCAGATCTCGGGACGGAAATCGGTACGGCGCTCGTCGATGGCCAGGGCCTGCCTGGCCATGTCGACAATAGCGGGCGGTTTATCGCCGACGTGAAAACCGAGACCGGGGGCCGTGGTTCGCTCCTCTCTGTCGAAGTCGGCGCGTAGACGCGAACCCAGTGCAAGCACGGTATCGTAGACGCCGAGAAAGCGTACCCGGGTTGGAATGGGCGCTTCGATCTTTTTGCCGCCGGCGATCAGCGCCTGCCTAAAATCCTGCGCGGCGTCGGCGCCACCCTCGGTGTCGATATAGTGCTTGAAGAAGTCGGGAATGAAATAGGCGTCTCGCTTGTGCAGCATGCCGCCCATCCAGTCGATGAAACGACAGAGGCTGCACGCCTGGCCGGCGCCTCGGCTGAAACCGAAGACGAAGATCTCATCCTCGGGCAGTTTGTTACCGACGATGAAGCTGTAGGCGGCCTCTATGTTCTGCTCAAATCCCGCGCCCCAGGCGCCGCCCAGCAGGGAGTCGAGTTTGGCCAGGGCTCTGTTGCGCAATCCACGCTGCGCCGAGAGAGCGCCGACGCCTTCGTCGTAGTAGGAGATCTGATCGATGCCATCCTCTGAGCGGGGCAGGACGGCGCGGTAGGTTTTGAGCACATTGGAGGGTTTGTGGACCTCGGTGCCGTCCCCCCTCTCCACCTGGTTGTCGGGACTTGCCCAGGTTCCGTCGAGACAAATTATGATTCTTCGCATCCTGCCTGCTCCGTGGTCTGTTATCGATTTATTCTTCAGTGTTCCATTTTATATAGACCAGGGTCTGTGGGTTGTCACTCCGTAACGCCATGCATCGCCAGCAGGGCAGTGCCGTAGGCAGCCTCATGATGCGCTGCCGGGATCACCGGTACCTGCAACCGCTGTTGTCTAATCTGGCGCCAGGGCTCATTCTTCGCACCGCCACCGACGGAATAGACATGTTTTAATCTCGCTGCCCCGAGCCTTTGCAGCAGGCGGTATCCCTCCGCCTCGATGTTGGCGATGCCTTCGAGCATCCCCTGAAAGAAGAGCCGATCATTTGCCGGTCGCGGCTGCAGACGGGGCGGGTAGTCGGGATCGTTGACTGGGAAGCGTTCACCGGCTGCGAGCAGGGGATAGTAGTCGAGCCCGGTGGCCCGCTGCGGTTGCAGATCCCGGGTCATTCGCGCCATCTCATCGCAACTGAAAAAGCTCGCCAAGACCGCGCCGCCGCTGTTGGAGGCGCCGCTTACCAGCCAACGCGCTCCCAGGCGATGACTATAGACACCATATTCGGCGGCGAATACCGGTTCCTCGGAAAGGATCTTTACCACCAGGGTACTGCCGAGAGAGGTCACCGCCTCGCCGATGTCACGGGCGCCGGTGGCCAAGAAGGCCGCATTGCCATCGGTTGTGCCGGCAACGATCGCTATCCCAGGTGGGAGCGAGGTGGCTTCCGCGGCCTGCCGACAGAGGCGACCGACGGGGGACGCACTCGGTACCACTTCGGGGAGGGCGCCATCCGGAAGCTGCAGCTCGGCCAACCAGGTGGGCCAGGCCCTGCTGATCGGGTCGTACCCCATTTTCAGGACGTTGTTCTCATCGCTATGGCGATAGTCGCCACACAGCCTGCCGACGATCCAGTCGGCCTGGTGGAGGGCGCGATAGCGATCGGTGGCGATCTTGCGTCGCAGATGGAGCAGCTTGGCGAGGCTGGAAGAGGGGCTCAATACAGGACTCCCATCAGGGGCGATCCCTTCGAGCAACGGCAGCGCATCATGGCTGCGGTTGTCGTTGTACATCAGCGCGGGGGTCAGGGGGTTACCCTGGTGGTCAGCAAGCAGCAGGGTGGAGGAGGTGCCGTCCACGGCAATCGCCACCGGACTCTCTTCACTACAGACCCTGGCGATCTCCGTAAGCACTTCGCACAGGACCTGCCACCAGATTTCTGGATCTTGCTGGTGTTGATTCTGCAGCGGTGTTTCAGGTTTCGGCAGGGATCTGCTTGCGCTAGCCCGGATGGTGGCGGTTTCATCGATGGCGACGGCACGGCAACCGGAGGTGCCCAGGTCGATACCGATGTAGATTTTCATCGACGGCTGTCAGGGCAGGCTTACCGCGGGGGGCGAGGTCCAATTTTCCGCTCGATGTTCGGCGACCACGGTGGTGTAGATTCCACCCCGCACATTGAACTCGGCGGTGAGGCGCATGAAGCGGGGTTGGGTGGCGCTGACCAGGTCGCTGAGGATCTCATTGGTGACCGCCTCGTGGAAAGCGCCCTGATCGCGAAAGGACCAGACGTACATCTTCAACGCTTTCAGCTCCACGCAGCGCTTATCGGGCACATACTCCAGGGTCATTTCGGCAAAGTCGGGTTGCCCGGTCTTGGGGCAGAGACAGGTGAACTCCGGGATCCTGATGCGGATGGTATAGTCTCTCTCCGGCTGGGGGTTGTCGAAGGTTTCAAGTGCTTTGCTCGGCTGACTGGGCATGGTCTTCTTCGTCTCGTCGCTAAAATGGCGATGAATTATACTCGAGCCTTGACCCAGTCAAAAGCATTGCTTCCATAAATCATTAAAAACAATAAGTTACAGCATATAGTTAATGTGTAAAAAATTGAATTGCGCTCTGTAACAATCCCCCTCTTTGGTGTATCTTAGCCGCCCATGCGTCTGGAGAAAATCAAGCTCGCCGGGTTTAAGTCGTTCGTCGATCCAACCACCGTGCCGATCCCTAGCAATCTGGTCGGAATCGTTGGGCCAAATGGATGTGGAAAATCCAATGTCATCGATGCCGTGCGCTGGGTCATGGGTGAAAGCTCGGCCAAGATGCTGCGTGGCGAATCGATGGCGGATGTCATCTTCAACGGCTCCAGCGTGCGCAAACCGGTGGGGGCGGCGACCATTGAGCTGATGTTCGACAACGCCAATGGCAGGGCGGGCGGTCAGTATGCCCAATACAATCAGATCTCGGTCAAACGTCAGGTCTCCCGCGACGGCCAGTCACTCTACTACCTCAACGGTGTACGCTGCCGGCGCCGGGATATCACCGATCTGTTTCTTGGCACCGGTCTCGGACCCCGCAGCTACTCAATCATCGAACAGGGAATGATATCGCGTCTGATCGAGGCGCGTCCTGAAGATCTGCGCAGCTTTCTCGAGGAGGCCGCGGGCATCTCGAAATATAAGGAGCGGCGGCGCGAGACCGAGAACCGCATCCGCCATACCCGGGAGAATCTGGAACGCCTCACCGATCTGCGCGAAGAGGTGGCCAAGCAGCTGCAGCATCTCAAGCGCCAGGCCGCCACCGCGGAAAAGTATCAGGAGTTGAAGCAACAGGAACGCCAGGTCAAGGCGGAGCTGCTCGCCCTGCGTTGGCGAACCCTGAACCAGGATCTGCAGCAGCGTCAGCGCATCATCGCCGAGCTGCAGAACAAGCTGGAGGCCGCGGTTGCCGAACAGCGAAAGTTGGAATCGGAGATAGAGTCTGAACGCGACCGGCATACCGAAGCGAACGATCGGTTCAACGAGGTGCAGGGGCAGTTCTACAGTCTCGGGGCCGAGATAAGCGGCCTTGAGCAGGCGATCCAGTTTGCCCGGGATTCGCAACATCAGCAGCAACAGGATCTGCAACAGGTCGAGCAGGCGCTGCAGGAGTCCGAGGCCCACAAGGCCCAGGACGAGGAGCGCTTGCAGGAACTCAATGCCAGCTTGCAGCAGGAGCAGCCGAAACTCGATGAAGCACACAGCCAGGAGGCGCAGCTGTCCCAGGCGCTGCACGAGGCCGAACAGGCAATGCAGGCCTGGCAGCAGGAATGGGAAGAGTTCAACCAGAAGGCCGCTGAACCGGCGCAAACCGCCCAGGTTGAGCGAACCCGCATCAACCACCTGGAACAGCAGGGAGGCAATCTGGAACGGCGTCTGCAACGCCTGGACGAGGAGCTGGGACGCCTGGATGACAGCCAGCTATTGAGTGAAATCACCGCCCTTGAAAGCGATGAAAACCGACAGAAAGGAGAAGCCGATACCCTGCACGGTCAACTCGATCAGGCCGTTGAGCTGATCAATCAGCAGCGGGAAAAGAACAGTCAGACCGCGAACCGTCTCGATCAGGCCCGTGTCGATCTACAATCCAAAAAAGGACGCCTGGCCTCCCTTGAGGCCCTGCAGCAGGCGGCCCTCGGTCAACAGGACGAAACCGTCGAGTGGCTCGAGAGAAGCCAGCTGAACAGCGCCAAACGCCTGGCCCAGGAGATCAAGGTGGAACCGCGCTGGCAGCAGGCAGTGGAGCTTGTGTTGGGCTTTCACCTGCAGGCGGTCTGCGTGGATGACATCGGACGGCTGCAGGCGCAGCTGCCTCAACTCGAAAAGGGCTCGCTCAACTTTTGGCAGAGCCGCGGCCATCGCGGAGACGCAGACCCCGCTGGCGGGGATACCCTGATCGCCAAGGTCGCATCGCCCTGGAACCTGCAGTCCCTGCTGGGGGGGGTGAGGCTGGCGGACAATCTCCACGATGCCCTTGCCCGGCGTCAATCGCTCGGGAGCGGTGAGACACTGGTCACCCCCGACGGTTTCTGGATCGGCCCCGACTGGCTGAAAGTCAGTCGTGAATCCGATGAGCGCGCCGGTGTCCTGGCCAGAGAGGAGGAACTGCGCAACCTGAAACAGGCCCTCGTGGAACAGGAACAGACGGTCTCCGAACTCGCCGCAAGCCTGGAACAGGGCAGGGAGATGCTCAAACAATCCGAGCACAACCGGGAGCAGGCCCAGGGTGCTTTCAACCAGGTCAATCGGATACTCTCGGAAATAGGTTCCAATCTGAGCAGTAAACGAACCCGTGCCGATCACCTCCGGCAGCGGCGTGAACAGCTGCAGCAGGAACAGAGGGAGATCGCCGAACAGATCAGCAACGATAAAGAGCTGATGGAGGAGACGCGACTGCGGCTCCACGAGGCGCTGGAGGCGATCGAGAATCTGGGCAGTCGCCGCGAATCGCTGGTGAAGCGCCGTGATGAACTGCGTGAACAGGTCGCCCAGGCCAGAGAACGCCTCAACCGGCAGCGCTCCTCGACCCATGAGGTGGCGCTGCGGGTCGAATCGATGCGTACCGCCCATACCGCGCTGGTGCAGAACCTGGAACGGGCCGGCAGTCAGCTGACTCAGCTCAGCCATCGTCGGGATGAGTTGAAGACCACCCTGGACAACAGCGAGGCGCCGCTGCAGCAGCAGCTGGTGATGTTGAACCAGAAACTCTCCGATCGCAGCGGTGTCGACAAGAGCCTGAACGAGGCCCGCCGTCTGCTTGAAGAGGTGGATGCCAATCTTCGCGACAAGGAGCAGCAGCGCCACACCGCGGAGCAGGAGGTACAGACGCGACAGGAGAGACTCAACCAGGCGCGGTTGCAGAGTCAGGAGGTGAATGTCCGCTGCATGACCCTGCAGGAGCAGCTGCATGAGGGAGGGCTGGACGCGGAGGAGCTGTTCCAGGGGATGGCCGAGGAGGCTACCGAGGAGGCCTGGCAGGAACAGGCGGAGCGGCTGGCGAACCGTATCCAGCGCCTGGGCCCCATCAACCTGGCGGCAATCGACGAGTATCAGGAGCAGTCAGAGCGGCTGAAGTATCTGGATGAACAGCACGAGGATATCACCCGCTCCCTGGAGACCCTGGAGAATGCGATCCGCAAGATCGACCGCGAGACACGAACCCGCTTCAAGGAGACTTTCGACAAGGTCAATTCGGGTATCAAGGAGCTCTTCCCCCGGCTCTTCGGCGGCGGTCACGCCTACCTGGAGCTGACGGGCGAGGATCTGCTCGATACCGGGGTGACGGTGATGGCCCGGCCCCCTGGCAAGCGCAATACCAGCATCCATCTCCTCTCCGGTGGTGAGAAGGCGCTTACCGCGGTGGCCCTGGTGTTCGCCATCTTCCAGCTCAACCCCGCCCCTTTCTGCATGCTCGACGAGGTGGATGCGCCGCTGGACGATGCCAACGTGGGTCGCTATTGCGATTTGGTGAGGGACATGTCTGATCAGGTACAATTCATCTTCATCACCCATAACAAGATCACCATGGAGATCGCCAATCAGCTTTCGGGGGTCACCATGCACGAACCGGGCGTGTCGCGCCTGGTCACTGTCGACGTGGAGGAGGCGGCACAACTGGCCGCAATTTAATCTCATGGATGCCACCACACTGCGCATCGTTCTTTTCGTACTCGGCTGTATCTTCCTGGTCGGGATCTACCTCTATGAGACGAATCGCCAAAAAAACAAGGTAGCCCAGGCACGCAGGCGAAAGGCCGAGATGATGCGCAGCTCGCAGGCGCCCGTGCCGCTGCCGGCGGAGGCTGTGGTCGAAGAGATGGACCAACCGCAAGCGTCGGCGCCGATCGCCTCGCCGGAGGGAGACGACACCTGGATCAACTGGGAGGATGAGGACGATACCGAACTGCTGGATCGGGGAATGGAGGAGATCGGCAGTGTGGAGGCGGAGGATGATGAGGCCCCCGAACTCGATCTGACCGCCGAGAGCGAGGCCGCGCCAATGGAACCGGAGCAGCAGGACCTGTTCGGTTTCAGTGCCCAGGAGGAGTCTCCGGTGGACGTACCGGTGTTGATCATCCAGATCAATCTGCGTGCCCGCTCCGCACCCTTTCGCGGGCCGGAGATTCAGAAGGCGATGTATGATACCGGCCTTGTAATGAACGAACTCTCGATCTACCAACGCCTTACCAGCGACGGAAGTGACAAGCCCACATTCAACCTGGCCAGCATGGTAGAGCCGGGCGTCTTTCCGAAACAGGATGTGGAGGCGTTCTCCACCCCCGGGCTGACCCTCTTCACACAACTGCCCGGTCCCGGCGACAGCTTGGGGATCTTCGCCGACATGCTGTTCACTGCAGAGCGGCTGGCCGCGATCCTGGATGGGGAGTTGCAGGACGATACCCACAGTGCGCTGACCAAGCAGACCATTGAACACATGCGCGGTGAGATTATGGAGCACCGGCGTCAGGTGCAGTTGGCCCGGAGCAAGGGTTGAACAGAGCGCGCGATGCGGCGCAGCGCATCGAGTCCCTGCGCGAGGAGATCAACTACCACAACCGGCAGTACTATGTCTTCGACGATCCGAAGATATCAGATGCCGCCTACGACCGCCTGCTGCGGGAACTTACCCAACTGGAGTCAGCATACCCGCAGTTGGTCACCCCCGACTCGCCCACCCAGCGGGTGGGAGATAAACCTCTGGAGGGCTTCGATGAGGTGGTCCACCGGCTGCCCATGCTCTCTCTCGACAATGCCTTCGATGAAGCGGAGATGGGGGAGTTCGAACGCCGCATCCGCGATCGCCTGAAGCTGGATGGCGATGAGGCCATCCGCTACCTGGCAGAGCCGAAGCTCGACGGCCTGGCGGTGAACCTTCGTTATGAACAGGGTAAATTGGTGCAGGCCGCCACCCGTGGCGACGGCAGCCGGGGAGAGGATGTCACCAGCAATGTCCGCACCATCAAGGCGATCCCTCTGTCGCTGCAGGGCGATGACTGGCCCGGGATCCTCGAGGTCAGGGGCGAGGTCTTCATGCCCCACGCGGGATTCGAGGCCCTGAACAGGCGTGCCCGGAAGACGGGTGAAAAGGGCTTCGTCAATCCCCGCAATGCCGCAGCCGGGTCGCTGCGCCAACTCGATCCCCGGCTGACCGCCAAACGCCCCCTCTCGTTCTATGCCTACGGTCTGGGCGAGGTGGTGCCCGCGCCAATTGCCGAACAGCAGAGCGCCAGCATCCGCCGCCTGCAGCAATGGGGTCTGCCGATATCCCCCCTGCATGACGTGGTCACCGGTGTGGATGGATGTATCGACTATTTTCAACGCATTGTGCAGCAGCGGGACGAATTGGCATACGATATCGACGGCGTGGTTTTCAAGGTCGATGAGCTGGAACTACAGCAACAGCTCGGTTTCGTGTCCCGCGCCCCCCGCTGGGCCATCGCCTACAAATTCCCGGCCCAGGAGGAGACGACCCAGGTCGAGGCGATCGAATTTCAGGTCGGCAGGACCGGCGCCATCACCCCGGTGGCCCGTCTTGCCCCGGTATTTGTCGGCGGGGTCACGGTTAGCAACGCCACCCTGCACAATATGGATGAGGTGATGCGCAAGGATGTGCGTCCCGGGGACCGGGTCATCGTCAGGCGGGCGGGGGATGTGATCCCGGAGGTGGTCAGCGTGGTGGCGGAGAAACGCCAGGCCGGTGCCCGGCGTGTGAGCCTGCCGACGGCCTGTCCGGTCTGCGGCTCGGATATCATCAAGCCGGAGGGGGAGGCGGTGGCCCGCTGCAGCGGCGGCCTCTACTGTCCTGCCCAGCGCAAACAGGCATTGAAACATTTCGCCTCCCGCAAGGCGATGGATATCGAGGGGCTCGGCGACAAGCTGGTCGATCAGCTGGTGGAACAGGAGCTGGTCGATACCCCGGCGGATCTGTTTGATCTGACCCTGGCGCAGTTGAGCGCCCTGGAGCGCATGGCCGAGAAGTCGGCGCAGAATCTGCTGCAGGCCCTGGAGAAGAGCAGGTCGACGACCCTTGAGCGTTTTCTCTTTGCCTTGGGCATCAGGGAAGTGGGGGAGGCGACCGCGCAATCCCTGGCCAATCAGTTCACCTCCCTCGATGCCATAGAGGAGGCGGATGAAGAGAGCCTGCAGGAGACCCCCGATGTGGGTCCCATCGTCGCGGCCCACATCCACACGTTTTTTCGCCAGCCGCACAACCGGGAAGTCATCGGGCAGTTGCTGGCGGCCGGTATCCATTGGCCGGCAGTGGAGAGAGAGCCTGTTGAAGATCGACCCTTGTCGGGAAAGACGGTGGTCATCACCGGCACCCTGAGCATGCCGCGGGACGAGATCAAGCAGATACTGCAGGGCCTCGGCGCGAAGGTGACCGGCAGCGTCTCGAAAAAGACCGACTACCTGTTGGCGGGTGATGCCGCGGGCTCCAAACTGGCCAAGGCGGAGAAGCTGGACATCGCGATTCTCGATGAGGCGGCGCTGCAGGATCTGTTACGGCAGAACCAATAACGCTTCCGTTGTCACGTTTATTCACCTCGCCATTCGTGGTAGTTTCTGGCGATATAACTAGAGGTTTGCAGGAAAAAAATGAACGACGAAACCGCTAAAGAACGGGAGATCATGATGGTGATGCGCAAACTGCTCACCACCATCGTGCGCGAGGTGACACCGGAGCACAAGAGCCTCAAACATCCCCTTTCCGATCAAACCATACAGGATATCCGTGCCTGCCTCGGCCTGATCACCGCGCGGGAAAAGGAGCTGGCCGATGCCGCCGGTCGCACCGCCCAGGAACGGCCCTACTTCGTCGATGAGCCCCCCGCCACCAAGGTCGTACCGATAACCAAGATCGGCAAGGTCAAAAAGGATGAGGATGATTGAGCACGCTTTAGCTGCCGGCAGCGGGTAGAGGTTCAACTCAAGTGAATTTGAAACTGACCACTGTCAACCATATCAGCCCGACCAGCATTCCACCCAATAAGAGGGCGAGATGGTGTGAACTTCTTGCCTTTGATGCACCTTTGATGAGTACCGCTTGATCATGATTGCGGGGGTTTATGTAGACGGGCAGATCGTCACCGGGTTTTAGTGATAACCACCATCGCTCCTCCACCGGGGTGGGATCACCCCAGGCGTTCACCTCGGGTATCCAGACATTCTCCTTTTCAACTGAAACCCTGTTTCCTGAGTAGAACTTGCCATTGGCCGTATATTCATATTCGATGGTTGGGTAGTAATATTTCAGTCTTGAGTATTGGGATATCGCTACCGCTTCCTCATGTTCCTCAATGGATACCAGTGTGGCTTTACTCTCTAGCCAGCTTGATTGTGATCTGTAGTTGAGAAGTGAACCCGCACCGACCACGATCAGTATCGCGGCCACAAGCAGCAAAATGTAGTGAGCGTATTCGGGTGCCAAGAAAAAGAAAATCGATACTATACACAGAAGTGCGATTAGTTTTGCCGTGAATGCGACTGCGTTTCTATTCATGGCTGTTCGACACTTCTCTCAGCGTGCATGCGCGTTAACCATGGTTACTCCTCAAACAGCTGCTGAAACGCGTAAGGCGCTGATAGCGTAGCTGAGCGTGGCAATTGCCAACAAGGCCATAACCAGGTAAGTAGAAAAGAAGAACCTCTGCTGTACTGGCGATCCCAAGCGAATGTTTTCATGTTTAAAGCTCAAGATTTTAACCGCTTCACGACCGGCGGCGTCCAGATAGATCGCGCCACCGGCTAGGGCAAACAGGGGCCAGGCAGCGTGGTCCACTACCATGAGGATGCCTGATACCGGCAGCCATACCAGGGTAAGAAGATCCCAGTATGCCGTGTACCTCTCCACTCGCTGCAGCAGGGGGTCGGCATCATCCGGATCCTCCTGCAGCCCGATTCTCTGGGCAAGGGGGAAATTAACCGACGAAACTACCTGGCCTGTATAGAGTATGCCCGGGAAAATGATGAGTAACCAACCTAGGATAGTTTGCACGTTCCCGCCTTGTGTTTGTTTAAGAATTAAGCCGAGTCCACTTTAGTCTGATGGTGATAACATCAAATTATTATTCATTTTGCGAGCGAGAGATTCCAAATCGGTTACTATTTTGTCGCGTTCCCTGTATTTTTTTCCTTTCATACTGATTGCCTTTAATAGATGGACCTTGACTCGGGTAGGGCGAACACGGAGAGAGCCGTAGGGCAAAGCATCCCGGACCTTTTCATGGAAAATCGGTACGATATGGCCCTGGGTATTCAGCGCCATCACCACCGGGCCCTTCTTGTAGGGCAGTATCTGACGATCCGCAGACCGTCTCCCTTCAATGGAGACATAGACGTTGCCGCCGGCGGAGAGATAAGACTCCATTCTTTTAATGGTGCGCAAGGCCTGCCTGGGCCACTGACGAATGATGACGAAGCTGTGAATCATGATCATCCAGCCATAAAAAGGCAGCAGCGCGAACTCAATATTCGCGATCCCGATTAGCGGGCG
This sequence comes from gamma proteobacterium symbiont of Ctena orbiculata, assembly GCA_003094535.1. Lineage (GTDB taxonomy): Bacteria > Pseudomonadota > Gammaproteobacteria > Chromatiales > Chromatiaceae > Thiodiazotropha. The sequence goes on along the minus strand of NATV01000089.1, from coordinate 15,348 downwards.
AGGGAGGGACAAAATACCGACGGCGCCATCCAAAAGGCTGGTTTGATTGAGCAGGGTCAGGACGCAGTTTTTGTATTCGAAGTCAGGGCCGTTGTCATCCTCAACTACGATTTCAACACCCAATGAGTGCAAGGCAAAACGGTTAAACCAGGCGGAAATACCAGCGGCTCGTTTCAAGTTGAAAAGAGCGGTCGAACATGCCCAGATACTTACCGGGACGATCAAGACGATCAGCAACAGAATTTTGAAAAAATAGGCCATGGATGTCGATCGCATGCAATATCACATCAGAAAATGGATCACATGATATCCATACAAGCCAACATCTCTCATTTGGTCAAGATTCGCTAGTAAAGAGTATCGCTCCTACTCCCATTGAGGTATATATGACATATATCGTGTTTTTCCCTGTCACATCAACTGCTAACTTCTCAAATCACTCGAAGGGCGTGTAGGAGAGCTCGACCTTCTTTATCCACACTTTCCCTGATCCCTCAACGGTAAGATTGAGTTTTATCAGATCAGGCTGCTGTCCCGATTTCAGGTAGAATGGGACCTCGTAGGATGCCCAATCGTTTGTCCCCTTCAGGGCGTTCTGAAATCCTTTTGAAAAAAACTCTCCCCCGCCCGGTATCCGGCACCACATCTCAAGATATCCCCGGCCCTGGAGATTTTCAGATTTCAAATCTGCACGATAGGTCAACATGCAATTGTCGATATTCGCGATCTCTACTTCAAACAGTCTGATCGTTTGCGCTTCCCTGGAATCTATTTGCCAACCTCCCTCACTGGTAGCGGTCACATCTTGAGAAATGGGGGTTTCCGGTCCCTCAAAACGTTTGATGATCTCCGGTGGTCCGGCAGGTTTTGGGGGTGAAAATAGGTTCTTGATCCACTGCAGCATAAGGCCCGACTCCTGTTTGCTTGGCAACGACAAAAAATTGGGATACAGGGTGTTCCACACAAGCGGGTGCAATTGCTTTTCTGTTTTATTTCTTTCTCAGATGCGCAATTTTGCACCCGATGAAAAGTTTAGGAGAAAACCGGCCGTGAATGAATGCTGAAACGGGGGAATTGTGATGTGGACTTATCTAAATGATGCCCGCCATCCCCGGCGGGCATCATTCGGTTTGACTACTCTTTGGTTTCCATGCTCTCTTCAGCCGGTTTCTCCATCTCGGCGTTTGTTTCCATTGCAGGGGGCTCGTTGCCGGCGGCAGGGGCTTCGGTCTGTGCCGGAGTGCCCTGATCGGCAGCAGGCGTTTCTTCTGGGGCGGGTGCGGGTTTCGCATTCTTCTCATTGAAGACCAGCTTGCTGGAGTCGCGCAGGCCCTGCATATATTCGGACAGGGCGGTCTGCTTCAGTTTGTTGACGATATTGAGCTTGACGCTCTCCAGCGTCGGCGCTTCGGTCTGACGGGTGTCTTCCAGCAGAATGACATGCCAGCCGAACTGGGTCTGCACCGGCGCCGAGCTGTATTTACCCTTCTCCATGGTCTTCAGGGCATCGCCGAAGGGCTTTACCATCTGCGCGGCGTCGAACCAACCGAGGTCGCCTCCGTCCTTGCCGGTGGGCCCGGTTGAGTGCTCCTTGGCGAGTTCAGCGAAATCGGCGCCGCCATCGAGCTTTTCAATCAGCCCGGCCGCATCCTGCTCCTCTTTTACCAGGATATGCCTGGCCTTGTACTCGGTGCCGGACTGTCCGGCGAACTGCTCGTCGTAGGCCTTCTGGATCTCCTCGTCAGTCGGTTGATGGCTGTTGGCAAACTCCTGGATGGCAAGCTGGGTCAGCAGCTTGGCCTTCAACAGCTGGATCGAGGCCGAAACCTCCGGCCTGTTCTGTAGTCCTTGCTTCTCCGCATCCTGCGCCACGATGAAGATGTTGGCCAGCTCATTGAGCACGCTCATCTGCATCTCGGGCGAGTTCTGCGCATCGGGGACGCTGCGCATGCGGTCCTGGAAGTAGAGACTGTACATGGTCCGGGTGATCGGCTCGCTGTTGACGGTGAGCAGTGTCTCGATATCCATTTCGGTGGAAGAGGGCTCGTTTACCGCGGGTACGGTGACCGAGCGTTCACTCTCCTCGGTGGCTGCGACGGGCGCCTGGTCCGTGGATTGGTTACAAGCAGTCAGCAGCACCGCGCTGCAAACCGCAGCTAATATGATCTTCTTTTTCATCATTGAATACCTAGTTGTGATTGAATCGTTGATTGGTTTAGCAACTGCTACTGGTATCAGGCAGGCAGCACTTTCTTAAATGGTTTGACCTTTACCCGGGCATAGACCCCAGCTTCGAGGTAGGGATCCGCGTCGGCCCACTCCTTGGCGCTCTCCAGGCTGTCGAATTCGGCGACGATGAGGCTGCCGGAGTAACCGGCAGGGCCGGGATCATCGCTGTCGATCATCGGGTGGGGGCCGGCGAGTAAAAGGCGGCCTTGATCCTGCAGCTGTTTGAGTCTTGCCAGGTGTTTCTCGCGCACCTTCAGGCGCTGCTCAAGACTGTCATCCCGGTCTTCGGCGATTATTGCGTAATACACTCAACCCCCCTCGGTTTCCAGTTCGTTATCGCGTATATGACGCGCAAGGTAAAAGGCCTGCAGGACAATAAATCCCAGGGTCAGGCCCATCATGCCAAATAACTTGAAATTGACCCAGCTCTCCTCCAGGGAGTGCGCGGCATCACACATCTCCAGCTCACTCCCCTTGAAGTGTTGACTGCAATTGTCGAAATCGATCTGCTGCAGGCCGGTTAGCTGCATCAGCTGATGTTCGGCGACGAAGAAATCGTTGGCCACGTAGAGGTTGAGAAAGCCCAGGAGGATAAAGAAGAGGCTCCAGGTCAGATTGAGCCTTTTCCATATCGGATCGGGTACCGAGATGCTGCTTTCCATCATGCGTTGCACCAGGGGCTTTTTGCCGATGAATTGGCTGGCGAGAAAGACCGCACCGAAAAGCCAGTTGATCACCGAGGGTTTCCACATGATGAAGGTGCGATCCTGGAGCAGGATGGTGAGGCCGCCGAACAGCACCAGGATACCGAATGTAATCAGGTGCATCTTCTCCACGTGCCGCTTGCGCAGCCAGCCGTAGCCGACCTGAACCATGGATGAGACGATGGCCACGGCGGTGGCGACATAGATGTCGTAGACCTTGTAGGCCACGAAAAAGAGAATGACGGGGAAGAAATCGGCAAGAAATTTCATTACGGGATCAGTATCTTGAAAAATAGCTCCATACAGGCGACTGCATGCATAGTACACCAACTCTCTGCTCTATATAGTGATCGTCTCTAAGGATCGACAGTTTGCGGATGTTCTGAAGCCGGCTCGATGCTCAGCCGCACGCGCTAATGATCGCGAATGAGGCAATCCTCGCCCAGGGGTTCTCCCGAGGCTGACGCAACCTAGTGCAATATCCTGGGCTGACTCCAAAGATTATAATATTTTTCAACAACTTCCCTGACTTTTTGTGGATAGTTCAAAGCGTCCATCTGTTCCATTCCTTCACGAAAAAAATCGGACGCCTGATCAGGAAGCAGACGGCAAAGTGTCTCATAGGCCTGATCGATCAATTCCGGCTGGTGGCTGCGGGTGGCAATTATAGCCTGATTCATCAACAGGATACTCCAGGGGTGAGCCTTATCCGGGCGTTGTGCTTGCATCAGCGGTTCCAGGGCCTCAATCAACTCAACCGACAGGACATAGAGTTGCTGCAGTTGAGATGGTTCCCGAAACCTGTTTGCGAGTCTGGCAAGGGAGTTGATCACAGGCGCCAGGGTACGCAGTTCGCCTCTGTGGCGAACGATCCACAACGCCAGCGGGAGGGTAATGTCTTCCATCTCCTCGCTCTCCTGCGGCATCTCCAGACCGGCGGCGACGGTGGAGAAATCCACCAGGAGCTGGATGCCGTAGTCACCGAGCTCGCTCAGCTCATCCAGTGATCCGTCGGTTGTCTCGCTGCCGGACTCGAGCTGCCCGACCAGTATTCCCATCAGTTCCATCAGCCGATGCATCGCCTGCTGCAGTGCCCATGGAGAGCGGTCCGGATCTTTGACCCCGGCCTCTTTTCCAGCCGATACCAGCGCCGGAGCGATGGCGTCGAAACGCTCTCCGATATAGGTGAGATCGAGAATGGGAAATAGCATGGGCGCTATTGTATCAGCCTGTTTTGCCGGCGTCCGGGGCTGTCCGGGGATTTTTTCAACAAGCCTATCGGTTTGACCCCACTATGGGTACAATCCGCCCCCATGTTTTGCGTATACGACCTTCACAGCCATTCAACCGCCTCGGATGGAACCCTCAGTCCGGCGGAACTGGTATGCCGTGCAGCCGTTGCGGGGGTACGGGTTTTGGCATTGACCGATCACGATACCACTTCCGGACTGGAGGAGGCGTCGGCGGCAGCGCTCGACTGTGGCCTGATGTTGATTCCGGGGGTGGAGGTCTCGGTGACCTGGAACGGCCAGACGGTGCATATCCTCGGTCTCAACGTGGATCGTGACAATCCCGCCCTGCAACAGGGCTTGAGCGGATTGCGGTCCTTTCGCGATTGGCGCGCGAAGGAGATCGCGAAGCGACTCGAGAAGGCCGGCATCAGCGATGCCTACGAAGGCGCGCTCGCCCGCTCCAACGGTACCCTGGTGAGCCGCACCCATTTCGCCCGCTACCTTGTCGAACAGGGTGTGGTGAGCGATGAGCGCAAGGTATTCAAACACTACCTGGTGAAGGGGAAGCCCGGTTTCGTTCCCGGCCAATGGGCCAAACTGGATCAGGCCCTGGAGTGGATCCATGGGGCGGGGGGGGTGGCCGTGGTGGCCCATCCCGCGCGCTATCGAATGACCCGGACGAAGCTGCGGCGGTTATTCGCCGAGTTTGCCGAACTCAACGGCGAGGCGATCGAGGTGGTCTCCGGCAGCCATAACCGGGACGACTATTTCACCATGGCCAAGCATGCCGGGGACTTCGGCCTGCTGGCATCGGCGGGCTCCGATTTTCACTCCCCTGAGAATCCCTGGATCGAGCTGGGACGATTGCCGATGCTGCCCGACAACTGCACACCCCTGTGGTCGAACTGGGTAATCGATAGCGATAGATCTGCATCCCGCAAGGCTGTGTAGACAGCCAGGCATACCCGATGGCCCAGTTCCTCCAGATACACCCGGATAATCCCCAGCCGCGTCTGATCACGCAGGCGGTGGAGATCATTCGCGAGGGCGGCCTGGTGATCTACCCCACCGACTCCAGCTACGCCCTGGGGTGCCACATCGGCGACAAGGGGGCGATGGAGCGCATCCGGCGCATCCGCAAGGTGGACGAATCCCACAACTTCACCCTGGTGTGCCGGGACCTGACGGAGATCTCCAACTACGCCAAGATCGACAACCGCGACTACCGCCTGCTGAAGGCCTTGACCCCCGGCCCCTATACCTTTATCCACAAGGCCACCAAGCAGGTTCCCAGGCGGTTGATGCATCCCAGGCGGAAGACCATCGGTATCCGCGTGCCCGACAACGCCATCGTCAGCTCCCTGCTGGAGGAACTCGGGGAGCCGATCATGAGCACCACCCTGATCATGCCGGGGGAGGATATGCCGCTCACCGATCCCTACGAGATGCGCGACCTGCTCGACCATCAGGTCGATCTGATCATCGACGGCGGCTACTGCGGTTTCGAGCCCACCACCGTGGTGGTGATGACCGAGGAGCTGCCCGAGGTGGTGCGGGCCGGGAAGGGCGATAACTCGATGTTCGATGTATAATCAGCTGTTTTTAACTCTTGTACGGAATGGCTGTCTCAACTCATTGAAGAAAAGACGATATCTATACTTTAGGACCTGTTTTCAATGCAAGAGCTTACTCTGATTCAAAAGCTGGCGATCTTCATCCTGCCGCTGATCTTCGCGATCACCGTACACGAGGCGGCTCACGGCTGGATGGCCAAGCGACTGGGTGACAAGACCGCCGAGATGCTGGGGCGGGTTACCCTCAATCCCATCAAACATATCGATCCGATAGGGACCATCCTGGTACCGCTGGGGGTCTATGTGATGACCGGCTTCATGTTCGGCTGGGCCAAACCGGTGCCGGTAAACTGGAACAACCTGCGCCAGCCGAAGCGGGATATGGGACTGGTGGCCCTGGCCGGACCCGGTGCAAACCTGATCATGGCGCTGATCTGGGCGCTGTTGGTCTACGCCGGTGCCCTGATGCTGGCGCACTTCCAGTGGCTGGCTGTGCCGCTGATCCTGATGGGGGTCGCCGGGGTGCTGTTCAATGCCATATTGATGGCCTTGAATCTGCTGCCCGTGCCTCCGTTGGATGGCGGCAGGATCGTCTATTCACTGCTGCCGCCGAAACAGGCGCAGGCCTACTCCAGGCTGGAATCCTTCGGTCTCTTTATCGTACTGTTCCTGCTCGTCACGGGGCTGTTGAGCGTGATTCTCGGCCCCGTGGTGGGACTGACCATCATGATTCTGCCCGCCAGTGATATAGTTGCGGAACTTATTCCTGTGATTCTCAGTCCTGCGAGGAGTTAATTTTGAATCAGTCGCCAAGCTCATCCCGCGTGCTCTCCGGCATGCGCCCCACGGGGCGTCTGCATCTTGGCCACTACCATGGCGTGCTGAAGAACTGGGTGGAGCTGCAGCATCAGCATCAGTGTTTCTTCTTCGTCGCGGACTGGCACGCCCTGACCACCCACTACGATGATCCGAGCGTCATTCCCGAGAGCATCTGGGAGATGGTCATCGACTGGCTGGCGGCCGGGGTGGACAACGAGGCCGCCACCCTGTTCATCCAGTCCCTGGTGCCCGAACATGCCGAGCTCCATCTGTTGCTGTCGATGATCACGCCCCTGGGCTGGCTGGAGCGGGTCCCGAGCTACAAGGATCAGCAGGAGAAGCTGAAGGAGAAGGACCTGGCCACCTACGGCTTCCTCGGCTATCCGCTGCTGCAGTCGGCGGACATCCTGATCTATCGCGCCGCCCAGGTGCCGGTGGGGGAGGACCAGGTGGCCCATGTGGAGCTGACCCGGGAGGTCGCCCGCCGCTTCAACCACCTCTTCGGGCGGGAAGCCGGTTTCGAGGAGCTGGCGGAACAGGCGCGCAAGAAGATGGGCAAGAAGGCGGCGAAACAGTTTACCCAGCTGCAGCGCGCCTACCAGGAACAGGGTGATCTTGAGGCGTTGGATAACGGCCGCGAGCTGCTGCAGCTACAACAGAACATCAATACCGAAGAGCGTGAACGCCTGCTGGGTTATCTGGAGGGCAGCGGGCGTATAATCCTCACCGAGCCCCAACCCTTGCTGACCAAGGCCTCCAAGATGCCCGGGCTCGACGGACAGAAGATGTCCAAGTCCTACCAGAACACCATCTCGCTGCGCGAGAAACCCAAGGATGTGGAGGAGATGCTGAAGCGCATGCCCACCGATACCAACCGGGTCAGGCGCACCGACCCCGGCGATCCCCAGCGTTGTCCGGTGTGGCAGTTTCATCTGGTCTATTCCGATGACGACACCAAGCACTGGGTCGAGGAGGGGTGCCGCTCCGCCGGCATCGGCTGCCTCGACTGCAAGGGACCGGTGATCGACGCGGTGCTGAACGAGCTGAAGCCGATGCAGATGCGGGCCGCCGAGTTCGAGGCCCAGCCCGACCTGGTGCGACGCATCATCAAAGAGGGTTGCGAGCACGCCCGCGAGGTGGCCTGCGAGACCATGCGGGAGGTTCGTCAGGCGATGTCACTGGGGGGATTCGAATAGTGTACAGCGGTATCCAGGAGGGGCAATGATGGCAGAAGAGGTCGAACAACATCCCCACTACCATCCCGAGCAGGAGGAGATGCCCTTCGCCATGGTCATGGGCGAGCCGCTGGCGACGCCGCCCACCGATCTCTACATCCCCCCCGATGCCCTGGAGGTCTTTCTCGATGCCTTCGAGGGGCCGTTGGACCTGCTGCTCTATCTCATCCGGCGGCAGAATCTCGATATTCTCGATATCCCCATCTCTGAGATCACCGACCAGTATGTGCAATATATCGAGATGATGAAGGATTTGCGCCTGGAACTGGCGGCGGAGTATCTGGTGATGGCGGCGATGCTGGCGGAGATCAAGTCCCGCATGCTGCTGCCGCGACCGAGTACGGAGGAGGAGGAGGGCGAGGATCCCAGGGCGGAGCTGATCCGGCGCCTCCAGGAGTACGAGCGTTACAAGCAGGCCGCGGAGGATCTGGACGGACTGGAACAGATGCACCGGGATACCTTTCAGGGGCACGCGGAGCTGGTGGAACGGCATGTGGAGAAGCGGGAGCCCGAGGTGAACCTGCGTGAGATCCTGCTGGCGCTGCAGGATGTCCTGGCGCGCGCGGATATGTTCTCCAGCCACCGGGTGGAGCGGGAGCCGCTGTCGGTGCGGGAACGGATGTCCCATGTCATGCACCTGGTGAACGGCAAGGACTTCATCCCGTTTAACGAATTTTTCGATATCACCGAGGGCCGTCTCGGGGTGGTGGTGACCTTTCTCGCGATCCTCGAGCTGATGAAGGCCTCGTTGCTCGAACTGGTCCAGTCGGAGGACTTCGCCCCCATTCACGTGAAAGCGAAAGCAGCCTGAAATGACAGACCAAGAGCGATTAAAACAGATAGTCGAAGCGGCGCTGTTGGCCGCGGGACGACCCCTCAATCTCGATCAGCTACAGCAGCTCTTCCCCGACGACGAAGAACCGGAGAAGAAACGGCTGAGAGCGGTGCTGACCGAGTTGACCGCCGATTACCAGGGCAGGGGGATTGAGATCACCGAGGTCGGCAACGGCTTTCGCATCCAGGTACGGGCGGAGCTCTCGCCCTGGATCTCCAAGCTCTGGGCGGAGCGGCCGCCGAAATACTCCCGCGCCCTGTTGGAGACCCTGGCGCTGATCGCCTATCGGCAGCCGATAACCCGTGGCGAGATCGAGGATGTCCGCGGGGTTTCGGTGAGCACCAACATCATCAAGACCCTGACCGAGCGGGAGTGGGTCCGGGTGGTCGGCCATCGCGACGTGCCCGGCAAACCGGCCCTCTATGCCACCACCAAGGAGTTTCTCGACTATTTCAACCTGAAGAGCCTCAACGATCTGCCGACCCTGGCCGAGATCAGGGATCTCGAATCGATCAATCGGGAACTCGAGCTTGTCGATCCCGACAAGCGGCAGGAGGGGGAGTCCGACCTGCATCCAGAGGCAACAGCTGTCGATACCGCGGTTCACGAAGAGGGACTCGAGTCGGTCGAGGATGAAGACACAATCCCTCTCGTTGACCAGAGATCCGACGGCGACGAGACGGCGGAAGGGCATGCCCCGGCAAACACAGGTGAGAACCTATCCGAGGAGCAGCCGATCGATCCCGCTGCCGAGGATCAGCCTTCGTCCAAGCCCGCGGCCCATGAGTCAGAGTAGCGGGCGGAGCGGCGAGCGCCTGCAAAAGGTCCTGGCCAATGCAGGCATGGGTTCGCGGCGCCAGATCGAGGGGTGGATTGTGGAGGGCCGGGTTGAGGTCAACGGCGTGGTCGCCGAGCTGGGACAGCGGATCGAGCCCAGCGACGTCATCTACGTGGATGGCAAGCGGATCGCGAAACGCCTGCTCGAGACGCCGACCCGCGAGGTGATCGTCTACAACAAGCCGGAGGGCGAGCTGGTGACCCGCAAGGATCCGGAAGGCCGGCGCACCGTGTTCGACCGCATGCCGAAGCTCAAGCACGGACGCTGGATCCCGGTGGGCCGCCTCGATCTCAACTCCTCCGGTCTGCTGCTGCTGACAACCGACGGCGAACTGGCCAATCAACTGATGCACCCCAGCCGCCAGGTTGAGCGCGAATATGCCGTCAGGGTGATGGGCGAAGTCACCGAGGAGCAGCTGAAGGCATTGACCCACGGGGTGGAGCTGGAGGATGGTCCCGCCCGTTTCGAGGAGATCGTGGAATCGGGGGGCGAGGGAATCAATCGCTGGTTTCACGTGGTGATCATGGAGGGCAGACAACGGGAGGTGAGACGGATGTGGGAGGCGGTGGGCGCCAGGGTCAGCCGGCTCAAACGGGTGCGTTACGGCAGTGTGTTTCTCGAAAGCGCGCTGAAGGTGGGGCGCTGGCGCTACCTCGGTGAAGGGGAGATCAACGAACTGCTCGCCACCATGGGCCACAAGGCCGTCAAGCCGGCCAAATCTCGAGCCAGCGCCCCGCAGCGTCGACGCAAGGAACGCAAAGTGGCAAAACCGGCCAAGTCTGCCGAGGGTGGGAAAGGCAGGAAAACGGGACCGGGCAAGCGCTCCGGGAGCGATGAAAAGAGTCCGTGGAAAGGCAGACGCAGCGGACCCGGTCGATCGAGGTGAAGTTCGGGACTGACTCCCTGATGCTGATCTACGGTCGACTCCTCGAGCGTTACGGCACCCAGCACTGGTGGCCGGCGGAGACCCCTTTCGAGGTGATGGTGGGGGCCGTCCTGACCCAGAACACGGCCTGGTCGAATGTTGAGAAGGCAATCGCCAATCTCAAGGCGATGGATGGGGGGCTTGCGCTCGAATCCCTGCTCGCCATGCCGGTGGAGAGATTGGCTCCAGCCCTGCGTCCGGCGGGCTATTTCAATATCAAGGCGAAACGCCTGCTCAACCTTTGCCGCTTTCTGCAACAGCATCAGGGCTTGGAGCGGCTGGAGACGGAACAGCTGCGCGCATCCCTGCTCACGGTTCACGGCATCGGACCGGAGACCGCAGACGATATCCTACTCTATGCCTTCGACCGGCCGGTGTTTGTCATCGATGCCTATACCCGCAGGCTGTTCAGCCGTCTGGGACTGGTCGATGGCAAGCACGGCTACGATGCGTTGCGTGAGGGTTTTGAAGCGGCACTCGACAGCGAAAGCGAACTCTTCAATGAATATCATGCCCTGATCGTGGTCCATGCCAAGGCGTATTGCAGGACGAGACCGGTTTGCGGAGACTGTCCGTTGTTCGATCTCTGTGTCTATCCGACACTCAGCTCAGTAACGGAATCTCCGCGGTGACCACCTGATTGCGTCCGTTTTCCTTGGCCTGGTAGAGTGCGCCGTCCGCGCGTTCGAAGAGACTCTGCGGCGTGTCCTGCTCAACCAAGGCGGTGACGCCCACGCTGAGGGTGATGCGGAGATCCTTAAGACCCTTGATGCGCAGGTTCTCCACATTGCGGCGGATACGCCTTGCCAAAAGCTTGGCGCCTTCGATGTTGGTATCGTTAAGGACGACGACGAACTCTTCGCCGCCGTAGCGGTAGAGGGCGTCGCTGCTGCGAATGGTCCGCTCCACGGTGGCGGCGATCTCATTCAGCACCATGTCACCCACTGCATGGCCGTACTGATCGTTGATTCGTTTGAAAAAATCGATATCCAGTACCAGCAGCGACAGGTCGCTCTGCTTGCGACGGTTGAACTCGATATCGCGACTGAAGTTGGCATCGAAGGCGCTGCGGTTTTTCACGCCTGTCAATGAGTCGATAAAGGCGCTTTCGATGGCTGCCCGATAGAGCAGTGCATTACGCAGAGGATAGAGCAGAGCGGAGAGAAGATTCTCGATCTGCTGGATCTCGATCTTCTTGTAACGCTTTTTGCGGCTCACGGAGATCGTGCCGAGTGCGCTGTCCATCACATTCAGATCGTATTCCAGCCTGTTCCTTTCCGGATTCTCACCGTACTGGATGGCAATAGCGCCATCCTTGGAACGATAGTTGAGGGTATCGGTTTGAAATTGTCTCAGGATGAGATCGGCAAAGAGTTCAATCACACTATCCACCTCGAGGGTGGTCTGCAGTTTTCCACTCAGTTCCAATACCAGACCCAGGGTGCTATCCATCACCGCTGATTGGTGTGACATCCGCCCGGAAGAGGAGGAAGGTTTCTGTGGTGTGCTGTAGATGCCGCTCATGGTAAAAAAGCTCATTCAAGGCTAATCTCAATCTTACTGATGCTAAAGGCGTGCCAATTTACAAAAAGTTAATAAATACAATGGTATAAATCATAAAAATCCCACTAGCGCCAAAAATACGTCATCCATTCCAGGGTCGTTTACCCCTCTCAGAGACTATAATTCGACAAAAATCTGTCGAAATCCTTACTCCTGTTTACCCGGGTACAAGAAAGAGACACAAGAGATGCTGAAGCACATCGCACTATCGATTTCATTGCTCTTCGGCGCGTCACAGCTGCAGGCAGCCGGGGAGGGGAAGGGCTTGGATCAGGGCCTGGTCAATCCGGGCTTCCATGAAAAACCGGTCTGGTTCAAAAACTCCTTTCTCGATCTTCAGGAGGATCTGCAGGAGGCGGCGGATGAGGGCAAACGCCTGGTCCTCTATTTTCACCAGGACGGCTGTCCCTATTGCGCCAAACTGCTGAATGAGAATTTCTCCCTCAAGGCGATCGTGGACAAGACGAAACAGGCCTTCCAGCTGATCGCGATCAATATCTGGGGGGACAGGGAGGTAACCGGGCTGCGGGGTGAGAGCACCACCGAAAAGGCCTTCGCGGCATCGATGAAGGTGATGTACACCCCCACGCTGCTCTTTCTCAACGAGCAGGGGCAGCGGGTGTTGCGGATCAACGGCTATTACGCACCCCATCGCTTTCTGGCGGCCCTCGACTATGTCGCGGATGGCGAGGAGCGCAGGCTCTCCTTCCGCGACTATCTTGCGCACAGGCAGCCGGTGGCTTCGAGCGGCAGGCTGCATCGCCAGGCGGACTACCTGCAGCCGCCGATGGATCTGCGTCGCACCGGGCAGGGCAGCGCGAAGCCGCTGCTGGTCTTGATGGAGATGAAACAGTGCCCACCCTGCGATGAACTGCACCAGGAGATATTGCCGCAACCCGCGCTGCGGGAGGCCCTGGAGGGATTCGATGTGGCGCTGGTGGATATCTGGTCCGGCGAAGAGTTGATCACGCCGAACGGCGAAAGAATGAAGGCGACTGACTGGGCCGAGCGTCTGGGGATTCAATACGCCCCGAGCATGCTCTTCTTCGACAGCGGGGGCAGCGAGGTCTTCCGCTCCGAGGCCTACCTGCGAACCTTTCACACCCATGCCGTGATGGATTATGTCCTCTCCGGCAGCTACCGCGAGCAACCCAACTTCCAGCGCTTCGTCCAGGCCAGGGCGGATGAGTTGCGTGCCCGCGGCGAAGCGGTCGACCTGATGAAATAGCCCCGCCGGGAAAATGAGCATTATTGATACAAGATGGGGTTCACTCGGGGATGATTCTAGGGTAGTATTGCGCGTTCGAATTTTCGGGTCGTTAGCTCAGTCGGTAGAGCATCTGACTTTTAATCAGGTGGTCATAGGTTCGATTCCTATACGACCCACCATATAAATCAAAGGCTTAGCGGGTTTCTGCTAGGCCTTTTTTAATTTGGACGGGAAATTTGGGGAGACCGGGAAGTTTTTCAGCGCCAAATAGGATGAACCCTCAATGGTCATCTATTCTGTTCTGTTTGCCTGTTGTGGATGTCCCATATTATGTATGCGCGTATTTATAATAATGATCTTCAAGGTAGTGTTACATCGACTGTTTCTGGTTTCTATCTTGGGAGCGATACGGTAAATATTCACTGTAATTGATCCAGCTCCAATCCCTGCTGCCGCATGGCTATTCGGCACTGATCTCCTTGGCAAAATCTGACTTTCCAAGTATAAAAAAGCTGCTGGATCATTAAGCCATTTGTATAAGTTACAACTTTGGATATCCGTAAGTAAAAACATTTAACAGGTGCCCCTTATTCTCCATATACTCTATATATAAATTCGGTGGTATTGCGTTTAAATACCCGTCGAGTGTGAAAATAGGTATCTTGGGGTGGGGTTTCAGATTATCCGCTGAACTGTTCCTGTCACTTTGTGATATTTCCCTAGTTGACAGATTCGTCATATATTCGAGACATGATTTAAGTCAATTTATCATTAATTGTGCCCCTGATAAACATTGATTAAAAAAAACCAATTAGGATAGGCTACGCGACATACCAATGGTACGTTACTCGTAAAGGAATGACTATGTACAAAAAAACAAGGGAGTATCCACTCAAACTTCCGTCTCAATCACATTACAGTTTCAAGTCGTATTCTGCTAAGTAGGCTTTACTTCTCTTATCGATCTACAGTGTTGTAGATTGGTCAGTGCTTAATACTGATGTTGTTGAATTGGAAAGAGTATGAACAGTTGTTATCAGCTAGCGGATTTGCAAGAAAGGACAAGACAAATAACTTTCTAGGAGAATGTGTCGTGCGTTCATTGTCTAATAAACAATATTTACTATTAGTTATTATAGTTTTCTCTGAGATACTTTACGCAACTGAATACTTACCACCTGTTCTTACATATGAATGCCAAAGAAATAACTATCGAACAGGGAAATGGCTTACCCAGAGTGAAGCATTTAGTAAAGTTATTGAAGATCAACCTTACTGGTGGCTCTTCCCAGTTACAACAATGTACTATTGGTCGGACACAGATGAATATGGAGTATTTAGAGAGTATTGTGAAACTAATGATGATCCAGACCACCCAGAGCATGGCAGTATAACTTTGCATGACGTGATTTTAGATCACTGTAGTTACAATTTAGGAAGTGAATTGATAACAATTGGCTCACCTACTCTAATAAATGGCGAATTAAAATGTGCAGTACCCAAGGTCTGTGGTTGCGCTGAAAATCTCGAGGGTAATGAATGCGCTCCTATGGAAACATCGACCTGGGCTAAATATGAGCCGAATGTTACAAAAATCTATGAGTATCGTGTAAACAACCAAGGTCAATTGTGCCCACCTATAAATATTTCTGAGCGCGACTGCAAGAAGAGTAATACTGAATTTGGTAATCCCATTGATTGTGCCTCCGGTCAGAAGGTCCAAATCGAAACCGACTACCAGGGCGCTGGCGCTGACCCACTTCGTTATACTCGTGTCTATCAATCCCCATTAAGCGATGACCCTAATGGTCCGCCTACAAGCGGCTTACCTTGGTTTAATACAGGTCAACCGGGATTTTCTTTACAGACTTTTGAAGATGGCGCCCGGCTCGGTATATTCACCATTGGACACCATGTCAAGCGGGTATTGTTTGACGATAGCGGTAGTGGTGGCTGGTCCTCTAATCCCTATATGGACCCCATTGGTTTTGACACTACAACGGGGGGTATGGGCAGTATCGCCTATCATGGAAAAGTTTATCATCTGAATAACATCGGACAGACCGAGGCCACTGATGACAGGGGTGTTCAACGCTATACCTATACTTACTTCGCGAATGGTCTGGTGGAAGAGATCCGGAATCGATTCGGTGCTTTTTTACACTTTACCTACAACGCCGAAAA
>NATV01000088.1 GCA_003094535.1 gamma proteobacterium symbiont of Ctena orbiculata | reverse complement strand
TTTTTTTTAGCGTGAGGGTAGGTTTTTGGAACTAAGGTAAAAAGCAGATCTGTTGTATCCAATAGCTGTCACAGGAATAACAGGGTTCTGGGGTTATAATGACATCCTGACCATGGCAGACAGGATTCTGGCACAATGATGAAAAACGCTAGCGGCTTCCCCCGGGCACAGGAATTGAGGAAAGGATGGCGTGGTCTGTTTTCTCTATTTCTGCTGTCGTTATTTCTCTCTCCGGTGTTTCACTTGCAGGCGGGTGTCTATAAGTGGGTTGATGAAAATGGGCGTGTTCATTTCAGTGACCGACCGACGGCGGCGGAGTCCACCGAGGTGGAAATCAAACAGCAGGAGAGGTCGGCACCGTCTGCCGACCAGCACAACCGGCAGTTGAAGATGCAGCGCATGCTGGAGGTTTACCAAGAGGACCGGGAGGAAAAGAAGGAGGCGAAGCAGAAACAGCAGGAGGAGAAGGCGAAGCGCAAGCAAAACTGCGCCCGCGCTAAAGACCGGTACAACTCCCATGTCCGGGCCAGAGGAATCTATCGATATGACAAGGATGGCGAACGTCAGTACCTAAGCGATGAAGAGCGGACGCGGCATATGAAAAGCATCAAAGCGGAAATCGCCCGCTGGTGCAAATGATCTCTATTCACATGTAAGTGATTTCGGCCTCACTGACGATCTTGTTTCTTCCCGACTCTTTGGCCTGGTAGAGGGCCTGGTCCGCGCGTTCGAGCAGCGACTCGGAGCTGTCCCCGCGACGAAAACTGGCGGCCCCCACCGAGACGGTGACGGACGGCAGTCTCTCCTTGGTGCTTCTCTTCACCAGGATCAATTTGGCCACTGACTGATGGATTGATTGTGCAATATCCAAGGCGCTGGTTATGTCGGTCTCCGGCAGGAGTACGGTGAACTCTTCGCCGCCATAACGTGCAGGGAAATCCAGTTCTCTCAGCTCAGTTCTCATGGCCAGGCCGACCCGACGGATCACCTCATCGCCGATGACATGGCCGAAGCTGTCATTGAAACGTTTGAAATGGTCGATATCGAGCATGAGTATGGAAAACGGCGCCGTCGTATCGCCGTATGAATCGATCAATTCGTTCATGCGTTTATTGAGGGCCCGGCGATTGAACAGTCCGGTAAGTGCATCCATCGATATCTCATCGCGCAGTTTCTCAACTTCGGACTGCAGCGTCTGGCTCTGTTGTTCTACGGAGTTCAGCTGTTCGTGCAACAAGCGATTGTTCTCCATCGCCTGTGTCGTCGCACTGAGCAGGTTATTTGCTATACCCCGCAGATCTTCCACCCCCGGATTGGCGCTCAGTGCATTGCTCTGCTGCAGTAGGGTTTCATTGAAGAGATCGGTTTGGCTACAGCTGTTCGTAACGCCTTCGAGAACCTTGAACAGCAGGTTGTGGAGGTCTGCAAGGTGTCGGTCCAGCCTGTCACTGTCGCCGCCATCGAGACATTGGGATTCAAAAAGATGGAGAAGATAGTGACCGTCGAGCTGGCCGGTTTTATTCAGTTGGGCATCGATCAGCCGTGTCAGCTCGTCATGACGTCGACTGACATATTCGTAGGCTACGTGGTAACAGATGGGAATGGCGGGTATGTTGTTTCGATTGAGGAATTCCAGCGCGTCTCCATGCCATCTGTTGGCATCGTCAGCCGAATCCAGCCTGAAGCAGTGTGTGTTGAGCATGTTCCTGTCTTACGTCCTATAACCGTTATTCTTGTGAGCGGTAACAGCTTCGTTCCCGGTCGGAGGGTTTCAATCATTTGCGACCGGATCCACGGCATCTTTAGGAAGATAAGTCAGGGGGGGATTGACTTGGCATAAAAAAAGGGGCGCATGCCCCTTCTTTTTATGGGTTTCGAACCCGACTAATGTACGCTGCCGAAGGAGAGATCCAATGAATAGGGCGGCAGCGGGATTCCCGCGATTTTACAGGCCTGGACCACGGGTCCACGGGGAAACAGCGTGTAGAGATACTTCTTGCCGCCCCTCTCCTTGACCTGGTTGGTCATCGCCTTGAGGACCAGTCGGGCACTGCATGTGGCGCCATGCTGTTCGCAATGGGAGCGCAGAAAGTGGATCATCTCCCAGTGTTCATCTGTCAGCTTGATATTCTCTTCCGCAGCCAGGGCAAGCGCCTGCTCTTCGGTCCAATCTTCAAAGCCTTCCGGGGTGTTGCTGTTTTCGACAGCCATAGGGTTCATTTCGGGCATGGTCGTCTCCAGTGGTGATGGTCGTTTGTTGTAGCTATATGCTTATTGTTATCCGGCTCATTCGAGCCCGTGCTCTTAAAAGATAGATCAGTTTTCGGGAAAGACCAAGAAAAATAGTAGGTCTTGTTGCGGGGTTCGCGCCCGACCCATGAAACGGGCGACAAAAGGGGGTGATTTCGCTACTATCCGATAAATTTTTTCATCGATATCCGGCCGCTTATGTCCAAGTCACCCCCATTTATCCTGATCGATGGCTCCTCCTATCTGTTTCGCGCTTATCATG
>NATV01000087.1 GCA_003094535.1 gamma proteobacterium symbiont of Ctena orbiculata | reverse complement strand
TTCCGGGGGAGTGGAGCGACGATCAGGCGAGGAGAATAGTCGAGTCATGCTATACCCCGATTCAGTGGGATACGGCCGCGCTTTGGGGCAAGTGCGGATTTATACACAAAGAGCTTATGCGACAGAAGCTGTGGGGCTCCGACAGGTTGACCAGGGCATGGATCAGCGAGGCGCTAAACAACCCGCTTGGCCTGTTTACCGTTATCGCCGCCAGCTTCCACAAAAGCATCAGCGATCCCAACTCCCGCTCCATGTTCTACAGACCGGGAGAGAGCAAGCTGTTCCATTGGGAAGTCGAAACAGATCCACCCAGGCTGGCGACGACGCTGGCGCAAGGCTATGTAACCTCGCCGGTCAATGACCTGCTCGGCAGGCCGCTGCTTTTCGCGGTCCTCGCCATGATTGGTCTTTCGCTGTTGATTGTATCGCGCGCGGAAATCAACGCGGACGGCCTCTTCGCCATGGCGCTGATGTGTTCAGGGCTGGTCAATATTCTGAGTTACTTCCTGGTAACGGTTTCAGCCGAGTACCGCTACTTTTACTGGTCAGGTTTTTCGATCTATCTGGGTATGGTGATAACGGTCTTTTCATTGGCTTTTACTAACAGGCGGGGCCGTGTCTGCAGTATCGGCAACTGGACAGTCAGGGCCGTGGTTGTGTTGCTTGGCACGGGTGTCGGCCTGGTGACGACAGCCGATCCCCTGCCGCCGATCGAACGTCAGCTGAGCCTGACGCCGATGGATGAAAGAAGGGTGGTCTTGAAGGGTCTGCACAGCGCCTCGAAACCCGGTTGGATGGGGCTCAATGTGGATGGCGAACTGTCACCCCATGGCTGGCAAACCGATGAACATGGACGGCTCAGCGGGAACAGCAGCAGTGGTGTCCTGATGGCCAGGTTGGCGACCCATGGGTTGGCGGTTGAGGTTGTGCTGACCACGGGCAGGGAGAGGGGCAGGGTGTTGATCGAGTCGGATGGATACCGGGAGCTCGTGGAGCTCTCCTCCGCTGGGGAGGGGGAGAGAGTAGTGACGATCCGGCCAACAGCGGCACAACGGATAAAAAAGAACCACGCGCTCTGGTCCTCTCCGTTGAAGGCGCTCGGCTATTGCCTGCTAACGATACTCTTCCTCCACTGGCTAGCGGCCAGATACAGGCCGGAACCTATGCCGGCGGCTGGGTAGCGAATGGAATCGGGTGCGGCTGGACCGCACCCGTTAATTGGATTGAGGCGTACGACGGTGGCGTCCGCTCAGTCGCGAATCACGATCTCCACCCGGCGGTTCTTCAGGCGTCCCGCGCTGGTGCTGTTGTCGGTGATAGGCTGACTCTCGCCAAGTCCCATGGTGTCGATGCGCGAGCCGTCGACCCCGGCCTGGATCAAGGCATTCTTCACCGAGATCGCCCGCCGCTCCGAGAGATCCTGGTTGAAGGCGTCGGTGCCCACGTTGTCGGTGTGCCCCTCGACCAGAACGGTCTTATCCGGATATTCGGCAAGGAACGAGGCGAGCTTCTCGATGGTGCTCTTGGCGCCCGGCAGGAGATCGGTCTTGCCGGTGGAGAAGAGTACATCGCCCAGGGTCAGGACGATGCCGCGCTCGGTCTTCATCGCCTGCAGTTCGGCGAGCTCCTGGCGCAGTGTCTCCGCCTTGGCGAGGGCGTTTTCCCGCTCCATCAGGGCCGCCTCCTTTTCGCGCAATGCCTCAGCCCTGGCCTGCTGTTCCATTTGGATCTCTATCTCCCGCGCGCGCAGCCGCTCCTTGTCTTTCACCTCGCCCAGTTCGGCGAGCCTGGCGTTGGCGGCCTTGCGGGCGGCAACCGATTCCGCGATCGAGATGCGCGTGGTACCGACATAGGCCAGCGAACTCATGTCCTCGTCATTCTTGGCCTCGGCGGCTCGGCTGAGGGCTTGATTGGCACGTTCCAGTTCGTCGGGTGCGTAGCGCAGCAGCCGCTCCTTCTGTTTCGCCTCGGCATAGGCCTGCTCCGCGTCGAGCAGGGTCTGGTTTTTTTGCAGTGTGCCGCAGGCGGCGAAGAGTAGTGCCAGTGATATGGCTGTGATCAAGTTGATCATTGTTCGAGACATCTTGGATCCCCCCTAATCAATGGGTCTGTTTTATGGTTTACCTGCTCCTGGCACGCATGATCTCTTCACGCAGCACCTGAATGCTGTTTTCCAACTCCCTGACGGCCATTTCCGCCTCGGTCTTGGCCGCTATCGCCTGTGCCAGCTCGGCATCGGCCTGTGCCTCTTCAGCGAGGCGTTTGGCCTCCTCATACTCTTCCTTGGCGATTGCGGTCTCCGCGCGCTTCAGCTTCTGCTTGGCGCGGTCGATGGCGACGGGGGCATGTTTTATGGTCTCCTGATTGTCCGCGGCCACCAGGGAGGTCTTGGCTGCCGCCATCTCTGCAACCGGCTCGGGTGTCGAGCTGCAACCGATAAGCAGGGCAAATGTCAATGCGCCGAAGAGAGGAATTGCAGGTGAGCGCTCTAAGCGGGGGATGCGATCGATCATCATGACAAGGTTCCTTTATTGGTATAGGTGGCAATCCAGCATGCATACATACAGGTTGGATAGGGTTGATTATTAGAGTGAAAGACTGCTTCGTCAACCTGTCCGGGTATTGGCGTTTGGAAACTTGATAGCCCTCTCATCCTCTCGATTGCCGGGGGTACCGATTTCGGCTGTCAATAAATCCTTTTTCAGTCAGGCATGATCGTGGCACGAAGCGGGCGTGGCCGGTGCAGATTGCACGGAATGGGCCTGGATAATCAAGGTCGGGAAAGTTTACGAAAATTAACTTGGTTTCGATGGTTCAGCCAGGGCCTCCCGGGCGATTGATCAATGCCGGGGAGCCTGGCGTACTATCGATATCTGTCCGGTTGTGTGAATCTACGCCGCGGCGGTGCCTCAGTGCAGGTCCTTGATCAGGGACTCACGCACCCTGGCGTCGAGCGTCTCCACACGGTAGTCATAGTTTGGGTGATCGATGCCCGCGGTGAGGGCCGCACCCGCCTTCAGGGCATCGATCATCGGCTGCGTCAGCTCGAAGCGGAGGAAATGCACCGCGGAGGTCTTTTCGTCAGTGCTGCGCTCCAGGTCCTCATTGGCGATGGGGCGGACCTTGTCAAAGCCGGCCACCTCTACCCAGATGGCCTCTTCGATGCCGATCAACTCGGCAAGGGCCTTCTTTCTCTCGTCCACATCGTGATACTCCATCATGAAGGTTGCCTTCCAGTTCATGCCGTCCGGTATCAACGGGTTGTAGACATCGAGTTCGTCCTGTATACCCTGCTGTTCGAAGATCCGCTCAATACGAAGCATTTCCTGTATCTGGTACTGCATGGTCAGCTCGTCCTCGAAATAGAGAGCGGCGTGAGGACCGATGGCAAGGCGGCGACTCTTCTTGTGGTCTATCACCTTGGCCCTGAATTCCGGACGAATCCGCGCATACTCCTCGAGACTATAGAGATCGTTGTGTGAAAGCTGGGTCATTAATTACTCCCGTTAAGAACAAATCGTCACTTCCCTGAATTTGTACGCTATCAATCTTGATCTAACGTGCCGTTGCCAGCCGCCGAGTCGTGGACGGCGGGCTTGTCAATGAATAGGTAATCCTTCAACTCCTTGACCAAGAAGGTTGTCGCCCGCCTGATGTCTCGGATTTCATCGCTGAACTGGTCCATCGGCCTATGATAGCCTTGATTGAGATCATTCGCTCCCTTGGTTTAAACGCCGTAAGCGATGCGCAGCAGGCTGATCGGATGTTCCGGTGCCCTGCCGTCATCCAGGCCGTTCTCGATATGGTGGCCAGCCATCGGACAGTCGCTGCCATAGTGGTCTGCCTCCGCCTGTTTGACCCGGTTGACCACCGGTTTGCCGATCTTCATCGCATGGGCGTGGAACTCGCTTTTTACCGCATAGGTGCCATCGTGGCCTGAGCATCGTTCGATGGCGGTGACCTGGGTATCCGGAATCAGGCTCAGCAGCTCCTTGGTCTTGGCGCCCACATTCTGTACCCGTTGATGGCATGCCGCATGGTAGGCAACCTTGCCAAGTCCCTGCTTGAAATCGGTCTTCAGAAGGTCGTTCTTGTGGCGAATCACGAGATATTCGAAGATATCGAAAATTGCATCCGCCACTTTTTTTACCGCTGGATCGTCCGGGAACAGCAGCGGCAGCTCCTGCTTGAACATCAAGGCGCAGGAGGGTACCGGGGCGACGATATCCCAGCCCGCGTCGACCAGTTCCGCCAACACCGGTATGTTGGCCTCCTTCGCCGCTTCCACGGCTTCGAGGTTTCCCAGCTCCAGTTTCGGCATGCCGCAGCACTGCTCCTTTGGGGCGATGGTGACCGGTATCCCGTTATGCTCGAAGACGGCAACCAGGTCCTCACCCACATGGGGTTCGTTGTAGTTGCCGTAACAGGTGCTGAACAGGGCTACCTTGCCCTTGGTTGCTCCGGCCGGGGTGCCTTGCGCACTGCTGTTTATCCTTTCAGCAAGCCGCTTGCGTAACGGTTTGCCATGGAATTCGGGCAATTTTGCCTGCGGATGAACGCCGAGTGCGTGATCGAGAATCTCGCGAAAGTTGTTGGCCTTGTTGAAACGGTTGACGACGCCGGCAACCACCGGAATGCCCGCCAACTTTCCTAGATTGTCCGTGCTGGTGAGCACTCGGTCGCGCAATTTGACGTCCCCCTTCTTGTATTTGACCGCCTTCCCGCGCAGCATCAGGTGGGGAAAATCTATATTCCACTCGTGGGGCGGTACATAGGGGCACTTGGTCATGTAGCAGAGATCGCAGAGGTAGCAGTGATCGACCACCTGCCAGTAATCCTGTTTATCGACACCGTCGATCTCCATGGTCTCCGATTCATCCACCAGATCGAACAGGGTTGGAAAGCTCTGGCAGAGACTGACACAACGTCGACAGCCATGGCACAGGTCGAAGACCCTTTCGAGCTCTGCCATCAATTTCTCTTCGTCGTAATATTCCGGGCTCTTCCAGTCGATTGGATGCCGTGTGGGGGCCTCCAGATTACCCTCTCTCTGGTTGCTGGGTGCTGCCATTGCTACTACTCCTGGTTGTGTCATAGGGCGGCCCGAAGACCGCCCTTGGATCATCCTGAACCATGGGTTCAGGTTTGCTGGCCGGACTTCAGTCCATCTCGTCCAGTGCTTTTTGGTAACGGTTTGCGTGGGAGCGCTCAGCCTTCGCCAGGGTCTCGAACCAGTCAGCGACCTCGTCGAATCCCTCGTCGCGGGCGGTCTTGGCCATACCCGGGTACATATCGGTGTACTCATGGGTTTCGCCGGCGACTGCGGCCTTCAGGTTGTCTCCGGTCGGACCGATCGGCAGACCGGTGGCGGGATCGCCGCACTGCTCCAGGTACTCCAGATGTCCGTGGGCATGGCCCGTCTCGCCCTCCGCGGTGGAGCGGAACAGGGCGGCTACATCATTGTATCCCTCCACATCGGCCTTGGAGGCGAAGTAGAGATAACGGCGGTTGGCCTGGGATTCTCCGGCGAAAGCGTCTTTCAGATTTTGCTCAGTCTTACTACCTTTGAGTTCCATGTCTGGTTCTCCAAAAAGATGGTTTGTTGTGGATAGAAACGTCGAGCGCTAGGGGCCCTTCGTAGGTGTTTAGAATAGTTATAAAATCGATTCTGAGCGAACGGTCTTTTCAATGATATTAATAGCCTGTGCCTATTAGTCTTGGCGCCTCAATCGAGGATAATGTATGGCTGTGGTAGTGCCGTGCAGCGATGTACAGTGCTGTTCCCGGCTTTGTATATCAATTCTGAACTTCAGCCAAGCTCCTGGTCAGCGGAAGCTTTTTGCTCTTGGGCTTGGCATTTATCGGGTTCTCTATTTATACTTCGGTGATGAATTCGAAAAACGACAGTCAAACAACCCAGGAAGAGAGAATCGGTTCGCTTCTCAGTGATCACGGCATCAATCTGACGAGGCAGCGGCGGGTTATCGCCGATACCCTCTTCGCGCGTAATCAACATATTACCGCCGACCAGTTGTTTGAAATGGTAAAGCAGACGGGTGCCCGGGTTTCAAAGGCCACCGTTTACAATACCCTTGGATTGTTCGTCAAGAAGGGGCTGGTGCGTGAAATCTTTATCGACGCAAGCCGCACCTTCTACGACTCCAATACCAGCCACCACCACCATTTCTATAATGTCGATACCGGCGACCTGATCGACATTAAAGAGCGCCTCGCACCACACTTTGTCAATCAGGAACTGCCCGCGGGCACGGCGATGGACATGGTGGACCTGGTGATCCGGGTGAGGAACAGTCACCCCTGAGGGGATCTCCGGCTGGGTGCGGCCGCACGCGCCGGGATCTGAACCCTCGACTCCAATCCCCTCAACCCTATCCCTAGCAGTTATTGATCTGCGTCATTGTTTTAGAATTATTCTAAATCTAGCATTACCCGGTGTTTGGTAGGGTTTTTGGCGCGGTCCGGATTATGAACAACCCAGGGCCGCTAAGAGTTGGAAAAACCGAATCAGACACCCTGTCGCTGGAGAGCCTCTTCCTTGTTAAGCAACAGCGAAAGGCTATTCAGGTAGAGGATGGTGTTAACAGTACTTCAACTATCGGGTTAAGCAACATGATACGTAAACAATTGATTACATTTTCACTCATGCTGGGTGTTTCATGCCTGGCCTTCGCGGCGGATGAGCCGATCAAGCCCATCAAACCGGTACAGAATATCAACCTGGGTCAGGTTGAATTGGGCAAAAAGCTCTATTTTGATCCCCGTCTCTCCAAGTCTGGATTTATTTCCTGTAATTCCTGCCACAATCTCAGTATGGGCGGTACTGACAATCTCAAGACCTCCATCGGTCACAATTGGCAGCAGGGTCCCATCAACGCCCCGACGGTGCTCAACTCCAGCCTAAATGTGGCTCAATTCTGGGACGGCCGAGCGGCCGACTTGAAAGCGCAGGCGGGGGGACCTATCGCCAATCCTGGCGAGATGGCCTTTACCCATACCCTGGCGATCGACGTGCTGACCTCGATTCCCCAATATGTCATGGAGTTCAAACAGGTCTACGGTACCGACAAGATCACCATTGACGAAGTCACCCAGGCCATCGCCGAGTTTGAGAAGACGCTGGTGACCCCGAACTCCCGTTTCGACCAGTGGCTGCTGGGTGATGCGACCGCCCTGACAGAGGATGAGATGGCCGGTTATAAACTGTTCAAGGAGAGTGGTTGTGTCTCCTGCCACAACGGTGAGGCTGTAGGTGGCAACTCGTTCCAGAAGATGGGTCTGGTCGAACCCTACAAGGCAAAAAGTCCGGCCGAGGGCCTGAGCGCCGTTACCGGTAAGGATGCGGACCGCTTCAAGTTCAAGGTCCCAACCCTGCGCAACGTGGAGATGACCTATCCCTACTTCCACGATGGCGAGGCGGAGACCCTGACCGAGGCGGTGGATGTGATGGGACGGCTGCAGCTGGGCAAGAAATTCTCTGACAAGGAGAATGCTATGATCGTGGCGTTTCTGAAGAGCCTGACCGGTGACCAGCCCTCCTTCCAGATGCCGATCCTGCCACCCTCAACCGACAAGACGCCGATGCCCAAACCCTTTGAGTGAAAGAAAAATATCCTGATCGATGCCCTGGCCGGTACGATCAGGGAACCCCCCGCAATCCGGGAACCTCTGTAGTGGTCAGAGGTTCCCGAAGGGGGAGTCACCGGTA
Source organism: gamma proteobacterium symbiont of Ctena orbiculata (assembly GCA_003094535.1). Lineage (GTDB taxonomy): Bacteria > Pseudomonadota > Gammaproteobacteria > Chromatiales > Chromatiaceae > Thiodiazotropha. The sequence continues at coordinate 30,418 of NATV01000087.1, read as the reverse complement.
TGGGGGGCGACAGAGGCCCTATCTCCGCAGGCTTGCCGGAGACCGCTCTCTTGTCTCGATCTAGATCGTCATGGCGTAGTTTGCGGCACCGAAGAGCGCGGTATTTTCATTGAGGATGACCTTAACCGGCATCGCCTCCATGATCCTTCGCATCGGTCCCTTGGCGACGAACGCCTCCATGAAGATTCCCTCCCGAAGTATCGGCAGGATCTTGGGCGCGATGCCGCCACCCAGGTAGACGCCGCCCGTGGCCATGATTTTCAAGGCATGATTGCCTGCTTCACGGGCGTAGAGCCGAGTAAAGATCTCCAGGGATTCCCGGCACAAGGGATCCGTCGACTCGAGACCGGTTTCGGAGATGGCCGGGGTCTTGCCGACCTGCTCCATGTACTCAATCAGCCAATCGGGTGTCTGCAGATTCCGCCGGCGACGGAGATGATCATAGATGGCCTCCAGTCCCGGTCCGGAGACCAAATGCTCCCAGCTGACGTGGCCGTATCTGTCCTGTAACACCTGGTAGAGAGAAAATTCAAACGGTGTGCTCGGACTGAAATCACTATGTCCCCCCTCCGAGGGAAAGGGTTGGTAGCTCTCCCCGTCCCAGTAGAGCCCCGCCTCACCCAGGCCGGTGCCGGCAGCAATGATGGATCGATTGCCCTTGGCGTTGTCAGCCCCAGGGCTGAGGGTGACAAAGTCTTTCTCCTCCAGGATCTCTATACCCCAGGCATTGGCCTCGAGGTCGTTGATCAGACAGCTCTGCCTGAAGTTGAATCGATCGTTTATCTCTTTTGCGGATACACGCCAGGGCAGATTGGTCGTTTCACAGACCTGGTCGATGACCGGTCCGGCAATACCGAAGCAGGCTGCTTCGATTTGCCTTTCTCCCGCTTGGGCCAGGAAGAGTTCCAGCACAGACTCGATGGCTTCGTAGGACTGGCTGAAATAGGTCTTGTGCAGGAGTAACTCCAGTGGTGATCCTGGTACTGCCTGATAAAGCGCGATTCGTGTATTGGTGCCGCCGATATCACCTGCCAAAATCCGCATCTAGATCCTCGCTCTGATTGTAGAGGGCTTAGGGTATCTCCTGCCCTTATTCAATTCTATAGTTATATTGGCTTTGATATCGCCTTCGGGTAGCGGCTTTGCTGCTCCGTCTTACCCTTCAGTCGTTCTAAAGATTGCGCGTATTAACAAGGCTTGAGATGTTAGCTGATTGGAGCAACGGCTCCGAGCGGCAGGCAGAATGATACTGGCAAATTGCGGCTGAAGACCTATTTGCCCACTAGTGCAGGAGTTAAAGAGATGTTCATTGTCGCCAACCGTGTCCCCGTTGCCGAGGGCTATCGGGAGATGTTCGAGGCGCGTTTTCGCAACCGCGAGGGTCAGATCGAGAAGCAGCCCGGTTTCGTACGCATGCAGGTGTTGCAACCGGCCAAGCCGGGGCTGCCCTATATCGTGCTTACCAGTTGGCAGGACAAGGCCGCGTTCGAGGGCTGGGTGGGCAGCGAGGATTTCCGCGCCGCCCATGCCAATCCGATGCCGAAGGAGGCCTTCGAAGGCGAGGGCGCCATCGAGATGCATCAGGTGATCATCAGCACCGAGGGTGAGTGATGAACAGATCGTCCGTGATCGAATCGGGTCGAATACCTGGCGCCGGCCGAGTAAACTATCGATTATGGATGTCTCTCCCATACTAGATCCGCTCAACGACGCACAGCGTGAGGCGGTCACGGCACCCCTGGGTAATCTGCTGGTGCTGGCGGGGGCCGGCAGCGGCAAGACCCGGGTGCTGGTGCACCGGATCGCCTGGTTGCTGGCGGCTGAGTCCGCATCTCCCTGGTCGATACTGGCGGTTACTTTCACCAACAAGGCGGCGAGGGAGATGCGCTATCGCATCGAAAACCTGCTCGGCCAGCCGTTGGGCGGCATGTGGGTCGGTACCTTCCACGGCCTGGCCCACCGTCTGCTGCGGGGGCACTGGAAAGAGGCGGGTCTGCCACAGGGTTTCCAGATCCTCGATTCCGATGACCAGTTTCGTCTTATCAAGCGCCTGCTGAAGAACCTCGATCTCGACGAGGCCCGCTGGCCGCCAAGGCAGATTCAATGGTTCATCAACGGCCGCAAGGACGAGGGCCTGCGGGCCCACCATCTGGATGACGGCGGCGATCCCTATCAACGCCAGATGATCCGTCTCTACAGCGAGTACCAGAATGCCTGCGACCGGGGGGGGCAGGTCGATTTTGCCGAGCTGTTGCTGCGCGCCCATGAACTATGGCGCGAGCGCCCGGATATCCTGCAGCATTATCAACAGCGCTTCCAGCATATCCTGGTGGATGAGTTCCAGGATACCAATGCAATCCAGTATGCCTGGCTGAGGATGTTGGCGGGTCCGCGCAACAATCTTTTCGTCGTCGGCGACGATGACCAGTCGATCTACGGCTGGCGTGGTGCCCGGGTGGAGAACATTCAGAGTTTTCAGACCCATTATGAGCATGCGATCCTGGTGCGCCTGGAGCAGAACTACCGTTCCACCGGCAATATCCTGAATGCCGCCAATGCCCTGATCAACAACAATCCTTCGCGCCTGGGAAAACAACTCTGGACCCAGGATGGCGATGGCGAGCCGATCAAACTCTATGCTGCCTTCAACGAGATCGACGAGGCGCGCTTCGTGGTGGAGAGGATCCGGCAGTTTATCGATGAGGGCAACAACCAGTCGGAAGCAGCCATACTCTATCGCACCACCGCCCAGTCACGCCTCTTCGAAGAGGCGCTGATTCAGGCCGCCATCCCCTATCGCGTCTATGGAGGCTTGCGTTTTTTCGAGCGTGCCGAGATCAAGGATGCCCTCGCCTACCTCAGGCTGCTCAGCAACCAACAGGATGACGGCGCCTTCGAGCGTGCGGTCAACATGCCGCCCCGGGGCATCGGGCCCAAGACCATGGATGCGGTGCGCGCCCACGCCAGGGATTTCGACTGCTCCCTTTGGCAGGCGTCTTCAGCGTTGCTGCGAGGGGGGGCGATGCCGAAGCGGGCGGCAACCGCGCTGCAGGGCTTTCTCGACCTGGTCGAGGAGCTGCGGGTCAATTGCGCCAATCTCTCGCTGCCGGAACAGGTCGAGCAGATGCTCACGGCCAGCGGACTGCCCGATCATTTCGACAAAAGCCGTGACGGCAAGGGGATCGACCGCAAGGAGAATCTGGAGGAGCTGGTCAATGCCACCCGCCAGTTCGGCTACGAGGTGGATGAGACGGAGGAGATGGACGAGCTTTCCGCCTTTCTCTCCCATGCCGCCCTGGAGGCGGGTGAGGCCCAGGGCGACCCCTCGGAATCCTGTGTGCAGTTGATGACCCTCCACTCCGCCAAGGGGCTTGAGTTTCCCCTGGTTTTCCTGGTCGGCATGGAGGAGGGGCTGTTTCCCCACAGCATGTCGGCGGACGATCCCGACCGCCTGGAGGAGGAGCGACGGCTCTGCTATGTCGGGGTGACCCGCGCCATGCGGGAACTCTATCTCTGTCACGCGGAAAGCCGGCGTCTCCACGGCAGCGACAGCTATCCCCTCCCCTCCCGCTTCATCCGGGAGATGCCCGCCGAGCTGATGTCCGAGGTGCGGGCCGGCCCCGGCATCGGCCAGCCTCTCTACGGCCGTGCACCCTACCTCGAGGTTGCAGAGCAGAGCGGATTCAGCCTGGGACAGCGGGTGCGCCATGCAAAGTTCGGTGAGGGCGTGGTATTGAACGCAGAGGGACAGGGGCGCAGCGCCCGGGTACAGGTCAATTTCGAAGAGGTGGGTAGTAAGTGGCTGGTGGTAGCCTATGCCAATCTGCTGCCCTGTTGAGGAAAAGAGCATTTGACATTGCTGCTGGTGCCGCGGTCGCCGTGGACATTCGAGACGACCGCGGAAAATTAATAACACAAACGGAACAGGAGAGAGGCATGAAACGTCGTGATTTTATCAAACATGCGGGCGGTGGCACGCTGGCTCTGGGCGCCGGTATGGCGGGGCTTCGGGTTGCCGAGGCGAAAGATCAGATCAAGTGGAAGATGGTCACTACCTGGCCGAAGAACTTTCCCGGCCTGGGTACCGGAGCCAACAAGCTGGCCGAGGTGATCAATGAGATGAGCGGCGGCCGCATGCATGTCAAGGTGTATGGCGCGAAAGAACTGGTGCCGGCCTTTGAGGTGTTTGATGCGGTATCCAGGGGTACCGCCGAACTCGGGCACGGTGCCGCCTACTACTGGAAAGGCAAGAGTGAGACCGCCCAGTTCTTCTCCACGGTGCCCTTCGGCATGACCGCCCAGGAGATGAACGGCTGGCTCTATTTTGGCGGCGGCCAGGAGTTGTGGCAGGAACTCTACAAACCCTTTGGCCTGATCCCTGCGCCCGGCGGCAATACCGGGATGCAGATGGGCGGCTGGTTCAACAAGGAAATCAACAGTGTCGGCGACCTCAAGGGCCTGAAGATGCGTATTCCCGGCCTCGGCGGCGAAGTGCTGAAACGGGCAGGGGGAACACCGGTCAACCTCCCCGGAGGCGAGCTATTCACTTCGCTGCAGTCGGGGGCGATCGACGCTACGGAGTGGGTCAATCCCTATAACGATCTGGCGTTTGGCCTGTTCAAGGCGGCCAAGTACTACTACTACCCGGGCTTTCACGAGCCCGGCACCACCCTCGAGGCGATTATCAATCAAAAGGCCTTTGATGCCCTGCCAAAGGATCTGCAGGCGATCGTTCTCAACGCCTGCAAGATAGCCAACCAGGAGATGCTGGCCGAATATACCGCGCGTAATCCCGCGGCGCTCAAGACCCTGGTCGAAAAGCATAAGGTCGATATCCGCGTCTATCCCCAAGACGTCTTGGAGACCCTGCGTAAATATTCCACCGAGGTGGTCGAGGAGCTGGCCGCCAAGGACAAGTTTGCGAAGAAGGTCTACGACTCCTACATGGCCTTCCTCAAAGGCTCGCGGGAATGGGGGGCGATCTCCGATTTTGCCTACTTGCAGGCCCGCGACAAGGCATAGCGGAATCAGCGTGAATCCGTTTTTCTGCTACCGCTACCCCGACGGCACCGATCTTGTGTGCCGTCGGGGAACAGTACGCTGTGAACTCTGACAGGGTGCGGGACTCTCGTTCACCAGGGAGAAGCGGCCTGCTGCAGTTACCTCCCCTCTCGCTCTATATCCACATCCCCTGGTGTGTGCGCAAATGTCCGTACTGTGATTTCAACTCCCACCCACAAAACACAGCGTTTGATGAGAAGGCCTATGTGGATGCCCTGCTGGAGGACTTGCAGATCGAACGCGAATTGGTGATCGGGCGGTCCATCGGGAGCATCTTCATCGGTGGTGGAACACCAAGCCTCTTCTCGGCAGAGAGTATCGGGCGTTTGTTGTCGGGGATAGCTGATACGATCACATTAAGTGATGAGATTGAGATCACCATGGAGGCAAATCCAGGCGCCATGGAGTCGCTGCGTCTTCCCGGTTATCGGGAGGCAGGCGTCAATCGCCTCTCCCTGGGGGCGCAGAGTCTCAATCCCGACTCGCTTCAGGTCCTGGGACGCATCCACGGACCCGATGAGGTCGTTGATGCCGTGGAGAGGGCGAAACAGTCGGGTTTCGAGCGTATCAACCTCGATATCATGTTTGGCCTGCCACGGCAGACCCCGGCCATGGCGGTTGCGGATCTGGCCGCCGCTATAGGCTTGAAGCCGGGGCACATCTCCTATTATCAGCTCACCTTGGAGCCCAACACCCCTTTCCATCACTCGCCCCCCGAACTGCCCGACGAGGATAGCCTCTGGCAGATTCAGCAGCAGGCCGGCGAGCTGTTGGACAAGGCGGGATTCGGGCAGTATGAGGTCTCGGCGTTCGCCCGCTCTGGTGAGCGCTGCAGACACAATCTCAACTATTGGCGTTTCGGTGACTATCTGGGGATAGGTGCCGGAGCCCATGGCAAGATCACTACCCGGGACGGTGTGATTTGGCGGCGCTGGAAGAGACGTCATCCAAACGACTATCTCTCGGCCGTACAAGGGGCGTTTCCATTCCTCCAGGGGGAACGCCAATTGAATGCGCAGGATCTAACCGTCGAATTCATGATGAATGCATTGCGTCTGCGCGAAGGCGTGGAGGCAGAGCTGTTTCCCGCAACCACGGGAATTGGGCTCGACAGCCTCCGTGGACCACTCTCGGTAGCGATTGAAAAGGGGCTGATTCACCCCGTTGGAGATCGACTCCAACCTACCTTATTAGGATGCAGATTCCTAAATGATCTATTATCAATATTCGAGACCTGATCCACGACTTAATTTGTTCTTTACATATTAAGTGTAAGGTATTAATTTATAAGTTATCTTAATGGCCGTAGCTTTGCCATCAATCAGGAGCAGTAACAACCCCTCGTCTAATCTGGATACGCGAGCTGTTAAGCAGGGAGCGAACCGGCCCCCCCATATGACCGAACGATCGGCGATGTTGACCGAATCGGAGATGGCGGGATTTTAGATTCCAGTCCTATAATTAAAAGATCTGTGGGGGGTATGGCGCGCTTTCGTGCCAATACGCGAGATGCAGCTGAAGAGTAAATTTGTTGCAGCTTTGGCAGCACTGTTCCTATGCCTCTTCGCTGTGGACATCTATCTTGAATACCTCGATCTCAGTGAAGGGGTAGCTGCCGCTGTGGAGCCGGCCAGGGGCTCGAGTGAGGCAACCCAATCTTCCTCCCTCCCGCATAAACCCGATCTCGACCTGTTCTCGGTCGCGACATCGAATTCACAGCCTGAAGTCGAGCTCAGGTTGAAGATGTTGGTGTTGATAAAAGAGCGCGCCATATTCTATACCCTGGGCTTTTTGCTCAGTTTTCTTCTCGTCTCATGGCTGTTGAACAAGATGCTGCTGACCCCGGTATCACGTCTGAAACAGGTCGCGACCGAGCTTGCGCGAGGCAACTATCTTGCGGCGGAAAACCTGCCGGAACATGATGAATTGACCCATGTCTCTCAGGCATTCAAGCGCATGGCCGGTGAGATTGCGAAGCGTGAACAGGCGGTGAATCAACAGAAAGGGCTCTATGCCGCGCTGTCGCAAACCAGCAAGACGATACTGCGCAATCGATCACCACAGGTGCTGTTCGAAAGGGTCTGCGATATTGCGGTGACATTCGGCGGCTTCAATGCGGCATGGATCGGCGAAGTCAACAACATGGGCAACAGTGTCCTACCCATGGCCTGCGCCGGAATCAACCTGGAGAGTCTCAAGGCCTGCACATTCGACCTTGATCTAACCGATCCGCAGGCAGACAGCCCCCTGGCGATCTCGGTCTACGGCAAGTGCCCATCGGTGATAGACGAGATCGATGTCGATCCGGGGAGGACAGCCTGGCATCGTTTGGCGCGGCTAAGCGGTAGCCGTTCCGCTGCAGTATTTCCCATCGTCAATCGCCAACATGTGGTTGCGACCCTTACTGTCTATGCCCAGGATCGCAACTACTTCACCCTCACGGTTCATGATCTGCTGCATGAGATGGTAAACGATCTCGCCTTTGCAATTGAGAATTACGAGCGCAATCAGGCGCATCAGGTGGCGCACGAGTCCCTTGAAAAATCATCAAGCCAGCTTGAGGCAGTGAACAAGAAAATGTCTCTGATACTGGAGTCGACGGGCGAAGGCATCTTCGGTATCGATGAACGGGGTGCATGCACCTTCATAAACAAGGCGGCAGCGGAGATGCTGGGCTATAACCAGGATGAACTGTTGAATCTGGAGATACATAAAAGGATACGGATGTTCGATGAGGCCGGTAAATCCTTCAACAGCACGGTTTTGCAGCAAGGCGAGTCGGTTCGGGTCAAGGATGAGTCATTTCTGCGCAAGAACGAAACCCTGTTTCCCGTCGAATATTCAACCTACCCAATCATGGAAGACGGCCGCTTCAAAGGTTCGGTAACAGTATTCAGGGATGTCACCGCTACCCGCTCGATGATGCGAGAGATGCGCTTTCTCGCCACCCATGACTCCCTGACCCATCTGCTCAACCGTCATGCCTTCGATCAACGGTTGCGGCAGGCCTTTGCCAGTTCCAAGGAGAAGGGCGTGCAGCATGTATTGCTCTATATGGACCTGGATCAGTTCAAACTGGTCAACGATACCTGCGGCCATGTTGCGGGGGACATGATGCTGCGGCAGCTTTCCCATCGGTTGCAACGCACCATCGGCGGCAATGATGTATTGGCCCGCCTCGGCGGCGATGAGTTCGGTCTGTTGTTGGAGAGCTGCCAGCTTGAACGGGCGCAGCAGCTGGCCAACAAGATCTGCAGCGTGGTCAAGGATTTCCGTTTCTCCTGGGAAGGCAGGTCCTTCTCCACCGGTGTCAGCATCGGTATCGTCGCAATCGGGCCCAACACAGAGAGCCCTCACAGCGCGCTGAGTTCCGCCGATGCGGCCTGCTATGTGGCCAAGGATATGGGGAGAAACAGGATTCACGTCTATCAGCCCTATGACGAGGAGATCAAGCGCCAGCAGGGGGAGATGCGCTGGGTGGGCCGAATTGAAAGTGCCATGGATCAGCAGCGATTCTCTCTGTTGCAGCAGCCGATAATGTCGCTGCGCAGTTCAGCCATCGGCGATGAGCACATCGAGGTGCTATTGCGCATGAAAGATGAACGCGGCAAACAGATCATGCCGGGTGCATTCATCCCGGCGGCGGAGCGCTACAATATTATGGTCAGCCTGGATCGCTGGGTAATCAGCCACGCCTTCCGATGGTTGTCTGAGAACCCGCAGCGGTTGGATGAACTGGGTCTCTGCGCGATCAATCTCTCCGGCCAATCCCTCGGCGATAGCGGTCTGCACGAACATATCCTGGAACAGCTGCGTAAATACAATCTTCCTGCGGATAAGATCTCCTTCGAGATAACGGAAACCGCGGTTGTCAGTCGCTTGGACCAGGCGGCTCGCTTTATCAGCCTGCTGAAACGCCGGGGCTTCCGCTTTGCCTTGGATGACTTCGGCACCGGCATGTCCTCCTTCTCCTATCTCAAGCGCCTGCCGGTGGATTATCTCAAGATCGACGGTAGTTTTGTCTCCAATATGGTCAATGATCCGGTGGACAGGGCGATGGTGGAATCGATCAATGAAATCGGGCACTTGATGGGGCTACAGACCATTGCAGAGTATGTTGAGAACGATCAAACCCTGGAACAGCTGATCGACATCGGTGTCGACTATGCGCAGGGTTTTGGTGTCGTTCGTCCCATGCCTTTGGACATTGCCGGACGCGGTCCCCTCAACGCCGCTTAGCACAGCTTGCCGAAACTGGAGTTGAGTGGTTGGCGCCTGGGCTCCCGACCAATCAGTCGAGCCGGCACTGGCTCATGAAGGCCTCCAGACCGATCTCTTCCGCGTAACGCTTCAGGACCTTTGGCCTTGGACCTTTCTCCTTGACTTCGATGACCTGATCGGGATTGTCCGGCAGATTGCCGTATCTCCCCGCGGGGATCTTGATTGTGGCGACGGCTTTTGCTGTACGCCCCCCCCTGCGTGCCGCCTTCTTTTTCGTCGATTTTCTCGATTTGGTCTTGGCCTGTGCGGACTGTCCCGCTATCTTCTGCATGATTCGACTGATTTTCTTATAGTTATGGCGCACATAGGCATCTAAAGTAATACCGTTATCCTTCAGAATCTTATCGATCTGTCCGCTGGCGTTGCCCAGCGCCTTCTTTTGCACTTCGGCCTTTTTCTGCTCGTTTTCCAGACGTGCTATCTTTGCTCTAAGGCTCTCGATCTCTTTTTCTATGTTCGCCATACAACCATGCCCTTCTGTTTTTTCCTGATGCAGGTCTCTCGACGCCGGTTTAACACTAGGATTTTAAGGCGCCTATATGATCAATAGCAAATACGGCAAGAGAAATGAAAGATAACTACCTGCCTATCCCCTGCGCCCAGCATGAGGCCTACCAGTATGCGGTGATCAAAGGTGCAATGCTGGACCTGAGCTGGCAAGACGAGAGGGGGGCGAAGTGCGGGGCACGGGCGCAACCGATCGATGTCGTCACTCGGGATAGTGCTGAGTTTCTGGTAATAAAACAGCAGGATGGGTCGATTCGCTCGATAAGGCTGGACCGGATTATTGCGGCGAACAGGGTCATAGACGGGGAGAGTCTGATGGATTGAGTTGTCAAAATATTGTCGTTTACATGGAAATGGCCATAACCTATTGATTATAAGGCTATATGTTGTTTATAGAGCCGCTCCATTATCGCATTTTAGGAATTTTCATCGGGGACATGATCAATAGGCTGTGATAACTTTTCTAGTTAAGGAGCTACGAGAGTAGACCGATGACGCAACTCAGTAACCGAAACCTAGATTTCGACCACCTTCTACAACTGGCAGAGAGGGATCCGATGCTGTTTGAGGATATGCGTCAAGCGGCCATAGACGACTTCATCTCCACCCTTCCCAAGGAGAGGCAGCAGAGGATGCGGCGCCTGCAGTGGCGTATCGACCAGGAACGCAGAAACCGCTCTCCGCTCAGTGCCTGCGTAAAGATCTCCAGCATGATGTGGGAGCATATGGTCGGGCCCCAGGGGCTATTGGGTTATTTACAGGGCGATATCAAGCACAAACAGCAGGAGGACCAGCAACAGGCGGATGTCCTGGAATTTCCCCTCCGGCCCTCCCGCCAATAGACGGGCTTGCCTTAACCGCCGTCTTGGCATATTATTCCGCTCTTTCCCTGCCCCGGTGGGCAGGTTGTAAACGGTGTCCTGCTCACAAGAGAGTCAATCATGAAACCGGATATTCATCCTCGTTACGAGGAGATCAAAGTCGTATGCAGTTGCGGTAACGAGATCCTCACCCGTTCAACGCTGGGACAGGAGGAGCTCCATGTGGAGGTCTGCTCATCCTGCCACCCTTTCTATACGGGTAAGCAGAAGATCGTAGATACTGCCGGTCGTGTGGACAAGTTCCGCAAGAAATACAACCGCTGATCTTTCAGCGTCACGCTGTGTAGCAGCATGACGTTACTGAGAGAGCTTGCCGATCAGATGAAAAAGGCTCCGCTTCGCGGGGCCTTTTTGCTGTCTGCTTCACTCCTATTTTTCGATCTCCATGCCCAGAGCTGCGCGCCCTGCGATAGCGGTCTGCTCGAGGTCGCCTATGTCCACGACGGCGATACCCTGGGGCTCAAGGACGGACGGAAGCTCCGGCTGATCGGCGTGAATACACCGGAGCTTGGACAGGGAGCGGCAGCTGAGCCGGGCGCCCTGGCAGCCAGGCAGCTGCTCGAGAACCTGGTGAGTCGGAGCGGCGGCAGGGTCAGGCTTTGCCTCGATGCCGAGAAGCGGGACAGGTATGGACGCACCCTGGCCCATCTTTATGATCATCGGGGTGAGAGTATAAACCGTCAGTTGTTGAGACAGGGGGCCGGGTACCAGATCGCGGTTCCGCCCAATCTGCGAAACCTTCGCTGCTATCAGGATGCCGAGCGGGAGGCGCGGAGGGGCCTCAGCGGCGTCTGGCGCCACCCCATCGCCGACGCAGCGGAGTTGCATGGCACTGAGTCAGGTTTTCGTATTCTCACCGGGCGTGTGGCGCGGGTCGGTAAGAGCCGCAGCAGTCTATGGTTGAACCTGGAGGGCGGCCTGGCATTGCGCATAACCTGGGATGACTGGGAGAGATTCGAAGTCGAAGACCCGGATAATCTGCTCCACGCGGCTGTTGAAATAAGGGGTTGGATCTATCATCGGGACCGCAGACAGCGCATCCGGGTGAGACACCCGGCCTCGATCCGCTGGCTGGATTGGCATTGAACGCTCAGTTGTGGTGTATCATTGGCTGATCGAAATGTAATCACGACCCGATGCAGCGGCAGCGGGTGATCGGTAGCAGGTGCCTCAATGACCAAACATATCGGAATATTGACTTCAGGTGGTGACAGCCCGGGCCTCAATGCGGCAATCCGCGGTGTGGGGAAGGCGGCCTCGAACTACTACGATATGCAGGTGATTGGCATACGCGACGGCTTTCGGGGACTGGTGGAAAACCGCTTTTTGCAATTGGACAGCGCCGCCCTGTCGGGCATTCTCACCCGCGGTGGAACCATTCTCGGCACCAGCCGCGAGAAGCCCCATCGAATGAACTTCAACGGCAAGCGCCAGGACATGACCGATGTCATTGTGACGAACTACCAGGCGCACCATCTCGATGCGCTGGTCTGTATCGGCGGCGGCGGTACCCAGAAAAATGCCCTGCAGTTGATGGAGAAGGGTTTGAATGTGATTACCCTGCCCAAGACCATCGATAATGATGTGGCGCATACAGATACCACGTTCGGTTTCGATACCGCCCTGGGCATCGCCACCGACGCCATTGACCGGCTCCACAGCACGGCACACAGCCACCATCGCATCATTGTGGTTGAGATCATGGGGCATCGCGCCGGCTGGTTGGCCCTCGGGTCTGGCCTGGCCGGCGGCGCGGATGTCATTTTATTGCCGGAAATCGCCTACGATATCGAGAGCGTGGCGGAGGCGATCAGAAGGCGGGCGGCCGGCGGCAAGCACTTCAGTATCGTGGCTGTGGCAGAGGGTGCATTGCCAAAGGGGGATGCCGAACAGTATCAGGCGCTGCTGGATGCGAAGAGCGGTGCGGAAAACAAGAAGGAACGCAAGAGCGCAAAGGCGGAGCTCGCCGCATTTGAGGCGGCACATGCCAACCATACCGTTACGCTCTCCCGTCAGCTTGAAGAGCTGACGGGGTTGGAATCGAGAGTGACTATCCTTGGCTACCTGCAGCGCGGCGGTACACCGTCCGCCGTGGACAGATTGCTCGCCACCCGTCTCGGCACCGCATGCGCCGATCTGATATCGAAGGAGGTGTTCGGTGTCATGGTGGCGGCAAAAGGGGAACTCGCGGTACCCGTTCCCCTCACCGAGGTGGCCGGAAACAAGAAACTGGTACCCGCCGACCACCCTTGGGTGGTCAGCGCGAAACGGATTGGAACCAGCTTTGGGGACGATTGAACCGGGGTTTGCTGACAGGCGCTAGAAAAATGGCAGGAAATTTCGCATTCCGTTCATCACCGGGCTGACGGTATGTGACATGGCGCCAACGTCATGGGTCATCACGCCCACGTTGCGGGTCAGGTGATTCATGCTGCCGTTCATCCCTTTCACCTGGTTGGTGATGGCCTTCATGTTCTTGTTGGTCTGCGCCATCTGCTGATTCATCTCGACAACGCCGCCTGACATGGTGTTGGTGTCGTTTCCAATCGATGCAATATGGTGTCTGATCTGGTTCATATCAGCGGACATGCTGGTCATGGAACGCTCCATGATGTGGACCACGTAAAACAGGTAGATCAGGGCGGCGATGGCGATCAGCGTGCCTGGCAGGGAGAAGAGCTTGATGCGCTGTATCCTGTAGGACTGCTCTTTCTCTATGGCTTCCAGCCTCTCCAGCAGCAGTTTCTCCCTCTCCTCGGTCTCGGTATGGCTCTGTTCAAAGGCATGGGTCAGCCGGTCGCTGAACTCCTCGATGATCTTTTCCTGGTGATCCTCACGGTCCCGGCTGTCTTTGTGTATCTTGTCGAAGACCGACTGCAGGCCCTGCAGTAATCCGGGTAGGACGCGAGTCTCATTGCTCTCCTTTGCCGGCGCTGCGGCTTTGCTCGCCGCGGTGGTCGTGGTGCGCTTGGCAGTTTGCTTCTTCACGGTCTGCTTTTTACGGGTCGAAGCGGACTGCTTCTTGGCGGTCTGCTTCTTGCGTGTGGCGGCACCCGTAGTTTTTTTTACGGGCGCAGCCTTCTTTTTGGTGGTTTGACTTGCCATGGGACTCTACTGGTTTAGGGGACGGGTAATTAAGCTTATAATAATTATCTAATTTAAACCCTGATTCAAGTCACGCTTTATTATATTTTATCCGCTACTCCGCCAGCAGGTCGTCGAGGCCGCCGATCACCTCCGGGCTGTCCCAGTTGAGGGCCCTGTTCGCGGTATAGCGTATCCGGCCCGCGCGGTCGATGATGAAGGAGCTGGGGAAGCTAAACACCTGCCATTTGAGGGAAGTCAGGCCATCTCTGTCCATGAGGACGGGAAAATCCACCGGTCTCTCCTTGAGGAATTTACCTATCTCCTCGGCAGATTCACGATAATCGACTGAGATGATCTCGATCCGCTGGCCCCGATAGTGGGCCAGCAGACGGTTCAGCGATGGTATCTCCTCGACGCAGGGTGGACACCAGGTTGCCCAAAAATTGACCAAAACCACACTGTTTTTAAGTGAGGCGAGATCCAGCTGCCTGCCACTGCTGTCCTCGAGCCTAAGTGGCGGCGCTGGAGTGACCTCTTTGGTGGGGATAAGGGTATGGAGGTCGGCCGAGGGTATCTGTCTGCCCCTGGCCTCGATGTTCGAAAGAGGCTTGGGATGGCCGGCCAATAGCCTGGCAAATTCAGCAATCTGCCGGGGAAGCTTGTTAACGGTCTTCCGTTTCTGTTCCGTGGATGCCTCATCTCCCATGATGAACCAATCCCTTACCCCGGGGACCATGTAGATATAGGTAGGCGAGCCCGCTCGCCATAGGGTTGTTACGATCGGCATCAGACGCCAGCGTTGACTGCCGAGTTCAGGTTGGAATATCACCAGCGGCAGATTTGTGGCCTGCAGTATCGGATCGTGAACCGGCGCCTCCCCCGCAGCCGGTGCGGGTCCAAAGAGATTCGGATAGAACAGTAGCGCCCCCAGCAGGCGCGATTCCGTTTGACTGGCCTGCCAGCGATTCACGCCACGCAAAAGCGGCAGTGGCATGCGGTCATAGCTGGCGAGCAGGATCTGCTTGTCGCTGTGGGCGTGCGCGGCGGTGAGTACCGCGGCGACGCCTTCGCCATCGAGGGTGCGTACGGTTTCGCTGGTGCGGGGTAGAAAATAGGCCTGCAGCAGATCGACCCGCCATACCTCGATCCCGGCATCAGTGAGTTGTTGCAGCAGACTGTCGAAGAGGGCGCGGGATTCATCGTGGTCTACCAGCCAGATCATCACCAGGTCGCCTGAGGCCTCGCGGACTTCGATTGAGATATCATTACCCTGACCATCGGTCACGGTTAATTCCCCGGCGGAGATTGTTGAACTGAGGAGCAGAAGCAGAAACAAAAATATCAGGAGTCGCATCTGGGTGATGTTACCCTTGGAACTGTGCTAAGTGTAGAGTGTAAAAACGCGTGCAGGCTCCCTTGCGGTATGCAGATCGCTGAGGCTGTCGATTATTGATGAGGAGGAGTTGAGAGATGAACAAGCTTGTAATGGCATTGGTATTGTGCAGTTTTCCCCTGACCTTGTTGAGCGCGGTTGTGGGAGAGGAGGTTGGCTATAACCATGGAGGCATCCAGATGAAGGGCTTTCTAGCCTACGACGACGCAGCCAGCGAACGACGCCCCGGGATTCTGGTGGTGCACGAGTGGTGGGGACACAATGAGTATGCCCGCGACCGCGCCAGGCAGTTGGCGGCCATGGGTTACACCGCCTTGGCTGTGGATATGTATGGCGATGGCAAGCAGGCGGATCACCCCAAGGATGCGGGACGCTTCGCCGCTGAAGTAAAGAAGAATATGGAGACAGCCACAGCCCGCTTCCAGGCGGCCATGGAGTTGTTGCAGGCGCATAAAAGCGTGGCAAAAAATGATATTTCGGCAATTGGCTATTGCTTTGGCGGCGGTATGGTCTTGGAGATGGCCAGGCGTGGGTTGGATCTCGATCTGGTCGGCAGTTTTCACGGCAGTCTGCCGACCTCACACCCGGCTGTTGAAGGGGCGGTCAAGGCCGAGGTGCTGGTCTTCAATGGCGCGGACGACCCATTTGTGAAGCCAGAGCATATCGACGCATTCATGGCGGAAATGGACCGGGCCGGGGTGAAATACAGTTTTACCAACTACCCCGGGGCGAAGCACTCGTTCACCAATCCGGGCGCCGACAATTTTGGTAAGGCATTCGATCTGCCGCTTAAGTATGATGAGGCGGCAGACAGGCAGTCCTGGGCTGCCCTGGCGAAGGCGCTGAAGGCGCACTATGGAAACTGAGGCTTGCTGAGATTACTCTCTTTCGCAGCTAAGGCGACGGCAGATGCTCTCCGCCCTATTATTCGCATGGCTATTCATGAACATGGCAAAATGAATCATCTCCGTGTCTATGGCTTCGCCGCGATCGAGGGCGTTGAAGACTTCGTCAGGCAAGTGTTTCAACCAGGCCAAGACAAAGCGGTCTCGTCCACCCTGAATTTCGCATCGTTCGACATGGGCCAGCTGATGCAGGAGCCTGATCGACAGAACCGGGGCCTGTGGATCGGTCCAGGCATTGACCTGGTCTCCGCTGGCGCAGAAGATCTGTCGGCAATCGGTAAAGCAGCCGTTGGCCAGGGCCTTGCTGTAGCCCAATTTGATCCTATTGAGATCGATCGCGGAGAAAAAGTGCGCCAGTTTTTCCTGGGATGCCTTTGGCAGATGCATTGACCTGCCTATCTGTCGCTTTTCGATTTCCCTGACAAGGCGGTCAAACTGTTTCAG
Source organism: gamma proteobacterium symbiont of Ctena orbiculata (assembly GCA_003094535.1). Lineage (GTDB taxonomy): Bacteria > Pseudomonadota > Gammaproteobacteria > Chromatiales > Chromatiaceae > Thiodiazotropha. The sequence continues at coordinate 13,859 of NATV01000087.1, read as the reverse complement.
CAGCTGCGGATTCTTGCTGGCGTAGAGGCTGCCGGGCGGTCTGCTGTGCCTGGGTCGTTCGTGCCGTTTGTCGCGACAGGCTGAAAAGGTCGGTCCGCTGCTGTCGGCGAAGCGCTCGATGACCTCGAAGCCCCGGGGACAATCGTTGCGTGAGACGAAGCAGGGCAAGCGATTGGTTTCCCGATAGTCGTTGCAGACAGTTACCGCCAGCTGGCGATTGCTGCGCTGTACCGGATTGGGGTCCGCCTGGCTGATGAACGGGCTGAGCAGGGAGATGCAGATTATGGTGAATTGCCATGGACGCATGGTTCGAATTCTAAGTCGGCTAGCGGTTTGGGCTCCATCCTTTGACGCATGGACTGGACAACGGGTTTATCTCTCAGCATAGACCCGATAGCTGTTTTTTTACACCTTGTCACTGTTCGCTGTCGAGCAGCGTACGCATTTCGTTAAATCTCGCGGCCTCGTCCTGTTCCACCTTGGGATAGTCGGGATCCATCCTTTTCAGGGTCTTGCGAATGATGCGGGCGACTTGCCAACGCATATAGGGTTTGTTGTCGGCGGGTATGGCATACCATGGCGCCCAGGCCCTGGAACTCTGCTCCAGGACCTGATGATAGGCCTGCATATAGTCATCCCAATGCTGCCTCTCCTCCACATCCTTGACGGAAAATTTCCAGTTTTTTCTCGCTTCATCCAGGCGTGAAAGAAAACGCTTGCGCTGCTCCTCCTTGCTGACATTGAGCCAGAATTTGAGCACCACCGTTCCGTTGTCCGATAGATGCTTTTCGTACTGGCGGATCGACTCGAACCGCTGTTGCCACAAGCTGTCGAGTTCTTTGGGAATATCGATGCGCTGTGCCTCCAGGTATTCGGGATGAACCCTGACCACGAGTGTCTCTTCGTAGTAGCTGCGGTTGAAGATGCCAATCCGTCCGCGCTCCGGCAGCGCCCGGGTGGTGCGCCATAAAAAGTCGTGGTCGAGCTCCTCCTTGGAGGGCTGTTTGAATGAGAAAACCTGGCAGCCGCTCGGGTCTATGCCGGTCATGACGGCGCGGATCGTACTGTCTTTGCCGGCAGCATCCATGGCCTGGAAAAGGATCAGCAGGGAGCGCCTGTCCTCCGCATAGAGCCTTCGCTGGAGTTCGTCAAGCTGATCGATCTCCCGGGCCAGGGCCTTCTTGCAACTTTTTTTGTCCATCCCATCCTTTGGCGGCTTGGTGGTGAAGCGGTTGCGCTTAATGCGGCCATCGATGGGTACGAGGTAGGGGCTTTTAACCGGTTTCATTGCTGCAGTATATCAGTTGATCAGTTGCGCTATGCGACTCCCCATCTCCGCAGGGGATCTCACCACCTGCGCACCGGCGTTTTCCAGGGCTGCGAATTTAGCTTCCGCGGTGCCTTTGCCGCCGCTGATGATGGCCCCCGCATGCCCCATTCGCTTGCCCGGTGGCGCGGTAACACCGGCAATGTAGGCAACCACAGGCTTCTTGACATGGGTTTTGATGTAGTCCGCCGCCTCTTCCTCGGCGGAACCGCCGATTTCACCAACCATGATGATGCCTTCGGTCTGGGCGTCCTCTTCAAACAGTTTCAGGCAATCGATAAAGCTGGTGCCGTTTATCGGATCACCACCCAGTCCGACACAGGTGCTCTGGCCGAGTCCGGCGAGGGTTGTTTGGTGAACGGCTTCGTAGGTGAGGGTGCCGGAGCGTGACATTACGCCCACCCTCCCCGGGCGGTGGATCGAACCAGGCATGATACCGATTTTGCAGGCTCCGGGTGTGATGACGCCGGGGCAGTTGGGACCGATGAGGCGGGCATCGTACGATTTCAGCGCCTCCTTGACTTTGAGCATGTCGAGTATGGGTATGCCCTCGGTAATACAGGCAATGACACGGATCCCGGCCTCCGCCGCCTCGATGATCGCGTCTGCAGCGAAGGGAGGTGGTACATAGATCATGGTGGCATCGGCGCCGGTGGTGGCAACGGCATCGTTGACGGTGTCGAACACCGGTCTGTCGAGATGGGTCTGGCCGCCTTTTCCGGGGGTAACGCCGCCCACCAGCTGGGTGCCATATTCGATGGCCTGCTGGGAATGAAAGGTGCCCTGCTTGCCGGTGAAGCCCTGGCAGATTACACGGGTCTCTTTGTCGACGAGTATGCTCATTGGCTTGTTATCCTTCTGTTCTTGTTCAGGCTGCGGCGGCGACGGCTTTCTTCGCAGCTTCGGCAAAGTCGTTCGCGGTCTGGAAATCGAGACCGCTTGTCTCGAGCATTTCGAGTCCCTGCTCGGCATTGGTGCCCTCCAGACGGACCACAACGGGTATCGAGACGCCGATGCTGCGGGCTGCCGTGATGATCCCCTCCGCAATCAGGTCACAACGGACAATGCCGCCGAAAATGTTGACCAGTACCGTCTTCACCTTGGCGTCGGAAAGAATCAGCTTGAAGGCCTCTGTCACCCGCTCGGCGGTTGTTCCGCCGCCGACATCGAGAAAATTGGCGGGTTCGCCGCCATGCAGTTTAACCATATCCATGGTGGCCATGGCGAGACCGGCCCCATTCACCATACAGCCGATGCTGCCGTCCAGGGTGATGTAGTTGAGGTCGTGTTGGGCGGCGGCGGCCTCCTTTTCGTCCTCTTGGGTGACGTCGCGCAGTGCGAGCAGCTCCTGGTGTCGATAGAGGGCATTGCTGTCGAGATTGACCTTGGCGTCCAGGGCGATCAGATCACCGGAGGAGGTGGCGATCAATGGGTTGATCTCGATCAGGCTGACATCGTTGTCAATGTAGAGCTTATAGAGGGCCATCATGATCTTGGAGAACTGTTTGATCTGATCCCCGGAGAGGCCGAGCCCGAAGGCAAGCTTCCGGCACTGGAACGGCAGCATGCCGGTTGATGGATTGACAATGGTGGTGAGAATCTTCTCCGGTGTTTCCGCGGCCACCTCCTCGATATTCATGCCGCCGGCGGCCGAGGCCATGAAGGTAATGCGCGAGTGTGAGCGGTCCAGCAGCGCCCCCAGATAGAGCTCTCTGGCGATATCACTCCCCTCCTCCACCAGGACAGTATTCACCGGCAGTCCCTGGGCGCCGGTCTGATTGGTGACCAGGGTCATCCCGAGGATATCGCCCGCCGCCTCTTCAACCTCGTCCAGGCTGCGTGCCAGTTTCACCCCGCCCGCCTTGCCGCGCCCGCCGGTATGGGCCTGGGCCTTGACCACCCAGAGATCTCCGCCCACGCCCTGTGCCGCGGTTCGGGCATCGCTTGGGCTGGTGACGGGTTGGCCTTGGGGTACGGGAATGCCGTAGCTGGCAAATAGGGATTTTGCTTGATATTCATGTAGGTTCATGGTGCAGCCTTAGTCGCTCTTTATTTATATGAATACAATATCTTTTTTGCTTATAGGTATATAAATCAAATTATGCATGTTGATGATAAATATTTATAGTGCTTTGCACAAATGTGCAGCTGACCAGTGGCCAGCTCGTCTGGTGCGGCCATCCGGGGCTGATCAAATCGTCCTATGAAATAAAGATATTTCAATCTAAATCCGCATAGGTATTGCATTTTCAAATGTAACGTTAATATGCTTATATTTGTGTTTATAATTCACTTAATATCATTATTTGTTCCTAATTGACGTTATTGTGCATAAGGTTGCTTTAAGCTTTTTTTGATGCTTTTGCCATTGTTTGTTAGGGTACGGCTCCTTATGCCCGATTCTCTGGTCGTATTTTAGGTGACAGATTGACATCAAATCACTGTCGACTTCCGGTGTTTATGGGCTGCATTTTCCAACCAGTTGAGGGATCTCTGGCAAGGTTATATGTGATTCCTCGAGGAGACGACTATGCCGCTTAATTCCAGATCAACCAGGTCATTGTTGCACTCGGTTGATTTTGAATATACACCTCAGCGCTTCACGGTCTACACGGCTCGTGATCTGGATCGGATCAGCCAGTTGGATCAGCTATCCGCTGAGTTGCGCCATGAGATGAAGGTTGTTTCATCCGTACTCCCTTTTCGTGTCAATGATTACGTGCTGAGCGAGCTTATCGATTGGCAGCGGGTGCCGGATGATCCGATATTTCAGCTGACCTTTCCGCAGCGCGGTATGTTGTCGGATGTGCATTACAACCGGATGGACATGGCGTTGCGCTCCGGCATGGAGAAACAGGGCGTGCGGGCATTGGCCAACGAGATCAGGGCTGAGCTGAATCCCCATCCTGCCGGACAGCTGGATCGGAACATACCTCGTGATGCAGACGGCGAGCCGATTCAAGGACTGCAGCATAAATATAAAGAGACGGTGTTGTTCTTTCCCAGCCAGGGGCAGACCTGCCACAGTTACTGCACTTTCTGTTTCAGATGGGCGCAGTTTATCGGCAACAAGGCACTGCGCATGGCGACGACCGGGGCCGAGAGGCTCTACGATTATCTCCGCCTCCATCCGGAAGTGACCGATCTGCTGGTGACCGGCGGCGATCCGATGGTGATGAAGAGCAGGCAGCTGAAGAGCTACCTGGAACCTCTGCTCCACCCCGAGTTCAGCCATATCCAGACCATACGCATCGGCAGCAAGGCGTTGACCTTCTGGCCGCAGCGCTTCATTTCGGATGATGATGCCGATGAACTGATTGAGCTGCTTCACCACCTTGTGTTGGCCGGTAAGCATGTCGCATTCATGGCCCACTACAACCACTGGCGCGAACTCGATACCGACATTGCCCGTGCGGCGATTCGCCGCATTCGCGACACAGGGGCGGAGATCCGCAGCCAGGGGCCGCTGTTGGCGAAGATCAACGACAACCCCGACGATTGGGCGAAACTGTGGAATGAACAGGTTAAATTGGGAATCGTCCCCTACTACATGTTTGTCGAGCGCGATACCGGTGCCCGGCGATATTTTGAGGTCCCTCTGTATAAGGCATGGCGGATCTATCGCGACGCGATGAAGCAGGTTTCCGGGTTGGGCCGCACCGCCCGTGGGCCCAGTATGAGTGCCGGTCCCGGCAAGGTGGAGGTGCAGGGTGTCACCGAGGTCAATGGTGAGAGGGTGTTTGTGCTGCGCTTTATCCAGGCCAGGGATCACGATCTGGTGCAGAAGCCCTTTTTCGCCCGGTATGATGAAAAGGCCACCTGGTTCGATCAATTACAGCCGGTTCAAGGTCAGGAGTTACCTTTTGCCGAGGCCCTGAATTAAGCGAGCACTCTGCAGGCAGTGCCCCGGCTGGCGGGCAGCGGCCCGTATGGGATGGTCAAAGGGGACAACAATTTGTAAAAAACAATAGTTATCATTTACATAATCTTGTTGAAGCGCCGCGTCGATTTGGGGCTATAATTTTGGTCCCTATAAAAAATAGTTATATTCTCAGTCCTGTATTAATACCACACGCGGTGTAGGGTATTGACAATGGTTGGTTCAACACCCGGTTCATACGCAAGCCTTGAAGTAACTCATGGAGCCCAACATGGCGGATAATCAAAAGACCTATACATTGACCAATGACGAGACCGGTGTGTCGATAAAGCTGCCAGTTCGCGAATCGATACAAGGTCCGCCCGCAATCGATGTCTCGGCACTCTATAGTGAAGCCGGGGTCTTCACCTATGATCCGGGTTTCATGTCAACGGCAAGCTGCCAAAGCAAGATCACCTTTATTCAGGGCGAGATAGGCATTCTGGAATATCGGGGTTATCCCATTGAGCAGCTGGCTGAGAACGGTGACTATCTTGAAACTGCCTATCTGCTGTTGAATGGTGAGTTGCCGAATGCCGATCAGTTGAAGGAGTTCAATCAACTGATCGGCCGCCATACCATGTTGAATGAAACCCTGACCCACTTCTTCGACGGTTTTCACTATAATGCCCACCCGATGGCGATTATGGTGGGTGTGGTCGGTTCCCTCTCGGCCTTCTATCACGACTCGCTCAATATCAACGATCCTGAACTGCGCCGGGTCGCAGCGCACAGATTGATTGCGAAAATGCCGACGATTGCCGCCGCCAGCTATAAGCACAATGTCGGCGAACCGTTTATGTATCCGCGCAACGAGCTCTCCTACTGCGCCAATTTGCTGCACATGATGTTCGCAACCCCTTGTGAAGAGTATGAAGTGGATCCGGTTGCGGAGAGGGCGCTTAACCTGCTCTTCATCCTCCATGCCGATCACGAACAGAACGCCAGTACCTCCACCGTGCGCCTTGCCGGCAGCTCCCTGGCCAATCCCTTCGCCTGCATCGCTGCCGGTATTGCATCCCTCTGGGGTCCGGCCCATGGCGGCGCCAATGAGGCGGTGCTGGATATGCTCAGCGAGATCGGTGATGTTTCCCAGATCGACAAATACATCGCCAAGGCCAAGGATAAGGATGATGGTTTCCGTCTCATGGGTTTCGGGCATCGGGTCTATAAGAAGTATGATCCCCGGGCCGGCATCATTCGGGAAGTCTGTCACGAGGTCCTGCAGAAACTGGCGGATGCCAACAACCCGATGTTCGAATTGGCACAGCGCCTGGAAGAGATCGCGCTCAATGACGAGTATTTCATCGAACGCAAGCTCTATCCGAATGTCGATTTCTACTCGGGTATCATCTATCGCGCCCTGGGTATACCCAACAATATGTTCACCGTGATGTTCGCCATCGCGCGCACGGTCGGTTGGGTGGCTCATTGGCTGGAGATGATGGATGATCCCAGGCAGAAGATCGGGCGTCCGCGTCAGATCTACAAGGGTTACGCCAGACGCGACTACGTGCCGCTGGATAAGCGCTGATTGAATTGCCTCATGCGGGTGATTCGATGAGCCGTTGCAGCTGCTTTATGGTAGCCCCCTGGATGGGTTGATTATCCAAAGGATCCAGGGGATGGTTGCGTGAATTTTGCACAGGCAGCAGGGTAAGTTCGAAACCGACACCGTCGGCGCTGAACAGAAAACATGGCATTGTCTCCCTGCTGCCGTCACTGAACTGCATCTGGTGCTGCTTTTCCTGCCATGGGATATGCATATCGCTTAACGCGAACAGCAGTTCCTCGGGTGTATCCGCAAACAGATGCAGCCTTACCCTGCTGTTGCTGTCGGCGGTGCCATCGAACACCGCCCCCACCAGTTTGGGGTGAAACTGGTGCAACGCCTGCATGGCGCCGAGGGCGCTTTGACGAAGTGCCTGAAGGGTGTTGGCCTGGCCCTCTCCCCGCAGCAGGCGCTGTTGTTCCCGCAGGGCGCTTTCAACCTCCTCCCTGGTCGGCAGCAGCTGGCGTTTGGTGACGCCATACTTGGCCGCGGCCTTTTGGCAGGCATACGCGATATTGTCACTGCGCAGTTCGGTCAGAATACGAGCCGCGTCGTAGGCGATACGCCGTTGTAGTTCACGCTTTCCTGTCCGCATGGCCGTTCAAAAGGGATCTTCGATTGGTGTTAGAACTGTCTGCGGGGTAGTGCCTTGATTCCTCCCGGAGCGGTCCTCCCGGGGTAACTTAGGCGCGTTGTGGACTTCGAAAACCTCAAAAATGGCATTCGAACTGCCAACCCCCACGGGTTGTCCTGTGTCAACGTCAATGCGCATGGTGACCATGTCAGATGGCATATCGGGTACGGTCTCATTGATGCCGTTAAGCGCCACACGCATGTAGTCTATCCAGGCGGGAAGCGCGGCGCGGCCGCCGACCTCCCCCCGTCCCAGGGGTTCAACATCGTCGAAACCGATCCATGTGGTGGTAACCAGGTAGTGGTTGAAGCCATTGAACCAGGCGTCTTTCTGGTCATTGGTGGTTCCTGTCTTTCCGGCAACATCCCCTCTGCCGAGTACGCGTGCCTTGCGCGCCGTACCCTGCTGTATGACATCCCGCAGCATTGAGTGCATCAGGTAGTGATTCTGTTCGGTAATCGCACGTTTCGCACAGCGGGGTATGATGACCGCATCAATCTCATCGATCCCGTCATCTGCCGCGGTCTCGGCTTGCCCAGGCGTCACTTCTGCGGCGGATTGGGCGGCCTGCTCGGCGAGTTGCTTCATCTCGTCATCACAGATCTGGATGGGATTCGCCTGGTAGATCGCTTCGCCCTGGTCGTCCTGGATCGAATCGATAATGTAGGGTGGTACATAAAAGCCGCCGTTGGCCAGTACGCTGTAGCCGCCAGCCATGGCAAGCGGGGTTACCGAGCCGCTGCCCAAGGCCAACGATAGATCGTGGGGCAGATCGTTCTTGTCAAAACCGAAACGGCTGGCATAGTTGATGGCGAATTTAATTCCTATCTTGCGCAGAAGCCGGATCGAAACCAGGTTGCGGGAGTGGGTCAGCGCGTAGCGGAGCCGGGTGGGGCCAAAAAACTTGCCGCTGTAGTTTTCCGGGCGCCAAACTGCCTCCAGGGCATCATCTTCAAACACCACCGGTGCATCGTTTATCAGCGTTGCGGGGGTGAAGCCTGCCTCGAGGGCGGCGGAATAGATGAATGGCTTGAATCCTGATCCCGGCTGACGTTTGGCCTGTGTCACCCTGTTGAATTTACTTAGGTAGAAGTCATAGCCGCCTACCAATGCCTTTATCGATCCATTATTCGGGGAGACGGAGACAAGAGCGCCGGAGGCGGCGGGAATCTGCGCCAGTCGCCAATAGGGCTCACCTTCTAGCGGTTTTTCCCAGTATAGGTAGACAACGTCGCCGGTTGTAAGAATCTCTTGGGTCTGTTTTGGTGCGTCCCCTTTGGCGTCATGGTTGAGGTAGGGGCTTGCCCATGACAGGGCCGGCCACTCGAGGGTCAGCCTCTCTCCCTGCGCTGTGTATACCTCAGCATGCTGTTCGCCGATGGCCGTCACCACGGCCTTTTTCATGCCGGTCACGTCCGGGGTGTCATCCAGCAACGCAATCAGTTCGGCTTCATCCTCCACTTCGGTGATATCATGGTGACCGGCAACACCGCGAAAGCCGTGACGTTTGTCGTAGGCCTGAATGGCCTGGCGCAGGGCCTGGTTGGCGGCTGCTTGCAGGTGGCTGTCGATGGAGGTGGTGATACTATAGCCACTGGTATACGCCTCCTGGCCGAAGCGGCTGACCGCCTCCGCGCGGGCCATTTCCGCAACGTAAGGGGCTTCCACCTCGCTTGGGGCGGTGTGAAGTTTTGCGGTTATCGACGCGGCTACCGCTGTGTCGTACTCGAAATGGCTGATATAGTTGAGCTCCCGCATGCGGCCCAGAACGTAGTTTCGGCGGATCAATGCACGTTCTGGGTCGGAGATGGGGTTGTAGCGGGACGGGGCCTTGGGGAGCCCGGCAATCATGGCGATTTCAGAAAGCTCAAGTTTTTCTACAGGCCGGCCGTAATAGACTAAGGCAGCTGCACCGACGCCGTAGGAACGGTGGCCGAGATAGATCTTGTTAAGGTAGAGTTCGAGTATCTCCTCTTTGGAGAGCAGCCGTTCTATCTTCAGTGCGAGAAATATCTCATTGAGTTTTCTGGTATAGGTCTTTTTGCTGCTGAGGAAGAAATTCCTGGCCACTTGCATGGTGATGGTGCTTCCGCCCTGCCTTCGCTCGCCAGTGAGCAGAAGTTGGATGGCGGCGCGCATGATGCCCTGATAGTCTACGCCGGGGTGTTGGAAAAAGCGGTCGTCCTCAGCGGCTAGGAAGGCGTTGATCATGATTGGCGGGATTTGATCGAAATCGAGTGGTTCTCGACGTTTCTCGCCAAATTCAGCGATCAGCAGGTGATCGTTACTGTAGATACGTAGGGGGACCTGTAGACGTACATCCTTGAGAGTTTCGATGGATGGCAACTTGGGTTCAAGGTAGAGATAGGCGCCAAATAGAGCTACAGCGCCTATCACTGAAAGGCCGAATAAGAAGTAAACGAGGTATCTTAAGAGTCTGTAAAACGACTTCATGCGCTGGTTCACAGAATTAGTTTATCAGGGCAGACCAGAATGGTCCGTATGAAGGTCGATAGTCTAGCAAATAAAATGTGAGCAATATTAGCTCTTTTGTGAAAAAATGTCTTCACAAAAAAATCATTTGCTGCTATATAGTTACTTACTCTATTTAAAGAGAATCCTAGTTAAGTTCTGCGGCATAAGGATTGTTTAGGTAACCGCATGTCACTATTCGGAAGAAAAAAACCGCCTTTAATAGGCATAGATATCAGCTCCACAGCCATCAAGTTGTTAGAGTTGTCCAAAGCAACCGGGCGTAATGGCGCAATCTACCGGGTAGAAGCCTACGGGGTTGAGCCATTACCGGGCAACGCAGTTGTCGAAAAGAATATCGCAGAAGTCGATGCAGTCGGTGATGCGATCCGCTCTGCGGTAAGGCGATCCGGATCGAGGGCAAAACATGCCGCAGTCGCCGTCTCCGGCTCTGCTGTGATCACCAAGGTCATCTCAATGCCGGCAGCCCTCTCCGATCAGGAACTGGAGAGCCAGATTCAACTGGAAGCCGATCAGTACATTCCCTACCCCCTGGAAGAGGTCAACCTCGATTTTGAAGTCATCGGACCTTCCGAGAAAAATGCCGATCTGGTCGATGTGCTGTTGGCCGCATCCCGCAGCGAGAATGTCGACGACCGGGTCGCGGCGCTGGAGCTGGCCGGGCTCTCCGCCTCGATCGTGGATGTGGAGGCCTACGCCATGGAAAACGCCTGTTCCCAGTTGATGGATCAGCTGCCTGAACATGGTGATGACCAGACTATCGCCATTGCGGACATCGGCGCCACGACCACCACCCTGAACGTACTGCACAACAACAAGATTATCTATACCCGGGAACAGAACTTCGGTGGCCGGCAGTTGACGGAAGAGATCCAGCGGCGTTACGGACTCTCCATCGAGGAGGCCGGCATGGCCAAACGCCAGGGTGGCTTGCCGGATAACTACGTGCCGGAAGTCCTTGAGCCCTTCAAGGAGGCCATGGCTCAGCAGGTTAGCCGTTCTCTGCAGTTCTTTTTCTCCTCCAGCGCTTACAATAGTGTCGATCACATCATCCTGGCTGGGGGTAGCTCATCCATACCGGGTGTCGATGATCTGATCGAGGAGAAGTTGGGGACCCCGGCATCGGTGGCGAACCCGTTCGCCAACATGTCGGTTTCATCAAGGGTAAAACCCCAGGCGCTGAGTGCTGATGCTCCGGCATTGATGATCGCCTGTGGTTTGGCATTGAGGAGTTTCGACTGATGGCGCGAATTAACCTACTCCCATGGCGAGAAGCGGAACGCAAAGAGCGTCAGAAGGAATTCGGACTTATGGTGCTGGCGGGCGCGCTGCTTGCCGCTTTTGTGGTATTCGGGGTCCATCAGCTTATCCAGAGCCAGATAGGCGCGCAGAATGCGCGAAATGATTTTCTGCAAAAAGAGATAAAGGCTGTTGAGAAGGAGATTCGTGAAATCCAGGATCTTGACAAGACCAAGCAGAATCTCCTGGCCAGAATGAATATTATTCAAGAGTTGCAGAGTAGCAGGCCGCAGATAGTTCACCTCTTCGATGAGGTTGTTACCACGCTGCCGGATGGGGTCTTCCTCGATGAAATCGAGCAGCAGGGCGCACTGGTTACGTTCAGCGGACAGGCGCAATCGAATGCCCGCGTCTCCTCGATGATGCGCAACGTCGATGATTCCGAATGGCTGGAAAGGCCTGCGCTGGTATTTATCGAGAGTAAAGAGAAGACCGGTACCGGCTACAGCAATTTTAAGCTTATGGTAAAGCAAACCTCCCAGAACGCGGAGGCTGAAGAATGAGTATTTTAGAAGATCTCGGCGAACTTGACTTCAATAATGTCGGCGTTTGGCCGATGCCGATCAAGGTCATTGTGGTCATCTTGGCTGCAATAATCGTCTTGGTGGCCGGTTATTACCTGGTTGTTGAGGATGATATAAACAGCTTGGAGGGGGTGCAGAAGAAAGAGCAGGAGCTGCGCGCGGATTTTTCGAAAAAGCAGAAAAAGGCATCGAATCTCGAAGCCTATCGGAAACAGTTGGAAGAGATGAAACAGTCTTTCGGCACCATGCTGAGACAGCTCCCCGACAAGACCGAGGTGGCGGAGCTGCTGGTGGATGTATCGCAGACCGGTCTCGCTTCAGGACTGGAATTCGAGCTGTTCAAGCCGCAGGAAGAGGTGCCGAGAGAGTTTTACGCCGAGCTCCCGATCCAGGTCAAAGTGACCGGCCAATATCATGAATTTGGTCAGTTTATCAGTGGCTTGGCTGCATTGCCGCGAATTGTCACGATTCACGATGTGAAGATAAGCAGAGTATCCAAAGAGGATGCGAATGCTGATCTGCTCATGGAGGCGACAGCAAAAACCTATCGCTACCTTGATGAAGAAGAGGAAGGTCAATGAGCATGCGTATTCTCAACGATAGGGTCCTATGGCTCCCGCTTCTTTTTTCTGTAGCCGTTCTTTCAGGTTGTGCAAATCCGAATCTGGACGAGCTAAGGGGGTTTGTCGCGCAGCAAAAGGCTCAGCCACCTGAGCGTATCGAGCCGTTGCCGGAGATCAGGCAGATCGAGACGTTCATCTACTCCGATACCGGACGCAGAAATCCTTTCCTCGATATGTTCGGGGATCAAGCGGAAACCGCAAGTGTTGCTGGGAGCGGTATCAGGCCTGATTTCAATCGGCGTAAAGAGGAACTTGAAACCTATCCATTAGACTCCATTCGGATGGTGGGAACACTTGAGCAAATTGGGGCCACATGGGGATTGGTAAAGACTACGGAAGGGACCGTGCACAAGGTTAAGAGCGGCAATTACATGGGTCAAAACCACGGCCGCATCGTGCTGATTTCTGAAGACAGAATCGAATTGACTGAGATAGTACAGGATGGTTCTGGTGGGTATATTGAGCGTCAGGCTTCGCTAGCGTTGGCGGAATAGTCAAGAGGAATTCGAGATGAGGGGTTTGCCAATGGCACTCAGACACAGTTGGAAAAGTCATTCAGAAATGAGAGGGGACCGGAGCTTGAGTTTCAACACCCTGATGTTGCTCTTGATCCTGTGGGGTGCACCGCTGATTGTGTATGCCGAGGCGTCCCTCAAATCCATAACGTTTTCAGCGCTGCCGGGTGACAGGGTGCAGATATCGCTGGGCCTGACGGCGCCGGTAGATGAGCCGGTGAGTTTTACCACCGAGAATCCCGCCAGGATATCTCTCGATTTTGCCGGTGTAAGCAACGACCTGGGTTACAAAACCAAGATGATCGGCGTGGGGCCGGCGCACAGCATCACCGCATTGCAGGCGGGTAACCGCACCCGGGTTGTCATAAATCTCACTTCCCTGGTTGGATACAAGACGGAAGTGACGGGTTCGGATGTATTGGTCACCCTTGATGTCAGTAACAAAGGGATCGGATCGTCAACTGTGGCAGAAGCACCCAAGGCGGCTATGCCGGCGGCCACCGCTCCGAGCACAGGGGGCGGAAAGGAGGTTCGGGCCGACAGATATGACATCGCCAACATTGACTTCCGCCGCGGTGAGGCGGGAGAGGGTCGGGTGATGATTACCTTGACGAATCCCTCAACCCCAGTGGACGTACGAGAGGAGGGTGGAAAGATCGTTGTCGAGGCCTTCAAGGCCAATGTCGACGCCTCCCTGGTGCAGTCCCTGGATGTGATGGATTTCGCCACGCCGATTACCAGGGTGGAGACCAGGCCGTTTGGGGAGAATGTAAAAATCGAGATCTCGCCGACCGGTGAGTATGACTATCTAGCGTATCAGGCCAACGAGATTTTTATCGTCGAGGTCCGTTCCCTGTCGCGGCAGGAGAAAGAGGCCCTGCAAAAAGAGCGTCTGGTATTCACGGGTGAGAGACTTTCGCTCAACTTCCAGGATATCGAGGTCCGCGCTGTGCTCCAGCTGCTCGCGGACTTT
>NATV01000086.1 GCA_003094535.1 gamma proteobacterium symbiont of Ctena orbiculata | reverse complement strand
TTTCTGCTCCAGCGCGGAAATGAGTTTTTTCACCAATCCATACACGTTCCGGATCACCGGAAGACGCTGCACGGTGGATTCGAAGATATAGAGAATCTTGCGCCCGATCACCCGACTTGTAAGCAGGCCAACGAGGGAGTATCAAACCGCGATCGCGCGCGTCGCCCCCAACAAGATCATTATTATCCCCCCGAAAGACAAAACCGAATGGGAGTATTTTCGAGAAAAAGCGAATGCAATGACACTGCCGATGGATACGCAACATGCAGACCTGATCGCTTTGCACACGAATGGCATTCCGCACTTAATTTGGAGAATGAACCAAGAAAAGCCATGGTGGGATGATGCCCAATTGATCCAGAGGTTACTTTTTAAGGCAAGCTTCTAGGGCGAATATCCAGAACTCGAAACACATCGGCTAAGTGCTTTTGAATTTCAAACCTACCAATTAAATTAACTTGGATAAAAAAATCTAAATAGACAAATTCAACCGGGACCAGCAAGTCAAAGATTCCAGCTGTAATATGCTTTTTCACGCAGTGCACGGGAGTAAAAACGAATAACATCCGATTGATACTAAGCGCTAACCTTAATACTCCTCGCTTGGATTAGCTCCCAAATGACATCGTTTGATTTTGCACGAGCAATCAGCGATTGCGCTGTATCATCCTTCTGCAGATAGGCATAGCGGGCTTGTATATTTACCCCTTGCACCAGACCAAAATCCGCCTCTTTTAATGCAGCCTCCAAACGCCACACAATCTCATCCAACGTGGCATGGTCTGTTCTGGGTAATATGATGACAAACTCCCCTATCCCCCAACGGCAAAACAGGTCGACTTTGCGTAATGCTTGATTTACCGCCTGAGTCATCTCACGGAATATCCAGCGAAGCGTTTGCCGGCCGTGGTTTTTTATAATCAAGTCTTCTCCCCCAAGGCTCAGGATAATCAAACAGAGCGGCTCATCGTATCGATGCGCTTTGTCTGCAGTAAAGTTCAACAGCTTCTGAATAAATGTAGCGTTGTGAAGGCCTGAAAGTTCGTCCTCATAAGCTAGATCGTCAGCTTCATGAAAAAGTCGATTCGCAATAATCGTGGATAGGTTTTCATGGAAACGGGAAGCTATACGAGGATAGAGACGGGCGATTCTGTGGATGCTTTTCCATCTTAGCGACAGTACCTGCACATTTCCAACAGCCACCACATCAGCCAGCTGCTCGCGTTTGGAAACCAGAGACGAAACTCCAAATACTCCGCCAGGTTTATAAGTGGTAACCTGATAGGTGGAGCCATCATGCCGGGTACGCCAGACTTCAGCCTGCCCCTTGAGTAACACCAGCATGGTATCGTATTTGGTACCCTGCAGCAGAATCGCTTCGTCTGGCTCAAATTCCCAGATCCGACTCAATGCCACCAGTTTTCTCACCTGCCAGGGCCGCATATTTTGAAACAACGGACATTTATCGAGCACATCTCTTTTCAAACCTATCGAGAGCAGATCCCACACCGTGATCAGGCGTGTGTTTCGCAGCATCAACGGGATCACCACAAAGGTTCCAACCAGGGCCAGACACATGACCAGGGCGCTCAATAGACCAAACAGGGTAACCGGAGGAAAGTTGGAGAAGGTCAATGTAAGAAAGCCCGCGGCCAGGGCCAGCGCGGTAGCAATGATGGGGGTCGATTCCTGTTGAATGACTTCCACCAGGGTTTCCGATTCAGATCGGTAATTTTTCGCCAGGCGCTGGTAGCGCACCATGAAATGCATGGTGTGATCGACACAGATACCCAGGGCGATGGCGCCGACCATGGTGGTGCCTGTATCCAGGGCGATTCCGGCCATTCCCATGATGCCGAACAGCACCACGATAGGAAAACAGTTGGCCGTCACGGCGATCAAACCTGCCTTCAGATTCATGAACAGCAGGGCAACCAGCATGAAGATCACCAGCAACATCAGCAACAGTGACCTTGCCTGGCCACCCGCCATGTAATCCACCGCCTGACTGTTGAGGTAACTGCCGCCGGTGATCGTTACGTCCAGGATCGGATCCATCCACTCCCTGGTGTACTCCCTGATCGCATCCACCACCTCATTCAGCTCATGGGAGGAGCTGATGGCATGGCGAACCAGGATACGGGCCTGGCTGTAATCCGACGAGACAAAGGCCTCGGCATTCTCATGGTCCAACAGGGACATGTACTCCTTGACGACCTCGTTTCGTGCGGGGAGGTAGACTGTGCCGGGCCATTCACCATCGATACCGCTGTGAACCACGGCGATGAAATCGGCAAAGGAAAAGCTCTTGTCGAAACGGCCTGTCTCATCAAGATAGTCCTGGAGCCTGTGCAGCTCCTCGAGATAGGGCACCTGGAGGAAGGTGCCCTGGGTACCGCTCAACACGATTGAGAGGGCCTGCATTCCGGAAAGGTTTTGATGCAGTAAATCCGCCTGCTCCGGCAGCTCGGAGCGCTGGTCAAAGTAGTCCATTACATTGTTGTTGACCTTGATCTGGGTCGCCCACAAGAGACAGACCGCCATCAACACCAGAATAGCGCCGATGATCGCCTTCGGATAGCGCGACAGTTGCTGATAGAGCCAGGTGGCAAATGATGCGAACGGGTAGTGGTTTATAGCCAGCGTGTTCACACCGAATTTACGCGTCAGTTGCAGGCTGGCGGGAACCAAGGTGATAGTGATCAGAAAGTTCATTGCCAGACCCAGGGCGGCGATCAGGCCAAACTGTTGCAGCAGATCGATGGGATTGAGGGAAATCGAAAGAAAACCCAGAAAGGTGGTCGCAAAGGTCAATGCGATGGCCATCCCCATGTATTTTGCCATCAGGCTGATCGCCATTTGATCGTTTTTTCCCTTGCGAATGGCGGCCTGGTACTCGGACAAAAGATGAATATCCTCGGTTGAGCCCACAATGATCAACAGGGCGGGGACAATCGAGGTCATGACATTCACCGGGATGTCGAGAGCCGCCATCAGTCCAAGGATCCAAATCACACTCATCCCGGCGGTGAGCAGCGGGATCAGCGGGGCCTTCCAGTGGCGCAGGGTGAGGGCGAGAGTTAAAACCAGCACCATCAGGGCAAGCGGCAGAATCAGCTGTTGATCTGAGCGGATCTGCTCCGAAATGGCTGAACGAACCGAGGGATCACCCAGATGAAATACCCGGCGGAAACGCTCCTGTAACGGCTCGATCGCCTGATCCAGCGCCACTGCCACCTCCTCATCGAATCCCCGATGATAATCATCCATATCGAAAAAGAGGTTTATCGCCATCACCTCGCCGCTCCCGGATAGCAGATTGCCTTCGATCAGGGGGTTGATCAGCGCAGCCCGGATAACGGCCTCTGCCGCTTCGCGGTCTTCAGGAATGCTTTTCAAGTAGGGGTCGGTATAGATATAACCATCGACCGTATGCAGGTAACGAACCGAGAAGAGGCTGACCGTTCGACTGACCTGGGGAATGGTCTCAATGCTCTTCACTGCCTGCTGAATAATTGAGAGATTCTCAGGCGCAAACAGATCGGGATCTTCAAGGTAGATGACCGTGACATCCTCACTGCCGAAGCTGTCCATTGTACGTTGGTATTCGGCAAGGGCCGGGGGATTGTTGACCATCATCCCTTCAGCCGTGATCTCTACGCGTAACTCCGGCAGACGGAAGAGAGCAAGGATTGTAAACAATCCAAGCACCAGTACAACCCAACCTGGATGACGAGCCGCGGTCAAGATGATTTTGGTCATGAGGAGGGTTCCCCGTTCCATCGGCAGACCAATATCCACAACCCAGGCAAGTGGATCGTCTTACCCTAAAAAATAAAAGACATCCTGTTTGAACCTCTCCTTAGGGCCTGTTAATACTAATCCAATGCACCCTGATCATCAGTATAGCTTGGGGAATTCACACGACACTCAGGTTACTCATATACCCTGTGAAGTGCATGGATTTGCACAGCTTCCCACCGCAAGGACCTGGGAACAACTCTGCAACCTGCTGTATATAAACCTTGAGTAATGTTCGTCATTCCGGCGAATGCCGGAATCCAGAATTTGGACATACAGGAAGATGAGCCAAGTAACAAACAGACTCAACTCAGTGTTGTCGATCTGATGCCTTCTGTCGTATTAAATGCAGACTACCACACATAATATGATTCCCATGCTCTTTCATGTGAACCTATACCACGATCAAGCTAAAATAATATTTGGAAACAGATAATATCCAAACTCACTTAATCTGATTTCTTCTTCCCATAAGGCACCGTCTCCGGCGCCACGGCACCGCCCGAGATGATGAAGTTCATCGCCTCATCCATACTCCAATTGGTCGAAACAAGCTTCTCGATCGGCACTATCTCCAGGTACCCGGAGGTGGGATTGGGCGTGGTTGGCACATACACCGCGGCAAGCTGTTGTCCTGTGTTGTGATCCACCATGGTACGGGTCACAAATCCAACCGTCTTCATCTCTGGTGACGGGAATTCGATCAGCACCACCTGCTGGACGTTTTCCGGTTTCTGCTCCAGCGCGGAAATGAGTTTTTTCACCAACCCATACACGTTCTGGATCACCGGCAGGCGCTGCACGGTGGATTCGAAGATATAGAGAATCTTGCGCCCGATCACCCGACTTGCAAGCAGACCAACGAGATAGAGTCCGACGAGCATCAGCAGTACTGCCAGGGTATTTTGAAACCAGGGTTCAAGCAGCCATTGCGCTACCGACGGATACTCGTTCTGAATACTGCGGGAGAGTATCTTGACCCAGGGCGATCCCAGTTTGGAGAGCTGGTTGAATACGTACTTGAAGACCAGCCAGGTAACCCAAAGTGGAATAAGGGTGATTATTCCACTAATAAGGTAGCGCTGGATATGCAGGGGTCTGGATTTCATCTTATTCACCACATCTTAAACACAGTTTAGGTACAGCAGGCACCGGCCCTTGCCTGATACGCCGCACAGCTGTCTATTTTGTACAATTGATAGACAAAATATCATGACTTGCGCCGAAGCTGGTTACATTTTGGTTGCGTGTGACCAAGTGCATGCAACCATCAGTAATAAGTCCGAAAAAAGAAATAGAGCGACATGCCACCGCCAACAAGGATGACGACGTACCTTATGTGGCGCTGTGGCAACCGGCGCGAGAGATGGGCGGCCACATATCCCCCGGCCAAGGTACCCAGCATGACCAGTACACCTTCATACCAGGCAATCGCCCCATCCATGATGAACATAAGAATTGCAATCAGGGAGATGACCGAGGAGATGAGCAGTTTCAGCCCGTTCATCGCATTGATGTCGGTGTGGCCGGCCAGGGCCAGGTAGCTGAGTATGATGATTCCCAGACCCGCATTGAAGAAACCGCCGTAGACCGAGACCCCGAGCAGCAAGAGCAGCAACAGCAGCCCGCCGACCAGGGAGGCGTGCCGATGTATCGCGGCGTACGCTTTCAAGGCGCCGTTCAGACGCCCGCCAAAGATAAACAGCAGGGTTGCGAATAACAGCAACCAGGGAATGGCTTGACGAAACACAGCCTCCGGTGTCTGCAGCAACAGCAACGCACCCGTCGAGCCCCCAACCAGACTGATGGTGGCGAGTCGCGGTAAAGAGGCGCGGTGGAGAGCCAGATCCTTGCGAAACGCATAGGCCCCGCTCAGGTAGCCGGCACAGGAGGCAAAGGTGTTGGTCGCATTTGCACTGATCGGGGGCACACCGACGAAGAGCAGCGCTGGGAAGGTAATGAAGCTGCCGCCCCCGGCAATTGAGTTGAGCACGCCACCGAAAAACCCGGCGCCGAAGAGGAACAGCAGTTGGTAAGTCATAACCACCCGGTAGTTAACAACTGAGTGATCGACTCTAACTGAATCCCGACTCAATGAATAGGAGATCCGGATTGATGTAATCCGATCTTCGTTCAGTAGATCTTTAACGGAGGCAACAGCGATCCGCTATTTAGCTGCTTATCTATGGATGGAAAGGCAACACCACTTGCATCATCCAGCCAGCTTGACAAGACCCAATTGACGCCATCGACCACCCGATCCGGCTCCTCCTTGTGGACGTAGTGACCCCCATGCGCCGCCACCAGATACCTGCTGCGGCTGCTCAGCTCGGAGAGGCCCAGCTGCATCTCCGACCACAGCGCCCGCCAGGCAGCCGACTCCCTGCCCCGCTGCGGCGCCCTGCTTACCACGGCGAGGGGTTTGTCACCCATGGTGACCGGCATTCTAGCAGCCTGTGCGGCCCGGTATTCTTCGCGTGCATGCCCGGGAAGCATCGCTTGCAACAGCCGCGGCATGGTGCAGCCGCTCAGCTGTCGCTGCTGACAGGCCCGGGTGGTCATCGGATGGCGGCTGTCAACCAATACCACGCCGGCCACTTCATCGGGATAGCGTTCCACGAAATTGAGCACATAGAGGCCTCCCAGCGAGTGCCCCACCAGCAGATAGGGGGGAGCGTGCCCGGTCCGTTTCAGCAACTGACGCAGTTCATCGACGATCTGCCGTGAGGTGCGCGGACTGTCCGTCACCCCGCTGGGGAGATATCCCGGCCGGCTGTAGGCAAAGACCCTGCTGATCCGGGACAACTCGTCGATGATCCCGTCCCAACTCGCCATGCCGTCACCCAGCCCCGCTTCAAGCACGATGGTTACCGGCCCCTCGCCCATGGAGGCATAGCCAATCCGCGTACCCTCGATCTGTTGATGTTTGGCATGGCGCAGTGTCGTGCAGGCCGTCAGCAGACAGGCGCAGACCGCTGCAATCGCAAACCCATTCAAAATTCGCACAAGCATCTCTACTTTCTCCTTGAAACCATTCTCTGCAGTCACATCCAGAACATCCACCATAAGTTGAAATACTTTTTGATAATCTTTTTGCTAACCCAGGTTATGCCTTTAACGGCTTGCGCCGTGCCTGAATTGGTCATGATGACAAAGGCAAGGTTTGAGTCGGGAAAAACCATGGTTGCGCAATAAAAGGTGCCGGCACTGCCGTCAAACATTGAATAGCGCTCACCCCATGAGGCCGCATTTGCCACACCGAGGGAGAATCCCCGCTGTCGATAGTGAATCGTGCGGTAGGTCTCCGCGGCCAGATAGTTGTCCTCACCCCTCAATCCCCGCAGATGGAGCTGAACATAGTTTGCGTAGTCCAGGGGTTTAAGACTCAAATCACCGGCGGGGGCGATGATTTCGGGAAGCCTGTATTCATGATCCGGGGAGAGGGCCTTCAGGGTACCGTCTATTTCCGCATGCCCCCAGGGTTGATTCCTATGGTGATTATTTGGCCAACCGAATATCACCGGCAGCTGCAGATCCTTGGATAGGGTCTGCAGGATCAACTCCTCCCAGGTCAAATCTGTCACCCTTTCCACCATGGCGGCCGCCATGGCATAGCTCGCATTCGAATAGAGATGCTTAAAGCCCCTCTTCGTTCGCTTGGCAGCGGGTTCCTGCCGCACCAGATACGCTATAAAGGCATGTCTTGATTCGGTTGTCGAAGCATCCAAACGAGAGTAGTCCTCTCCCGCCGTAAATGGCGCGATGCCTGCCCGGCACAACAACAGCTCTTCCAGGGTAATCGCGAGATAGTCGTCTCTGGCCGCCGCTTGCAACTCTGGAAACAGATCAAAGAATCGCGTGCGCCAATTGAGTCTCCCCTGCTCTATCAGTCTCCCCGCGATAACGGCGAGGATCGATTTCGTGCAGGAACCGATATGAAAATAGTCGTCAAGGGTGGCGGCGTCGTTCGAACCTACCACTCTTTCACCCTGGATATCCGCGATAAGCAATCGCTCCGAATCCATGACGACTGCCGCCATGGCCGGGATGCTGTTTTCGTGCCTTGCCTGCTCGATGAAATCGGTGACATCCTCTTTCAGCAGACTGTGACTCTTCTCATTGCCGTTGCTACGGCCAGCGGATAGATCCTGTCGATCTGGCATCATCTCTACTCCCTCCGAAGTGCTTCAACCGGTAAAAAGCCCGCGGCACGCTGTGCCGGGAAGTAACCCGAGGCCAAGCCCACCAATACCGAGACCAGCAGACCGACCAGGATGCCGCTGCGGGTCGGGATCAGTGGAAACCCGGTAACCAGATCGAGCAGGCCGCCCAGGATCAGGCCGATCATCAGACCGGCAAAGCCGCCGATGACACTGATCAACACCGCCTCGGCGAGGAACTGGAACAGGATCTGCCTGCGGGTCGCCCCGATCGCCATCCTCACCCCGATCTCGCGGACCCGCTCCACCACCGCGGTGCTCATGATCCCCGCGACGCCGATACCGCCCACCAGCAGCGAGGTGGACGCCGCCACCACACCCATGGCGGTGATCCCGCCAAGGATGCGATCCACCGTCTTCAGATAGGAGGCGAGGGTCACCTGGCTATATTGGTAGGCGCCGCGATGGCGTCGTTGCAACACCTGCTTAAGCTGCGCCGCCGCCCGCTCCGCCTGTTGCAACGAGACCGCCTCCGCCTGCAGGTAGCTGATCTCCCGATTGCCGTTCATCTGCTGCACCAGGGTATAGGGCATGAGAATCCGGTTGTTGGCATCCTCGCCACCCTCTGAACCGATACTGGCCAACAGGTCGCGACTCTTATATTCCAACACCCCGATCACCCGGTATTTGCGCCCCCCTACGCGCAGATGTCGGCCGACGGGATTCTCCACCTGCGGAAAGAGATCCTTGCTGACCGTCTCGCCGATCACTACCACGGGACGACGGGCGTTGATCTCCTGCTCCCTGAAACCGCGTCCCTGTTTCATGCGATCGTTGTTGATGGCGAGGAACACTCCATTCACACCTTTGATCGATGCATTGCTGTAGCGATTCCCCCACTGGATGATCAGCCGTTTCTCCAGCAGCAAAACCGGACTGATACTGCGTACCGCCGGACAACAATCACCGCTCAACAGCGCCAGGTCCTGTTGCCCCAGACCCGATCCCGTCCGCACCCGCCGGTTTGGATCCTTGTCGTTATAGTCACGGAAGACCCAGACGGAGCGCAGACCGAAGGTCTCGAGTTCTTTCATGACGAAGACCTTGCCGCCGCTGCTCACTGCGCTGACCGTCATCACCGCGGCGATGCCGATGGCGATGCCCACCAGGCTCAACAGGGAGCGCAGGCGATTCTCCCTGAGTGCCCGCAACGCCTCTTTTAGCAACTCGATGGAGATACGCAGCTGCTTCATGACAGGATCTCTCCATCGCGCAAACTAACTATGCGGTCGGCAGCCTCGCCGATGACCGGGTCGTGGGTCACCATCAGCAGGGTATGTCCCTCGGCGTGCAGACTCCGGAAGAGCGACATCACCTGTGCGCTGTTGCGGCTGTCCAGGGCGCCGGTGGGCTCATCCGCGATCAGCAGCGAAGGCCGGTTCACCAGGGCCCGGGCGATCGCCACCCGCTGCTGCTGGCCGCCGGAGAGCTGGTTGGGCAGATGGGAGGCCCGGTCGGCCATGCCCACGTGTTCCAGGGCGGAGAGCGCGCGCTGTTGCCGGGCCGTGCCCGGGATCCCCTGGTAGAGGAGCGGAAGGGCAACATTCTCCAGGGCGGTACGGGTCGGTATCAGGTTGAAGGATTGAAAGATGAAACCGATGTAGCTTGCCCGGAACCGGGCGAGCCGATGGGGGATGGCATGGTCCACAACCTCACCACTGAGAGAGTAGTGGCCGCGATCCGCCACATCGAGACAACCGATAATGTTGAGCAGGGTACTCTTGCCCGAACCCGAAGGGCCCATGATGGCGACAAACTCTCCGCGGTCGACCCGCAACGCCACATCGCGAATCACCGCCAGCTCCACCCCGGCCCGCCAGTAGGATTTAGAGAGGCCCTCGATCTCGATCATGGCTCTATCCTCGCATTTACCCGCAGTCCCGGATCGAGGCTTTCACCATCCAGGCGCACTACTCTCACGCCCTCTTCAAGTCCCTGTTTCACCTCCACGTGGGTATCGCCCTCCAGGCCGGTCTCGATGGCTTGATAGTGGACCCGACCCGCTTCGATCAACGCCACCTCGATCTGCTCATCCCTCTCCTGCAGGGCCGCAAAGGGCAGCCTCAATACCCCGTCCCGTCGCGCCACGGCGATCTCCAGGTCCACCTGCTGTCCCAACAGCAGTGGCGGCGGCGCCTCTCCCAGGCCGAGGCGCACGCGAAAGGTGTTGAGCCGCTTGTCCTTCTCCCGCTCCACACTGGGTCCGATCCAGCTCACACTGGAACGCCACTCCCGCCCCGGAAAGGCGTCGCAGCGAACCACCACCGCCTGTCCCGTTTTCACCCGACCGCTGTCCACCGCGTCCACATGGGCCTCGATCTCCCAACGCGCCAGCGATACCAGGGTGAAGAGCTTGGTGCCGGCCTCCACCCACTGCCCGACTTCAGTCGATTTGCCGATCACAACCGCATCGAAGGGGGCGCGCACCTGCTGCCACTCCCGGGCCACATCGGTCAGGCTCAGGTCGGCCTTGGCCACCTCCCAGGCCGCGCTGGCCGCCTCCCAGTTGAGTTTCGCCTCTTCCAGCTTCTCCGTGGACACGGCACCCTTGGCCGCAAGCTTCTGCAAGCGCCGGTAACGCATCAGCTCTTCCCGTCGATGTACATCCTGCTGCTGCAGATAGGCCTTTGCCCGTTGCCGGTTTGCCTCGGCCGCCCGGTTGTCCATGGCGGCGACCACCTCTCCCGCGCGGACCCGAGCGCCCAACGCCGTTTCGACACGCTTGACCTGGCCATCGACAAGGGCGGTAAGAGCGACCTGACGATCGTTGATCACCTCCCCGGTCACCCTGATCACCAGTTCCAGGTCACCCCGTTCCACGGCAATGGTCTCAACCTCCCGCGGCGGTTCGCCTAAACCCAGGTAGGCAGCTGAAAGGAGGATCACGCCACCGAGCAGACCGAATATGATGCGTACCGGCTTCATTGCCATCGATCTCAGAATCTGTAGCTCAGTCCGAGGTAACCGCCGGCCAGATTGCGCTCATCGACGATCGGGCTGTCGCTGATCTCGTCCCCCAGACGACCCACGCCGACACCGCCGACCAGATCGATCCGCTGATCGAAGGCGTATTCGAATTCGATCCCGGCGAAGGGTGTTACCGCCGAATCCGCTTCGTAGACCGCACGACGGGCGGTTGCCTCGTCTGCGTCGACGCCGAAGTAGTAGTCGGTCAGATCGCTGCTCTGCCAGCTGATCCCCAGTTCGGGACGCAGGCTCCATTTGCCATGGCTAAAGGGATAGGCGTAGCTGAGAATCACCTCCTGGCCATCGGACGTGTCGCTGACATCGGCCAGCAGCTGGGCATTCAGTTCGCCGAAACCGGTCTGCCAACGGGCAGTGACACCGAGATCAAAACCGGGATCCCGATCGTCCAATCCCTCCAGCTCATCGTTGTCTTCCGGATAGAGCCCCATGGCGCGGACCCGGCCCACCAGGTCGATGTTGTAATCATCGGCTTGAACAACGCTGTAACCCAGACCGGCAAAATTGGTCGAGCCGTTGAAAAAGGAGATCCCCGGGTTGCCCAGGTTGGCGTAGAAACGCTCGCCCTTGTAGGCAATCATCGGCATCAATACGGCGACGTTATCCTCGCCCAGGAAAGGGTTCTTACCGCCGGCTACGTTTGCGCCGACCCGCCACTCCCCCGCTGAAATCGGTGGCGAGGTCAGTGCCAAAACCGCCGCGGCTGCCAAGGCTGAAAGGGTATGTTTGATAGTTGGACTTTTGTCTCCTGAAGTCATCTTCTCATCTCCACTGTTGTGCCAAGTGATGAGTTCAGCGTAAGGGGAGACGGCGGCGGTGTCTGTGGTGGGCTTGTTTGGGATTGTATCGGGATGTAACAGAGTGCTGTTTTATGTATTCGGTTGCCTGGGTGAGGTGATATCACTCAGCAGGACTTTCACCTGGTATGTCGGCCGTGGACACGATTTTAGGTCCGATTTCCGACCAGAGTGGACATTTAGAGTTCCATTTTCGAGCCTCCCTTCTGTCAGTTGTCTTGCGTAAGTGTTTGCATTGATTAATGGATGGCTTGGTTATTTCCCTTTTGTTCCGTTGTTATTTGAAGTGGGTCATAAAAGCAGCTTTCCAAAATATGTAGCATGTTTTAGCAACAATCAGTCCAAATGAAGACGGTATATTCTCCGGAGAGTTCCGGATGTCCATATCGTGATGGTACAAGAATAGGGGCAAGGGTCATGGAGTTATTTGGATATTTCGTTTCGGTCTTCCGTCGGCTTTTTCTAGTTACAACCATTCTTTTCATATTCGTGGGTTGTGAAGGGGAAGATGGTTCTCAGGGTATGGCTGACCAAACGGCACCTAGTAAGCCTGTCAATCTAACGGCAAGCACGGTAAGCCAGAGCAGTATCACACTTACTTGGGATGTTGCCACGGACAATGTTGCAACAGATGGGTATCGTGTTTTTCGTGATGGTCTGGAGTTAGTATCAACATCGGCCACCAGTCATACCGATAGCGGTCTTGCTGCCGCTACTCAGTACAGTTACATGGTTGTCGCCTATGATGCGGCGGGCAATGAGAGTGAGCCTAGCGATGAGTTCGTTCAGTCAACTGCCACCGCTGACAGCTCAGATATTAACCCACCCACCATTCCTTCCGGTGTAAACGCAAGTATTGTGACTGAAACAACGATTACACTGGCATGGTCGGCATCAATTGATGATACGGCCACGACGGGATACCGCATCTTGCGAGATGGCATTGAGATAGCGACCTCAACCGTAACGAGCTACAACGACACAGGACTCTCTCCCGAGACCCAATACCGATACCGGATTTCGGCCTATGATGGTGCGGGAAACGAGAGTGCACTGAGCGATGAGATCGTTCTATCGACTACAAACTCGATCAACTCGGATACCAGCCCGCCGGAAGCGCCAACTGGATTGATTGCTGCAAACGTGACGAGTACAACGATTGCACTGACATGGTCGGAATCGAGTGACGATACCGCCACGACTGGATACCGTGTCTATCGTGATGATGTCGAGGTAGCGACTGCAGCCATGACGGATTATACCGATACGGGTCTTTCACCCGCCACCCAATACCAATATCAGGTAACAGCCCATGATGAGGCAGGCAACGAGAGCGATCGGAGTGACGCATTGAGCGTCAGCACTACCGTAGTGATGGCGGGTGATTGTGGAACACAGACGGGTAGCGTCGTCGCCATCCCTTTCAAGTTCGTGACACCGACAAATGTGGGTAAATATCTGACCTTGGCAGCCACATCCACACTGGTGGAGTACAATAACCACACGTACACCGATGCGCCGAATATCGACTGGTCGATGCGCTACAAGGCCTACAAATACGGTAATGGCGGCGGTGCGGTGTCTGCATGGCGTCTGGATACTGTGCCTACCAACGGCACGCTGTACGAAGGGACAAGAGCTTTGTCAAGTAATGACACCGTCTCCGATCCCGATGACCTGTTCTACGCGCCGAACAGCGACTTTACAGGTGGTGACAGCTTTACCTACTGTGCTGCAGATGCAACTGGAACATCGAATGTGGCGACGGTGACATTGCAAGTCGCTGATCCAGCCGGCTACCCAATGCCCGTTGGTATACCTGATCCCGGTTTTGGTATCGACGAGTCTGCGCCCGCCGATCCGGCCGCTTGGCCTGCCGCGGAAAGCGCCGGCTATTACTATATCGATTCCGATCATCCTGGCTGCAGCGACGGTAGTGATTACGGTTATCCGGATACCCCCAGGTGCTCATTCCCTGAATCCGGGGCCACTATCGATGCGGGTGGCAAGGTGGTGTTGGCCCCATCGACCTTGCCCTATGCATTGCGTAACAGCAGTTGGCACCAGATCAATTTCAATGGCCAGCCAGGCGCAACCAGTTGGCTTGTTGGGGATGAGACCGGACCAGACAAACCACGTATTACGATACATCCTGATCGCGGCTCTGAGAGTACTCAGCTTCGCCTTACCGGCGGCCATATGCGAATTAGCGGTGTCATATTCGATGGTGTCCTGCCACGGCATATGGGAGGAGGAGTGAACAACGTGGTTTTGCGCCACTCCGAGGTCAAAAACAATCCATCGACCAATCGTGGCGGGACCAGTGTCTCCCTATCGACGGATGGCAGTGATGTACTGGCATTTAATGTCTATGCCCATGATAACGGCATCGTCGAGGCGGATGGCTTGGCAGAGGAGCGGGATATCCATGCTTTCGTCGGTACTAATCAGGCCGGTTACTGGATGCTGGATAATCGCTGTGACGAAAATGCCGGTGATTGTGTCCAACTGGGCAACAACAACTCCACCTCGGATGTTTATATAGGTCGTCTGGTTGCCCACAGTGAAGGTGAGAATTGCATCGACATCAAGGATTTCAACCGCGTGGTGGTGAGCGAGTCGAGTTGCTGGGATCTACGCCCGGTGGTCTACGGCAACAGTGGCGGGAATGCCCAAAACTTCTATGTCAATGATGAAGGTGTACAGCAAAACCATGTCTACTTTCTCAATAACCGTTCATGGGATACGGGGGGTTCAAACTATGCGGCCAGTAATGTCGGTGGCAGTGTATATTTCATAGGCAATATCTCCTTCGCCAGTCCGGCAGCGGACGGTCTCAATTTCGGTAACGGGAACGGTTCACGCTATGCCTATTTCAATACTCTTTCAGGGAGTGAGATCGGGATGTACCTTTACGATTCCGGATCCGCGCTGGATCGCTATATCGCAGCGAATATCATCGACGGCGCCACCCTATATCAGGCCCGCCTGCGCTCGGCGACATCGGTGATCAATACGTTAGACTACAATTTTTACACCGACCCGGTGGGTGAATTCGCAAGCGGAGGCAGTACCCCGACAGTCCACAGCGGCCTGAGCGCTTTTCAAAATGCCACCGGTTTTTCACAAAACAGCGCAGAGGGTATCGATGCCAGGTTTGAGAATGCAGGAATTTACGACTTCCGACTCAGCTCGGGTACTGCCCTGATTGATAGCGTACCCGAGAGCTTCCTGATAACTCAACCCGTGCTCTCCAATTTAGCCAATGACCTTGGTGTCACATTAAGAGATATTGCCGGTACAAACCGTCCCCAAGGTACAGACTACGAGGCGGGAGCTTATAGTTTCGCACCTTAAACGATGCGTCCTGATGGTGCTTTGTATAGTTAGGTATCTTGCACGGAAGAGTGTAACAAAATGCTTGGTGCAAGGTGGAATCTTGCTGTCAAATAAAGCTAGCCTAAAAAGATTTCCGACGAACCAGCCCTTGTTAATCTATGCCCTGCCGTATGAATGGCTGTCTTGATTGTTTAATCACACCCAATACATGACATTGATACCAGCAGTATTTTTATGATTCTTTTTCCCAGCTTCGCGTTTATACCTTTCTGCGACCGGGTTTACTTCGTAAAAAAGGCAATATCCAACAAAGTTGAAACAACCATCACATGCATGAGTATGGCCGGACTTGGTACAACCAGAATAAGGTTACCTGGGTTTTCTTTAATACTTTCCCAAGAAAGAATTGGCAAGAGTTTCAAAAAAAGGTTTTTTACATAAATATATGCAGATTTAATTGTTTTATTAAAAAACAGACTAAACATTACGACTATCTGTACTTCTAACAGCATAAGGAACATTTCAAGTCCGACAGCATCGATAAACAAGGCCAATTCAGCCATTTCCGGATTAAGTAGGACTAGCAAAACAACAATTACAGTTGCATATTTCCATACTTTTCTTTGAATTTCATATTCATCCTTTTCTCTAGTAGCTCACTCCCAAGTTCAGTCGACCTATGCCACGAAGCGACGAAAGGGCGGCGTGACGTTAGCTGGAGCCGGAACTCCTGGCTAGCTTTCCAGTTGCCATAGATCCACGAATGCTCTTTCAACTAGATATTGCTCATTTTTCTTGGATAAAGTTAATACAGCCAGGAACTCATCATCTGTATCTGAAAACTTTTGCTTCCAATAAACATTGATTGTATTTCCATTTTTCGTTAAGCCGACAAAATCACGTTCAGTGAAATCACCCCAATTCGTTCGATATTCTTCACGGTATTTCTGAAATTCTTCATGTGTAAACTTTTGTTTTATTCGATCAGAAAAATCCCTTGTATGACTGTCAAAGTCATTATTTGTGGACGCATGCATCAGATTGTCCATGATTGGATTGGCTACTTTTAGTATTTCTGTATCAGTCATGCTGTTTAAATCCATATGCATTCTCTATTTATGGAAGCTAACGTTGCCTTCAGCGGAGCAGGCGCGTTAGCGACTGCGTCCGATGAAAGGCCTGGTTAAGTGTTGCAACGCTCTTCATTTCCAGTAGCTCCTTAGAAAGGCCAAAAGGCCAAGCCCTGCAATAAAACCGAATAAGGATAAAATTTGCCAAATTTGGAATGAACTAGCCCCGGCTAATCCTACTGTAGCAACCACATCGGTAGGGCCGACAATCATTAGAACTGCAGCTTTTACTGCAAAATAAAAGCAATAAAGAGCGCCAAGCAATATTACTGTGGACAACGTGATCTTTGTTTTCATCTTTACCCTGCATTCCTTTTGGTTTGTGTCCCGTGATTTTTCACTTTTTTGTAAGGGTTTTTTTTGCACTTAACATTACATTAGACAGAATCTTTACTATTACTAATAACGCAAACGCGGCATATTGTGTGATAGGCAGAATCGGCCTAGCATGAGTTGGGGTTCGATTGACCTGGACAAGACGCCCAAGGTGTTAACAGGGAGAGTTAATGTGAATGATATTCCCTTCATCGTCCCTTGTCCTATTGCCAGCATTTGCGATATTTATCTGAAATGTCTTGAAAATACTCGATATCCGTGTAGATGTGCGTGTCTTGGATGAAAAGATCGAGACTCTAATTAAGGCCTAGAACAGGCTTTAAATCAAGCGATTATCTTGACGTGAGTTCGGTCGGATATGTAACGATAGTCCGCAAAAGACTTCAGGTTCGTTTGGATTTATTAAGTAGGATAGCTGCTATACGAATCTTTTAGCGCAAGCAATCTGCAGACACCTTACCGTCATCCAGAAAGGGACCTTGACGCAATACACCAGTGTCGTGTTTCTATTGCTTGACGGTACCAGAAGCTTGCTCAGGCCAGGCGAGAATGAAGCGTGCGCCACCCAATACGGAGGTCTCGATCCATACCCTGCCGCCGTGCCAACGGGCGATCTGATTGACGATGGCCAGGCCAAGCCCGACACCCCCCGACTCCCGATCGCGGGCGCTGTCCAGGCGGGCGAAGGGTTCGAATATTCTCTCCCTCTCCTGTTCCGGTATCCCCGATCCATCATCCTCCACGACAATGCTCGCCTCTCCTTCACGAAAGTCTCCACGCAGCACTATCTTTGAGGTGGCATGGCGGTGGGCGTTTCGCAACAGATTCTTCACCGCCCGTCCCATCAACCGGCTATCCAGATGCACAACCCTGTCGACCGATTCGGTCGAGCATTCGCAGACGACGCGCTGTGTCGGCAGCGACTCCTCCAGATCGATCAATAACTCGTTTAGCCAGTCATTGAGATTGACCGGCTCCAACACCAGGTCGGGCCGCTCCCGGTCGAGCCGGGAGTAGCTTAAGGATTCGCTGACCAGCTCTTCCAGCTCCTGGATATCCTTGCGCATGGCTCGAATGTGGCGCTCCCGGTCACCCTCGTGCAGGGGCTCTTCCAACATATCCACCCGGAAGCGCAGCCGGGCAATCGGGGTACGCAGTTCATGGGAGACCGCGCCGGTCAGCTCCCGATGGGAGTGGATCAGGCGCTGCAGGCGATCCGCCATGGTGTTGAAGGCATCCGCCAAAGGTTTCAGGGCCGAGCGCCGCCGGACCATCAGGCGGGTATCCAGATCACCGGTGCCGAATTCGCGCACGCCCCGATCGATGCGGGTGAGATCCCGCCACACCGGGCGCACCCAGATATAGACTGCCACCGCGATCAACAGCGCCAGCAGGAAATAGAGTATAGGATTGAAGTAGCGTATCAGGGGAGGCACCGGAAAGGGACCGGCGCGGAACACCTGGTCGGAATCTCCCAGGCGTTTGTAGTAGGTCTCATTCATCTCCTCCAGTCCCAGGATAACGGTCTTCCCCGCCTCGATGTCGGTCATTCGATCCTGGGGCAGCACCGGATCATCGATGTTGAATAAGGACAAGGGCATATCGAAAATTTCATCCAACTCCTGAAGCACAATAGGCCAATCAGAGCGTTCCCTGGTCAGGAACTTTGACTCGATCAGGTAGACGATACCCGCCACCTGATCCCGCTCCTCCTGCTCCGGATTGGGGCCCAGCACCATCATCAGATACTGGTCTGAGTCGAATACGCGTCTGAAGAACTGAGTTTGTTCCACCTCTTCCTGGAAGATCAATTCTCCCGCCTGCACAATGCGCTTCTGTTTTTCGGAGACATCGATCTGGTTCAGGGTGTAGAGTCCCAGTCCATAGTGAAAGTGGGGTTCCAGATCCCTGATCACCCCCTCCCAGCTGGATGGCGGTTTGCCCTGCAGACGATTCTCCACAAGCTCATAGGCACCGAGCATGGCCCGTTCATAGTAGCGTTTCACGGTGCCGTGCAGAACCAAATCGGGAAACCAGGTCAGGCTGACGAAAAAGAACGCGATGGTAACGAAGAGGACGCCATACAGGGTGATGTAGAGTCGCGCCATGGCAATCAGTCCCAGGCATCCGGCACGAACAGATAGCCCCGGCCGCGCACGGTCTTGATGCGGTAGGGATGGTTGGCGTCGTCGCCGAGTTTGCGCCGCAGCCTGGAGATACCGATATCCACCGAGCGGTCGAGGCCGTCGTAACCGAAGCCGCGCAGGGACTTCAGCGCACTGTCCCGGTCAACCACCTTGCCGGCCTTTGTCGCCAACAGCCAGAGCAGGTCGAACTCGCCGGTGGAGAGTACCACCTCCTCTTCTTCGATCTTGACCGCCCGTGCGCTGGCATCGATCCGCAGTTCGCCGAAATGGAGTTGCTCATCCGCATGGGCGCTGTTGTCAGTCTGTCGAAAGCGTCGCAGCAGGGAGCGAAGCCTGGCCAGCAGGACCCTCGGTTCCACCGGCTTGGTCAGATAGTCGTCGGCGCCCAGTTCGAGGCCGACGATCTCATCCACATCCTCGTCCCTGGCGGTGAACATCACGATCGGGCCCTGAAACTCCATGCGCAGATCCCTGCAGATATCGAGACCGTCCCGGCCGGGCAGATTGAGATCGAGCACCAGGATATCGGGATTCGACTGGCGCACCCGGTCCGGGGCCGTATCGCCCCGATGCTCAAGGCTCACTTCGAACTCATAGCGCTGGAGATACTCCTGCACCAGTTCAGCCAGCTCCACATCATCCTCGACCAGCAGGACCCTGGCGGGTCCTATCTCGGCATTGCTCTGCATTGAACGCCTCACTCCGGAAAAGTCCCATCTCAGCTCATCACTGCACGATCCTTGATTGCACGCTTCATCAATACGGCAAGAAACTGTCGCGGTAACATACATCACTACCTAAAACATCCTGCCAACTCTACATTAGCACGCTCAAGGCATTCTGCCTGTTACCACAGGTATTGCTCTGTAACAGAATGTAGAAACAGAGACCCTCATCGACCAACAATCGACATGACAATCCTATATCAGCCGGGTGGAGTTGATTGCTATGATTGCCATCCCGGTCGAAGCGACCGAGATACAAGCAAGCGGAAATAACGATAGTCAAACCATGGAACCTGTACTCGACCTCTATGCCATCATCCTGTTACTGGGCGCGGCACACGGGCTCTTTCTTACCCTTGTCCTGCTCAACGCAAAGCATGGCGATGCGCCGGGCCATCGGTTTCTGGCGCTGTTGACCCTGGTCTTCACCCTCGACCTGGGACTGGCGTTTCTCGAACACTCCCGCTACCTCATCCATCTTCCCTGGCTGCTTGTGCTCGATATCAATATCGATTACCTCTTCGGTCCCCTGACCTATCTCTATGTACGCGCCCTCAGCGACAGGGATGGATATCGTTTCACCCGTAAGCAGTGGCTTCATTTCTTCCCCTTCGCACTTGGCTTTCTGCTCCTTGCTCCACTCTATGGATTGGATCGGGAGCAGCTTATCGCCCTTCTCTATGTGGATACGGATGTCCAGGAATCTGCCCAACTCTGGGCGGAGGTCTCCAGCTTTGTCGTCGGCATCACCTCCATCCTGCAGATGGCGATCTACCTCTTCATTGCCATCCGGAGACTGATCCGCCATAAACGCAAAATCCAGGAAGAGTTTTCGTTTCTAGAGCGCATCAGCCTCACCTGGCTGAAAAATCTGTTGATCGCACTGGCGCTGCTCTACCTGCTCTACATCCTGGATATCATCCTGATAGGAATTCTCGAGCTCTATGATGGCATGCCTGGGTTTCACTACCCCATGATCGTTGTCTTAATTTACATCATGGGGTACATGGGTCTGCGGCAACCCGAGATATTTTCCCATCACCGGCATCAGGCATCCGCACCGAACGGGGCTGAGCCCGCCGACAGCGATCCCCAAACCGAACCGGCCCAAGAACAGGAGAAGCGAAAGTACGAGAAATCGGCACTGGACGGCGAGACAAGCTCCCTGCTGTTCGCGGATCTGCAGAGCCACATGGCCAAGGAGAAGCCCTATCTCGACAGCAAGCTGAATCTCGCTCAACTTGCCGCTCAGCTCAGGATCTCCTCCAACTATCTCTCCCAGGTGATCAACGAACGGGCCGGGCAACACTTTTTCGATTTCGTCAACCGTTATCGGGTGGAGGAGGCGAAATCCGCCCTGGCCGGTAGGGAGGAACGGGGCAATATCCTCGCCATCGCACTCGACGCCGGTTTCAACTCGAAATCCGCCTTCTACACCGCCTTCAAACGGCATACCGGACAGACCCCCTCGCAATATCGACGGTCTGGCGACATTCCTGGCACTCAAGAATAACTCACTGATCCGGATAGAGAATAAATAAGTCCAACCTTACAGGGCAGGACGAAACATACCCCGGATTGCCACAAACTTCTCCCAACAGCAGCTGCTGTCCGAAAACACTTTTCAAGACACAACAGATGGGAGATTTACCATGTTTCAGCAACTACCGAACCTCACCAAACAGCTCGCACAAATCGTCTGCATGACAGGCCTCGGCCTCACCCTGCTGAGCGGTTGCAACTCGTCCAACATCCAGCAGGCCACCCCTGACGAGCAGTTTCAGGCGGTCCTCGACGAGGCGGTGGAGCGGGGTCTGCCGGCGGTATCGGTCACCATCGAGGGACGCAACATCGATTTCTCAGGGGTTGCCGGTGCTGCCGACCTGACCAGCGGAGAAAAGGTACAACAGGATAACCGCTTTTATGTAGCCAGCACCGGCAAGACTCTGCTCGCCGCCACCCTGGTGCAGATGGCGGGAGACGGTCTGCTCGGCCTGGATGAACCGATCAACCGCTGGCTGCCCCGGGAGATCACCGAGCGCATCCCCTCGAGCACCGGGATGAGCGTGCGCATGCTGCTCAACCACACCACGGGGATCTACGACTTTCAGAACGATGGGGACGAGTGGGACAACGACTTCTTCCTGGTCTCGGGCCCCGATCGCCAGTGGACCCAGGCGGATGCCCTCCCCTACTTTCTCGACAGGCCTTTGCACTTCGAACCCGGCAGCGACTACAGCTATTCAAACTCCAACTACATCCTCGCGGCTCTGATCATCGAGGCGGTAAGCGGACAGCCTGTGCAGCATGCCATCCGCCAGCGCATCATCGATCCGCTTGGCCTGCGACATACCCTGCAAGGCGACGAGGCGATCGGCCAGGCCGGGCTTGTTCACGGCTACTTCGATGACGAGGGCGAGCGCTACGATTCCCATCCCTGGTACAGCCACTATGGCCTGGCGGACGGGGGTATCCAGAGCAACAGCAGGGATCTGGCCCGATTCATTCGCGGTCTGTTGAAGAGCGATCTCATACTCGACGACGCGATGCGTGCAGAGATGCTGCAGCCCTCGCTGCTCGGCACCCCGCCCTCGAGCTATGGCCTGGGGATCAATATCAGAAAGGTCGAACAGAGTGGCGAAACCGTCTACTCGCACAGCGGCAAGGATCCCGGATATCAGACAAAGATGCTCTTCGTTGAAAGCAAGGACACGGTCATTACCCTCTGCGCCAGCGGCAGTTTCGGTGAATACGATGAGGCCGTGGAGCAGTTGCTGCTGGAGATCTTCACCCTCCTGGAGGACCTGCAGACTTAGGATCGGAAACCTGGGAAATACGGGTTAACGCCCGTATTTCTCTCACCGCGCATTCCCGTAACCGGCAAGCCCCTCCATAAAGTCGCCGGATGGCCGATAAACGAATAGGGTTTTATCCGGATCAGTAACAAAGGGGAAAAATCAGCTCCCTATAATCTGTGCGACGCAATAGGCGCTGGCTCTCCGGTTCAGATAGAGTGATGAGAAAAGAAAAACGTATACGAAGCTGGTTTCTGGCAATCTTCGGCCTGCCCTTTTTTGCCGTTGGTCTTTTTTTTATTTATAAAACCGCGGTCTCTGTTGTTGACGCCATGCAGATGGCCTCCTGGCAACAAACCCCGGGCACGCTGATCTCGGCGGAGTTGAGCCGCCATCATTCCGACGACTCCACCACTTACAAAGCCGAAGCCCAGTACCGCTATCGGGTCAATGGTATCGAATATTCCGGGGACCGGGTGGCGATACACAGCGGCAGTGACAACATTGGCGATTTTCAGCAGCAGCTTGGCCGACAGCTGCAACGCCTCTACCGCAACCAAAAGCCGGTGACGGTCTATTACAATCCCTCAAATCCCAACGAGGCGGTGATAAACCGCGACTTACGCTGGGGCATGATCGGATTTCACACCATTTTCATCATTGTGTTTGGCGGTGCCGGTCTGGGCCTTATCATCTTCGGTCTGCGCGGCAAACGTGTTATCGATACGCCGGAGGCTGCGGAGAAACCCTGGCTGGCACGCCCCGAGTGGGCCGACAACCGCATCCTTTCCGGCGCGCGTCTCGGGATGTATCTGTTCTGGGGTTTCACCATCTTCTGGAATGCGTTGAGTATCCCTGCCGCCATTGCCGTACCGGAGGTTTGGCGCAAGGAGGGGGCCCTGGCGCTATTGATCCTGCTCTTCCCCCTGATCGGTATGGGCCTCTTCTACTGGACCGTGAAGCAGACCCTGGAATGGCGCCGGTTTGGCTATACCCCGCTGACCATGGATCCCTTTCCCGGGGCTATCGGCGGTGACGTGGGTGGCGAAATCCAGGTCGATGTGCCTTATGTATCAGGCCTGGTCTGCGAGGTTACCCTGAGTTCCATCTACAGCTATGTCACCGGTAGCGGCAAGAACCGCTCCCGCAGCGAATCGGTGAAGTGGCAGGACAGCGGCTATGCCCAGGTGGAGCCGGCAGCCCGGGGAATGCGCCTGGGTTTTCGCTTCAGCGTACCGGAGGGTCTTAACCCCAGCGAGGAGGAGACGGGCGACTACTATTTCTGGCGCTTGAACATCAAGGCGGAACAGCCGGGGATCGATCTGGATCGTTCTTACACCATACCGGTCTACGCCACCGCAGAGAAGTCCCGTTTCCAGCATCTGGACTCGGGGAGGGAGACGCCACAGGGCATGCCCGAATTGACAGCCGAAATGCTGCTGCCTCTGCGCCGCAACGGCATGGTGCAGGAGCTCTACCACCCGATGCTCCGCCAACCGCTGCTGTCCACTCTATTCACAGTGGTTGGTGGGATCTTTGCCATAGCCGGTGTGATGCTTTGGGGCAAGGCGGCGCAAGAGGGTATGCCGCTCTACTTCATGGGTGGCCTATTCACCTTTTTGGGCAGCATGGTGGCACTGGCGGGTCTCTACACTGCCTTCAACAGCCTTTATGTGGCCTGGGATGGCAGGCAAGTGGTGACTATCCGGCGCCTGCTGGGTATCACTGTGCGCTGGAAGAACGTCCGCTACCATGAACTGCGCGAAATTGAGCCTAAGAAGGGTTCGACATCGACCCAGACAGGCAACACACATAAGATCAGTTATCACGTCATAGCGCAGACCCAAAAAGGGAAGATGGTGCTGGCGGAGAATCTGGACTCGCACACGAAGGCGAAGCTGGTAACGGAGTTTTTTCGCAAGCAGTTTAAAACCTAACACCGGGCAAGGCATCGTCACAGCGATTCCAACCTTGGTGACACCCAAGGGTTGCGCCATCTCAAGTCAGATGCATCGCCATTTCGGAAACAGATGTTTCGGTAACACCACGGCTACTTACAAGGCAGTAGACTCAGCAGACAGAGGGAAGACTTCCGGCAAAAAACGCGTATCATGCTATAAACCATATAACATGACCCCTAGGCCTCCACTTGCCGAGAGAATGTGATGGACCTGACAACCCAATACCTGGGCATGCAGCTGAAAAATCCACTGGTGCCCTCCGCATCCCCCCTCACCCGCAGCATCGACGATGCCCGCCGCATGGAAGATGCCGGCGCTTCCGCGATTATCATGTACTCCCTGTTCGAGGAGTCGGTCACCGCCGAAGAGGAGACCATGGTGCGCTTTCTCCACCACCAGGAGACGGGGTTCGCCGAGGCGGACAGCTTCCTGCCGCACCATTTCGACTTCTCCAACGGCCAGGAGCGCTATCTGGAGAATCTGCGGTCATTGAAGGAGAGATTGGGGATACCGGTCATCGCCAGCCTCAACGGCACCACCCCGGGTGGATGGATCGCCCACGCCCGGGAGATGGAGCAGGCAGGCGCCG
Source organism: gamma proteobacterium symbiont of Ctena orbiculata (assembly GCA_003094535.1). Lineage (GTDB taxonomy): Bacteria > Pseudomonadota > Gammaproteobacteria > Chromatiales > Chromatiaceae > Thiodiazotropha. Next base: position 13,308 of record NATV01000086.1, on the reverse strand, counting down.
ATGCCCTTGAACTGAATGTCTACCATGTCGCCGCCGATATCGAGGTCAGCGGCAGCGAGGTCGAACAGCGCTATGTGGAGCTGCTCAGCCAGTTGAAACAGCAGATCTCCATTCCAATCAACATGAAACTCTCCCCTGCCTTCAGTTCACTGGCCAACATGGTGAAACAGCTGGAGCTGGCAGGCGCCAGCGGCGTATCACTCTTCAATCGCTTCTACCAACCCGACATCAATATCGACAGTCTTCGTCTCACCTCCAGCCTGCAGACATCCACATCGGCCGAAGCCCTGTTGGCGATGCGCTGGATTGCCATCCTGCACGGCCGAACCGAACTCTCGCTGGGTGCCACGGGGGGAGTCCACACCCCGGAGGATGCCATCAAACTGCTGCTCGCGGGTACCGATGTGGTCCACCTCTGCAGTCTCCTGCTCGAGCAGGGACCCGGGGCGATCAAACCCATGATTTCGGGAATCGAATCATGGATGGAGGATCAGGGATTCGAATCGATCGAGGAGTTCCGTGGCCGTGTCAGCCAGATCAGCGTTGCCGATCCCAGTGCCTTCGAACGTGTCAACTATGTCAATATCATCGACAGCTTTTCGATCAGCCCCGGCGTGCGCGGATAAAGAATAACGAGTTGCAAACCCGATAACAAAAGCGCCAATTACTCCGATCGAAGTTAGCAGTAATCAACAAGCCCTGACATAATGATTAGGGGGGAAACCTCATGGCTGCCGCTGATGTGCAGCCGGGCCAGGCCCTGCACCGGTATATTCGCTTAACTATCAACAGCTAATGGAAAACCGATCTCTCGTGACCGATTTGATTCACTTTGAGCATCCGTTGAACGAAAGGATTCGCACCTTTCTTCGTCTCGAGCACCTGTTTCTCCAGGTGGATCATTTTCGCCCGCTGGCAGATATCTGGAGCAACCGTGCCGCAATCGATGGCCTGCTCAGCATTGTCACCATCTTCGGACGTTCCGATCTGAAGACCGAGATACTCAAGGAGTTGGAGCGCCATACCACGAACCTGGAGCGGGTGCGCCAGCAGCCCGGAGTGGACATGCAGGCGCTGGGACAGGTATTGGATGATCTCGAACAGGCGATCCACCAGGTCTATCGCATGGACGGCCAGATCGCGCGCAAGCTGCGCAGCAATGAATTTCTCACCACCATACTGCAACGCAGCAGCATCCCGGGTGGCGGATGTAATTTCGACCTGCCCCAATACCACTTCTGGCTGAATCAGCCCCACGAGATCCGCCAGAACCAGATGAGCGAGTGGATGTATGAGCTGCATCCGGTGCGCGAGGCGGTTGTACTCTTGCTGAATCTGGTCCGCGGCAGCAACCTGCCCTCACGGGAGAAGGCCCTTCAGGGCTTCTTTCAGAAAACCCTCGACAGCTCGTCGCCGGCCCAGCTGATCCGCGTCGGGCTTCCCCGCAGCAAACCCATCTTCACCGAGATCAGCGGAAACAAGCACCGTTTCAGCATCCGCTTCCTGGAAGTCATGGACAGCGGCAAGCCGACACAAACCACTCAGGATGTGGATTTCCAGCTCACCGCATGCATCTTCTGACCATGGCCGGCAAGGAAGAGAGAACACTGCCATGCCCGACCTGCGGTAAGCCGGTGACCTGGTCGGCGGACGCCGTCTGGCGCCCATTCTGCAGCGAGCGCTGTCGTCTCATCGACCTTGGTGACTGGCTGGATGAGAACCACAGGATCTCCGAGCCCCGGGATGGCCACTCGGAGGATGAAAGCAGCGGTTGAGAGCAGGCGCTCTGGGCCGAACCTGAGAGCCCATCACCCCCCGGCTGCCGTTCAGTCGCCGGAGAGGCGTTTTGCGACCTGCCCGTGCAAATGATCGGCCTCCCGGTACCAGGCCTCGAACTGTTCGTTTGCCAATCCCCGGTTCTGCAATATCGATTTAATCTGCTCGCTATGCCAAAGGGCCTGGTGGAGCTGGTTGCTCTTGAGCAGGCGTTTCGCCTCGCCCGTATGATAACGATAGAGGGTTTCGCTGTGCCGCATGACGAGCATTCCCAGCAAGTTCTCCTTCTCCTCCTCGGTAATCTCTACCAGCAGCCTGTTCTCCTTCACCAGCCACTCGAGTTCGCCCATCAGGCGTGAAAAGCGCTCGATTTTCTGCTCATTCAAAGCGGCGGACGCCGCCCTTGGCGCAGCCTGTTCCAGCGCTTGCTGTGCCGCTGAGATCATCCCGTCGATGCCCGGATAGCGCGCATGGACCCCCTTCGCCGCCTGCAGGCGAGTTAGCATGTCGCGCCGCAGGATGCGCTCCATCTCTACCGGCACCGGCAGACCGACCGCGCGTTTAACCAGCCCGTCGATCTCATCCACCCGTTTCAGGATGCGCTGCACATGCTGCCGCCGCTCCTCGACGTAGGCTTGATACCGGTGCGCGATACTCGCCAGTATCAGGGCGAGGATCAATAATCCCCCGACGGCAAAGAATATTGACATCTGGTCCATCTACCAACCCATTGATCAAAACAGATAACCTTACGCTGTATATCTGTTTAAAATTAGGGTGTCAATGCGGCCTGCCGGCCTCCATGAACGGCACAAGCAATCCCTGAATAGAGATAGACTATGTCCTGGATAATGATCGTGTTACTGTTGGTTGCAAGTTTTCTCATACTTGTACCGCTGTTCAGCTACCTCTCCGCAAGACGTCTGGTCGGTAAAAAAATCGAGGGTGACCTCAGCGACGCAGTGAGCGGCAACCGGGCGATCTATTTCTATAGTGAAAACTGTTCGCCCTGCCGCAGGATGACACCGATCATCGATCGCCTGGCGGAAAAGCACGAAGGCATAGGCAAAGTCGACGTGCGTGCGGATCCGGAGACGACCAGGCGCTTCAACATCCGGGCCACACCCACCCTGGTACTGATCAAAGAGGGGGTGGTCATAGACATCGCCCTCGGCGCGAAGACCGAATCACAACTGGAGTCGCTGCTACGGAAGCTTGCCTGATGCACTACAAGATCATCCCCGTCACCCCCTTCCAGCAGAACTGCACCCTCTTCTGGTGCGATAAGAGCCGACAAGCCGCTATCATCGATCCGGGCGGCGATATCCGGCAGCTTGTAAGCCAGATCACCGCCCTGGAGCTTCTGCCTCAACAGATCCTGCTTACCCATGGCCATGTCGATCATGCCGGCGGCGCCAATGAACTGGCGCAGATGCTCAAGATACCGATAGTCGGGCCCCACCGGGAGGATGCCTTCCTGCTGGACAACATGGATCAACAGGCAGCCATGTTCGGATTTGGCGACGGCATAGCCTGCACACCCGACCAGTGGCTCGAGCAGGGTGATGAGGTCGTTGTCGGGGAAGAGCGGCTGGAGGTCTACCACTGCCCCGGCCATACACCGGGACACCTGATCTTCTTTCATCGCGCCACGCAAATTGCCCAGGTCGGCGATGTCCTGTTCAACGGCTCCATCGGACGCACCGACTTTCCCCGCGGGGACTACGCCACCCTCATCCACTCCATCCGCAACCGGCTCTGGCCGCTGGGCGACGAGGTAAGATTCATCCCCGGTCACGGCCCGGAATCCACATTTGGCGAGGAGCGCCGCACCAATCCTTTCGTCTGCGACGGCTGCTAGCCTCCACGGCTCACGCCAGCCCTTTGTCGCGGTTCTGCGGATACAACTTAGGGTGAATTATCAACACTCCTGCCTAACTCTCTGAATCTCATAACAGGCCTCACAGGATCAAGATTTGAAGGGCAATTGACTTCGATCAATTAATTACCTTGAAAACACAATATATAGTGTTTTACTTCATATACACCGCTACATATTGTATTAAAGTTATTTCCCTGGAGGATCACAGGTGATGCATGCTCACGCCCTTCCGAGAGAGTCCTGGCTACCCGTCAAAGTCGCCAAGCGCGACGGAACGCAAGTCGAATTCAATGCCGCCAAGATCGAAAACGCCATCCTCAAGGCGGGGGAGGCCAGCGGCGAATTCAGCAGAGACGAAGCCGTCTTGCTCACCGCTCAGGTGATCAAGGTGCTGAGCCATACCGGCTATCGCGGACAGAACCCGGGCATCGAACGCATCCAGGATATTGTCGAGCAGGTATTGATCAGCGCCAACCACCTGAAAACCGCCCGTGCCTATATCGTCTATCGCGAACAGCACAAGAAGTTGCGGGAAGATCGCCGCACCCTGCTCGATGTCAGCGCCTCGGTCAGCGAATACCTGCAGCGCACCGACTGGCGGGTATCCGCGAACGCCAACCAGGGCTACTCCCTGGGTGGACTGATACTCAATGCCTCGGGAAAGATGATCGCCAACTACTGGCTCAACCACGTCTACCCCCCCGAGATCGGCGAGGCCCACCGCACGGGGGACATCCACATTCACGACCTCGACATGCTCGCCGGCTACTGTGCCGGCTGGTCCCTGCGCACCCTGCTCCACGAGGGGCTCAACGGGGTGCCGGGAAAGATTGAGTCGGGTCCACCCAAACATATCACCAGCGCGGTCGGCCAGATCGTCAATTTTCTCGGCACCCTGCAGAACGAGTGGGCCGGCGCCCAGGCCTTCAGCTCCTTCGATACCTATCTCGCCCCCTTCGTGCGCAAGGACAATCTCAGCTACGACGAGGTCTATCAGGCGATCCAGGAGTTGATCTTCAACCTCAACGTGCCCTCGCGCTGGGGGACCCAGACGCCATTCACCAATCTCACCTTCGACTGGATCTGTCCCGAGGACCTTCGCCGGCAGATCCCGGTCATCGGCGGCAGGGAGATGCCCTTCTGCTACGGCGATCTGCAACATGAGATGGATCTCATCAACCGTGCCTACATCGAGGTGATGACCGCCGGGGACGCAAAAGGCCGGATCTTCACCTTCCCCATACCGACCTACAACATCACCCCCGATTTTCCCTGGGAGAGTGAAAACGCCAGGCTGCTGTTCAGGATGACGGCCAAATACGGTCTGCCCTATTTCCAGAATTTTCTCAATTCCGAATTGAGTCCCAACATGGTCCGCTCCATGTGCTGCCGCCTGCAGCTCGATCTGCGGGAACTGCTGAAACGGGGCAACGGGCTCTTCGGCTCGGCGGAGCAGACAGGTTCGCTGGGCGTGGTGACCCTCAACTGCGCACGCCTGGGTTATCTCTACCGCGGCGACGAGGCGGCCCTGATGGCGCGGCTCGATGAACTCCTGAGGTTGGCCCGCAACAGCCTTGAGATCAAGCGCAAGGTGATCCAGCGCCACATGGATGCCGGTCTCTTCCCCTATACCAAGCGCTATCTCGGCACCCTGAGAAACCACTTCTCCACCATCGGCGTCAACGGCATCAATGAGATGATTCGAAATTTCACGAACGACCAGGAGGACATTACCAGTACCGGGGGGGTGGCGTTCGCCACCCGCTTCCTCGACCATATCAGGGATAGCATGGTGGCGTTTCAGGAGCAGACCGGCAACCTCTACAACCTGGAGGCGACACCGGCGGAGGGCACCACCTACCGCTTCGCCAAGGAGGACCGAAAGCGCTACCCGGAGATCCTCCAGGCGGGGAGCCTGGAAAAGCCCTACTACACCAACTCATCGCAACTCCCGGTAGGCTACACCGACGATCCCTTTGCCGCCCTGCAACACCAGGAGCCGCTGCAGCGGAAATATACCGGCGGCACCGTGCTGCACCTCTATATGGGGGAACGGATCAGCAGCGAAAAGGCCTGCATGAAACTGGTCAGGCGCGCCCTGGAGAATTTCCGCATCCCCTACCTGACTGTCACGCCGACCTTCTCCATCTGCCCGCTGCACGGCTATCTCAGCGGCGAACACGAATTTTGCCCGAAGTGCGATCAAGAACTTATCCAACGCAAACAAAAGGAGCTCAGCCATGCAACAGACCATTGAACTGCAACCCGAAGAACGCACCCGCTGCGAGATCTGGACAAGGGTGATGGGTTACCACCGCCCCATCTCCGCCTTCAATCCGGGGAAACAGGCGGAACAGGCGGAACGCCGCTACTTCAAGCAGAGCAACTGTTCCGTCTCGCACCAAACCGGTGCAAGGCCTTGCGTGAACCCTGTCGAAGGCTGAGAGATGGCGACGGCAGGGCTTCAGGTGGGCGGATTCACCCAGATGACCACCATCGACTATCCCGACCACCTTGCGGCCGTGGTCTTCTGCCAGGGATGCCCGCTGCGCTGCCACTACTGCCACAATCCCGAACTCCTGCGGCGGCGGACCGACGAACCCCTCGCCTGGAGCGAGATTCTCGATTTTCTTGCCGCCCGCAGGGGTCTGCTGGATGCGGTGGTGTTCAGCGGCGGCGAACCCACCCTGCAGCGGTCGCTGATGCAGGCGGTCATCGAGGTCAAAGCACTGGGGTATCTGATCGGCCTCCATACGGCGGGAATCTACCCCGGGCGCTTGCAACAGCTGCTGCCCCTGGTCGACTGGGTGGGATTGGATATCAAGGCCTTGGCGCAGGACTATCCGCGCCTGACCGGGGTGCCCCATGGCGGAGAGTCGGCCTGGAGGTCGGCCCGACTGCTCGCTGCCAGCGGGGTACCCCATGAAATCCGCACCACGCTCTATCCCGCCATCGACAATGATGACTATCGGAACCGCCTGCGGCGAGAGCTGGCGACCCTGGGTGAACTCACCCACCGCTGGCAGCCCTGCCGGGAATCGCCAGGGAACAAGCCCGATCACGACAGGTCAAAGAACCAGATTAGTTTCTACTAATAATTTCACATGCAATTGTTTACAGTGTATTTTTTGCATTGATATTCGACTTGACGTAACATCCCACGGTCAAGAAAAAATAATCCGCGCTAAACGGAGGTAGGCGGAAGAGCGACAAACGACTCAGGGAAGGCAGATTGCTTTTCCTGCTTGATTTTGAGGGTGGAGTATGTTCAGACAGCGTGCTGGCTACAGGTCCGCGGGTAAAATATCAATAATCCTGGCGGCAATCATATTCATTGGTGGTATCGTTTTTTCAGGCCTGTTCTCGATGGGCCTCGCATACACCAACGAGATGGAGTTCTGTACCTCATGCCACTCCATGAAAGTGAATCTCGAAGAGTTTAAAGAGACTGTTCACTACAAGAATGCTTCGGGTGTCCAGGCCACCTGTGCGGACTGCCATGTACCAGAGCCTTTCATCCCCAAGATGATCGCCAAGGTCGTGGCCGCAAAGGATGTCTATCACGAGATCATGGGAACCATCGACACCAAGGAGAAATATGAGGCCCACCGTTGGGATATGGCCAGCAGGGTATGGGAGAAGATGCGTGCATCCGATTCCCGTGAATGCCGCTCCTGCCACGAATTTACCAACATGGACCTGAGCGAGCAGGATCGCAGCGCCCGCAAGCGCCATCCCAAGGCAATGGATGAGGGCAAGGCCTGTATCGACTGCCACAAGGGTGTAGCCCATGAGGAACCGGATGAGCCCGACGAGCCTGAGTAACCTTAAACATACCGAGAGTGGTTTTGTTATAATTCAGCGACTCAGTATTAGAGAAGTGAAGTACAGCCTGCTGACAGGAATGCAATGAAATCAACCAGACAGCTTTTAGCGATCATTCTGATACTCCTGACATCACCGTTGCTGGGCGGTGATACGCAAGACGAGAAAGATCTGCGCTTGGCTGCCAGTGTCGGTGACGTGGAGACCATTGAGGCGCTGATTGACAAGGGCGTATCCGTCAACACCGCTAACAAATTCGGCAAGAATGCGCTGATGATGGCGGTGGAGAACGATAATTTCGAAACCGTCGTGCTGCTGCTGAACCGCGGCGCCGAAGTCAATGCCCGCACCGTCGCCGGCTGCACCGCGCTGACCTTCGCCGCGGAAAACGGTCATCCCGCGCTGACGGCGATGCTGCTTGAGCGCGGCGCCTACCTCCACGACCGCACCCGCGCGGGATGGGACGCACTGATGATCGCCTCCCGCTATGGCATTACGGACATGGTGGAGCAGCTGCTCTTCAAGGGCGCCGATCCAAAGGCAGCCGACAAGCATGGACGTAACGCATTAATGATGGCCGCTGAAAAAGGCCATGCCGCAACCAGCGCCATGCTGCTTAAGCACGGCGCTGAAATCGACAGTCGCGACAAGGGCGGATCCACGGCACTGATCATTGCCGCCGACAGTGGGAACAATGAGGTCGTGAAGACCCTCATCGACCACTATGCCAATATCAACGCCCAGGATAGCGACGGCGCCACCGCCCTGATTTGGGCTGTAGGCGAGGACAGGATAGATACAGCCCGGCTGCTGCTTGAAGCAGGTGCCGATGTGAATCTGGCGGATATAGACGGTATCACACCGTTGATGGAAGCCGCCCGTAGAGGTTCAGAAGCGATGGTGAAGCTGCTGCTTCAGCATGGCGCGGATAAAATGAATAAAGATAAAGAGGGCCATACCGCCCTCGACATAGCAAACAAGAAAAAGCATGTCGAGGTTGCGGGCCTTCTTAAATAAAAAGGGCATTACCCAGGTGGGGGTATAAGAATCCAATTGTTGTTTCGCAACAAGTCTACAGGATACCCATCTGAGTCTATTGCAATAGGAACAGTCCCAATTTAACTGCTCCGGTTCGTAATGACAGGGCGTACTTTGCACCCTGTTCTAATAATGTAAGCCTGTTTTAATTCCAAAGGAGGTAACATGGCGTACAAAAAACTAAAGAGAGGCCTGATCGGCGCACTCGTTATCGGTGCCTCATCTACGGCCTTCGCTGCTGACAAGCCCAAGACAATGACGGGTGCCAGTGCAGACATGCTGGCGGTTACCTGTGCCGGCTGCCATGGTACTAACGGCGCAAGCGCAGGCCCGGCCACACCGAGCATCTCAGGCATCTCCGCCATCTATTTCGAAGAGGTGATGCTGGGATTCAAGGACGGCTCCATCAAGAACACCATCATGGGTCGTATCGCCAAAGGCTACTCTGACGATGAGATCAAGGCCATGGGCGATTACTTCAGTAAGAAGCCCTTCGTCAACGCGAAGCAAGATTTCGATGCGGGCCTGGCCAAGAAAGGCGCCAAGCTGCACGATAAATATTGCGAGAAGTGTCATGCTGAAAGCGGCACATCGGCTGAAGACGATTCCGGCATCCTGATGGGTCAGCTGACACCTTATCTTCGCTACACCATGGCCGACTACAAGGCGGGTGATCGCGAGATGACGAAGAAGATGAAGAAAAAGGTCAATCAGATGATCAAGAAAGAGGGCGATGCCGGCTTCGAGGCGCTCTTCAACTATTACGCCCAAGGCAAGAAATAAGAGGGGAATAAGAGATATGAAGATTACTCGAAGAGGATTTGTTAAAGGCGCGGGTGCGGCTACAGCCATCGGCATGGTAGGTACACCCTATATCGCCCTGGGCGCATCCAAGAAGGTGGTCGTCGTGGGCGGCGGTACCGGCGGCGCCACGGCAGCCAAATACCTGCGGATGGCCGATCCAACCATCGAAGTCACCCTGATCGAAGCCAACAAACACTACTACACCTGCTACATGTCCAATGAAGTGCTGGGCGGCAATCGCAGCATCGACTCCATCAAGTTCGGCTACGCCGGTCTTGGCAAGCACGGCGTCAAGGTGGTCCACGATGTGGTCACCGAGATCGACGCCAAGGGTCAGACCGTGAAGACCGCCGGCGGCAAGAGCTTCGCTTACGACCGCTGCATCGTCGCCCCGGGTATCGACTTCAAGTGGGAAGGCATCGAGGGCTACGACGCCAAGGTCGCGGAGACTATCCCGCATGCCTGGAAGGCCGGCTCCCAGACCGTCACGCTGCGCAAGCAACTTGAGGCGATGAAGGATGGCGGCACCGTGGTCATCGCTCCGCCTGGCAATCCGTTCCGCTGTCCTCCGGGACCCTATGAGCGTGCCTCCCAGATTGCCCACTACCTGAAGAGCAAAAAGCCCAAGTCGAAGATCGTCATCCTTGATCCCAAGCCCAAGTTCTCCAAGATGGGTCTCTTTACCCAGGGTTGGAAGGCGCTCTACGGCTATGAGACCGACAACTCCATGATCGAGTGGCGCGGCAGTGCCCAGGGTTCCAACGACAACGCCGTGGTCAAGGTTGATGCCGGTTCCATGTCTGTCACCACCGGTTTCGATGACACCGTCAAGGCCGATGTCCTCAACGTCATCCCCAACCAGAAGGCGGGCAAGATCGCGTTCGCGGCAGGCCTGACCAACGACAGCGGCTGGTGCCCGATCAACCTGCATACCTTCGAATCCACCATTCACAAGAATATCCATGTGATCGGTGACGCTTCAATCGCCAAGGGCATGCCGAAATCGGGCTATGCCGCAAACTCCGAAGCGAAGGTCTGCGCCGCGAGCGTGGCAGCCCTGTTGAACGGCCAGGAGCCCGGTACGCCGGCCTATGTCAACACCTGCTACTCCATCGTGGGCAAGGACTGGGGTATCTCCGTTGCAGCTGTCTACCAGCTGGCTCAGGACGGCTCCAAGATCACCAAGGTATCCGGTGGTCTGACACCGACCGATGCAAGCCCGGAGATGCGTGCTCGCGAAGTCAAGTACGCCCACAGCTGGTTTACCAATATCACCAACGATATCTTCATGTAAACCAACTGCCGGCCAGGGAATGGCCCAATAAAAAAGCGGGGCCTGGCCCCGCTTTTTTTATGTAAAGATTTTCTCTTCGTCGCTAAACAGCAGCCGCACTGGCCAAGCAATCCTTTGTGAAATGTTACTAGCGTTAATTCGCGTTCATTTGCGGACTATACACCTATCGTGGTCGCCTGGGCCTGCTGGGCCGCTGATCAATGGTGTATCCGGCACCTGAGTGGAGGCTGTGCGGCCTGGCGAAATTGGGAAAGTCGGGATTACGCCAACCCTCTTTCGCCAGCTTCTCCTGGGGCGGTCTGATGCGCGAGACGTAGTCGAGTACCGCGCGGATATCGCGGTGGCTGAAGTTATGGATCTGTTTCACCATCTTCTCATCGGCGTTTCGACGTCGCTCCATCTTGATCCACTCAAACTGGCGCAAAAGATAGCGATAGTGTTGACCGTAGATGGCCGGGGTATGATCCTCCAGGTTGCCCTCACCCAGCTCGCCATGACACTCGGTACAGTTATCCTTATAGAGCTTTTCACCCCATACAAGATCGTTGCCGGGACCGATCCCGTTGCGGGGGCTCATCGGCAGCTGCGAGATGTAGGCCGCCACGTCGGCGATCTCCTGAGCGCCGCCAAGCAGGCTTGGCGAGGTAAAAGGAAACATGGTGGGATTGTCCCTGTTGCGCACCCTGATGTCAGCCAACTGCTTGATCAGCACGGTTGAAAGCTGACCCGCCACCTGGGGATAGGCGCCGCTCTCGAGACCCCAGCCTTCCGGGGTATGGCAGACCGCACAGATGCGATAGACCTTCCTTCCGTTCTCAAGATTCGGCGTCAGTTCCAGCGCCTGATCATATTCACGCATTGCCTCGGGTGACTCTTTCGCAATAGTATGCCCCGACAACAGGATACAGATGAAAGAGGCTGTCCAGATAGACTTTCTCATTGACACTCCACTCGTTATTTATTCATAAGCGCGCTGACCATCCGGGAGCGGCCGACCACTCGATATCTGCAGAAAAGCCCGAGGTGGCCGCTGGTGGCGAAGCGCACGGGTGCGGTTGATAAAAAAACCAGCGCTTTACTTTTTTTTCTGTATAACAATCTAATATAGCGAGGGTATTGCGAGGAGACAATAACAATAAACCCTATCACTCCAATTTCATTGTTTTATTCATGGTTGAATTGAAGCAGAGAAATTGAAAGCGGATATCAGTTTTGCAAGAATGGCGGTCGATAACAAATGATCGTGATTCGATCGCCTGTTCATGATGAACTGGAATAATAAGCCTATAAAAATCATTCAACAGCTGTGGGGGCAACGTGAACAGATTCAACTTCATAATAAACCCAATCCTCTAGAAAAAAGCCGAATTAGTTTCAGCTTCTTTGGCAAGCTGTTGGTTTTACATACCAAATAAACCTCTTTTCCAACAACGACCATCCTTATCAAGAAGGAGCCGCTTGACAATGAACAGGCTATTCGTAACGCTTCTGCTCTCACTCCCAATCCTTGCCCACGCCGTCGATCTGGAAAACGGCAAGAAACAGGCGCGAAGTTGCGCTCTCTGCCATGGCCACTATGGCCAGGGAACGCCGGGGCCCGCCTCTCCCAGGCTTGCCGGCACGCCGGCCGGCTACATGATCAAGCAGATTGAGGCCTATATCAAAGGCGAACGCATCAACCCACGCATGGTTGTCACATCCTCGCTCCACTCCATCAGCGAGGACGATATCGATGACATCGCCGCCTATTACGAAAGCGTCAACCTGGATAGGATCAATCCGATATTGAACAACATACCCCTCTGGCCTGGCGATGCCGCTCGGGGCAAGGAGCTCTACGACGAGTGCAAAAGCTGCCACCGCAAGACCGGCATGGGTAAGTCGCGCAAGGGTATCCCCGCCTTGGCGCTGCAGTATCCGCGCTATCTTTTCCGTCAGATCAAGATGTTTCAATGGGACAAGCGGGTCCACGACGACGACCCGGAAGATGAAATCTTCGATGAGCTGTCGGACAATGATATAGAGGCGCTGCTCGCCCATATTTCGACGCTGGCACCGAACAACAAAAAGTAAACGGAAAATAAATCCTATAACCGAAACACTCGGGAGAATGCTATGAAATCGATACAAGCACTGGGACTCGCTTTGGTGCTGGCCCTGGTCACGACTGCAGCCGTGATCGCCGGGGAACAACCCGAAATCAATATCACCGACATCAAGCAGACGGTGGTACAGATGAGCGTCAAGGATGGGGTCACCAAGGATGACGCCATCCAGGCCCTGATGTCCCGCGCCGCTGAAATCAATCTGAAATATGTCGCCAGGCAACAGGTCTCGAAAGAACTGGAGGCCCGCGGACTCAAGACCCCCTACCTCGACATCTTCCAGTTCTGCAATCCGGAGGATGCACGGAAGATGATCCTGCACGATCCGATCTACGCCGCCTACATGCCCTGCCGCATCGCCATGGTGGAGGATAAGAAGGGCCAGCTCTGGCTGATGATGCTGAACCTGGATATGCTGATCAACAGCGAGCTGCTGCCCCCCGAACTGACCGAGATCGCGATCAGGGTCAACCAGGCAATGCTCGACGTCATGGTTGCCGGGGCGACCGGCGAGTTCTGATTCACCGCAAATGGACGCAAATTACCGCAAAATACACGCAAATGGTTTTTTGATTCATTCGTAC
>NATV01000085.1 GCA_003094535.1 gamma proteobacterium symbiont of Ctena orbiculata | reverse complement strand
GCATCGCCATCTCAACTCCCCCGGGTTTGAACGCAGTGGCCTCAAGGCATGGGATTTTGAATCGCTGCCGAAACGCCTGGGCATCGTACAGGGCGGGATTGACCTGCAGGGATATCCGGCCCTGGTGGATGAAGGAGAGAGTGTGGCGATCCGTCTCCTCGATGCAGAGAGCAATGCCCGGTTGGCCCACAAGGGAGGCGTGCGGCGGCTGTTGATGCTGAAGATCCCCAAAGAGGTGCGATATTTACGCAAGAATCTTATCCAGCTCGAACGGATGCGCCTGCTCTATGCCAAGGTTCCCGGGAGCGATCGGGATCAGTCATCCCCAGCCCGGCAAGACCTTGAAGAGGAGCTGGTCTCTCTGATCATCGATCGGACATTCCTCGACCAACTCCCCGAGATACGTGATTCGCACAGCTTCGAAGAGCGGCTGCAGAGTAGGCGGGGCAGCTTGATGGAGCAGGCGAACTCGAGCTGCAAACAGTTGTTGGAGATCCTGGAGTTGAGCCATACAACGAGAAAAGCGATCAGCTCGATCACTCAGGTCAATTGGATGAGTTCGGTGATGGATATGCAGCGTCAGCTGGATCGTCTGGTCTATCGTGGATTCATGCAACTGGTGCCGGATGAGCGATTGAATGACTATCCCAGGTATCTGCAAGGGATCTTGAAACGTGTCGAGAAGCTCTCTCATGCCGCGCGGCGTGACCAGCAACGCATGGCTGAGATGGCGGAATTGCAGCAGAAATGGGAGCAGTGGGAGGAACAGTGCAGGGTGAACGGCCGCGTCGATGAGCGTATCGACGAGGTTCGCTGGGGTCTGGAAGAGTTGCGGATCTCCCTGTTTGCCCAGGAGTTGGGGACTGCCTACCCGGTTTCCGTGAAACGCCTGTTGAAACGCATCAGGGAGATGGGACTGTAAAGCCGAATGCCTTCCTGAACGGGCGCCTTTTGTCATCATGCTGTCACGGGATACTGTTAGAGTCACCCGCGTAGGATTGATTTCAGAGAATGCCTAATACCGGTTAACTGAACAGAGGCGGACTCAATCGGGAATCATTCCGCATTTTCCAGTCTATAGCCTCGGTGATAGAGGCCCTCAAAGGTGGGTAAATACCCACCTTTTTTTTCGTCCCGGCCTCGGCTCATTTCAATCAAGGGTACAATAGTCCCATCACCGGCATCGCCAGGAATGTGTGCCCTTACCCAACGCCAAACCCCATCGCACTGGGCGTGTTACTCTTGACAGCGGCTACCGGGAAGGGCTGAATGGGAGCGGTCTCTTGGTGTTGATCATGTGCTATGTTATTGTTCCCGCATGAGAATTACAAAGGTGGAGGAGAGCATGACTGGATGTTATTGTGGATCAGGCGTCGCCTACGAGGCGTGTTGCGGGCCGATTCACGAGGGCAGTGTAAAAGCCGGAAGTGCGGAAGTATTGATGCGCGCACGCTATAGTGCCTTTGTCACCAAAAAGGCGGAATTTCTGCATCAATCCCTGCATCCGGAGCACCGCCACGACCACGATGTCGAAGCAACAAGGCGTTGGGCGGAAGGGGCGCAGTGGCTGGGCCTGGAAATCGTGGCTGTTGAGGGTGGGGAAGAGGCTGACGAAGAGGGCAGCGTGGAGTTCATTGCCACCTACAAAGATCATGGGATGGTCAGGCCTCACCATGAAAAGGGCCGCTTTCGCAAACAGGATGGTGACTGGTATTTTGTCGACGGCGAGCTGGTTGCACCAAAGACCGAGAAACGCTCCCAGCCGAAAATAGGCAGAAACGATCCCTGCCCCTGCGGTAGCGGAAAGAAATATAAGAAGTGTTGCGGCGCCTGAATCGGAGAATCTAATGATTTCAAGTTTTGCTGAATTTTGCCGACTATTTGCTTAGTCGGGTCCACAAGGGCAGATAAGCGTGTTATTCAGATCATTTAGAGGAAGTATTACTCTGACTCAGCTGCTCCTGCTGGGGGTCTGTCTATGCCTGCCGCTCTCCCTAAGCGCAGAGATCTACAAATACAAGGGTGCCGACGGCAGCATCCATTTCACTGACAAACCGATGAAGGGCAACTATCGCCTGCTCTGGCGCAGTGGGAAGAAAAAGCGTAACAGCCACGGCAACTACAGTTTGGCGCTATTGCGCAAGAACAAGGCGAAGCTGACCCCGCTCATTGAAGATGTTGCCAAACAGCTCCATCTTCACCCGGGACTATTGCATGCAGTGGTTATGGTGGAGTCGGCCTACGATACCAGGGCCATATCCAAGAAGGGGGCCCGCGGCCTGATGCAGCTGATGCCCCAGACCGCCGATCGCTACGGCGTCAACGACTCGTATGATCCACAACAGAACCTGCAGGGGGGCGGTCAATACCTGAAGGATCTGCTGCAAATGTTCGAGTTCGATATCAAGCTGGCCCTTGCGGCCTACAATGCGGGTGAGAATGCCGTACTGAAATATGGTAAACAGATACCGCCCTATCCAGAGACGCAAAACTACGTAAAGAAGGTGCTGCACGAGTTCGAACGCAACCGCCTGGCGATGCTCAACTAGCCGCCAACGATCCGCTCACTTTATTCACTATACTCAGTGTCAGGTGCAGACAACCTGATCACAAACTCCCAAACCCAAGGCGCAACGAATGGAGAGTCTTATCTTCAAGCTGCTGAACTGGACCTGGTGTCTGCCACAGACACTGTGCGGGTTCTGCTGGTCGATTGCGGTGAGGGGATTGCTCGACAGGCAGGCCGAGGATAGGGGACTTCGGCGGGGTGTGCATGTCATACGCTACAACAGATTGCGGGGGGGCGTCAGTCTGGGACCCTATCTCTTTTATCAGGCAGTCTCCGGCAGCCACCATCTGCTGCGTCACGAGTATGGACACTATCGACAGTCACTGCTGCTCGGGCCGCTCTATCTTCCTCTGATCGGCTTGCCTTCCATCTGCTGGGCGGCGATGAAAAAGGCGGGACTCTTTCCAGCCTGTCCCTATCATCTGTTTCCAACCGAGCGCTGGGCGGAGCGGCTGGCCCAACAGCCACCCCTGCATCAGCTGGAATTGGAGAATTGAAAATCCCTGCTAGGTTTATAGGTTAAAGACTACAGATCTAAAGCATAATCGGCTGAATGAAGAAGCACATACATTGATAATTTATGACCGAGGTGGAGAATGAAAAAGTTGCTGCTGCTGTTCTTGATGCTCTCAGTTGTCCTGTTTTTAAGTGGATGTCCGGGGGATGACGACGACAATGGCGATAACGATACCACGACAGACAGCGGTGATACGGGAAACGGCAGTGGTGATGGTTCCGGCGATGGCAGTGGCGGCGACACCATATCCGGCAATCTGGTACTGCAGACAGCGGACAGTCCCGGTGTCTCCCCTTGTCCCTTGCAGGATATCCTGACTGACGCCAGTGCCATCAGTGCCTTGCGCACCGCGTTGGAGTCGGGCACCTTGGTCTATCTCGATGTCCCCTTCAATGGCGGCGACAGCGATATCTATCGCAAGAAATGCGGTCTGGAGGGCTTCTGGAATCCCGCAGACAACATCAATGAGATAAGCCTGTCCAACATCGGTCTCGATCCGGCAACGGACCCCAATATTACCAACCTGGTGCTGTTCGGCAATGCGGGTATCTGTGCGGACGGCTTCAACAACAGCAGTTTCGGGGTTGGCGAGGGCTTTCCCGTCGCTGGTACGTATCGAAAGGAGATCAAGGCGGCCCATCAGGGTACTACCTATCATCTGCGATTCAGGGCCGTGGTCAGCGGCAGTTCCGCCGGAAACACCTTCGCCTCCGAGGGTATTACGCCTGCTACGGATCTGAGCACGCTGGTCTACAGCGTTGATGGTGTGGTGACGCCTCACGATGATGTGTTTTCAGCCGTGGTCGCGGCGATGAGTGCCAGTACAAGTGCGGCGCCCGGCGCAACCGTCGAAGTCAGGACGAGTGCCGGCGGACCGGTAATCTTCACGGCTGCAATCGAGGTGATTTGCGTTTCAGCAAGCTGACAGCTGCCGGCAGGAGGGTCAAGTCCATTAGCAGGGCCAGTGCCATGCCGACTGCCAGCAGGAGTGCTATCTCCTGATTGGCATGGAGCGATGAGAGGCTCAGTGAGGCGACGCTGAAACAGAGCATCAGCGTGGTAGCCGTCAGCGCGGCGCCGCTTCTGAGGGCATTGTGACGCAGGATATGGCTGAGCGAGGCCCGGGTCTTGCGGTGCCACAGCAGATGAATGGTGTCATCCACCGCGAGTCCGAAGAGGATCGCGGGCACGCCCAACAGGGCGAGATACCAGTCGATCCCTACCGCGCCCATGAATCCAATCACCAGCCATAGGGGCAGCAGGGTGACCAGGAGGGCCGGCACCACCAGGCCAACTCTGCGAAATACCAGCCAGAGGAGTAGCAGCACACCGCAGAGCGACCAGAGGATACCGCTTACCGCACCGGAGATGCCGAGGGACTCCACCGCCGGGTAGAGATAGCCCGGTCCATCGAACACCAGTTGATGGTGCCCCAGCATGGTTTGATCGAACTTCTCCAGCCAGCTGATGATCTCCCGCTGTCTCTCGAGATCGTGGGCTGCAAAAAAGACCTCTATCCGGACCACGCCGCTGCGGTCAACCAATGCTGTGGCCAGGCGTTCCATCCGGCTTCCATCGCCACAGCCGTTCAGGCAAACCGCCTTGATGATCGCTGCGGGTAAGACCAGGCGAGACTCAGGCAGCTTGCTCACATAGTCGGTGGTGGCATGCAGCGCATGCAGCAGTCGCTCCCGGTCGTTTCCGCTCTGCTTCTGCGCTGTCAAATAGAGGCTTAAGGGGCGCAAGTCGCTGTCAAGAAGCTGTTGCAGCCTGCTTGTGTCGGTACCCACCGGGTGGTCATGGGAAAAGATGTTCGGGAAGGGAGTTCGGGTCGAGACTTGGATGGCGAGCGGGGTGACGGCAACGGAAAGCAGCGACCATAGGATAAGGGTTACAACGGGACGATGGAGGGACGCTTGAACAAGACCGTGGCTCAGCGCTGCAAGCGGATTGATTGAAGAGGGCGGTCTCCCCTCTATGCACCCGCGCCGCAGTAACAACCCGCCGAGGAGAAAGGTAAAAACGATGGCAAGCAGGGTACCGGCTGCCGCGGTCAAGCCGAAACTGCGCAGCAGAGGTGAATCACTTTGCAACGCCAGCGCCCCAAAGCCGATAAAGGTGGTAGCCGTGGTGACCGAGCAGGGCGCGGCAAGCTCGCGAACGGCGCGTTGGAAGGGCATGGGTAGGCCACGTCTCTCGAGGGCGTCGATTCGCTCTACAAGGTGGGCGGCGTCCATTGATGATACCGCCCAGACCAGGGGTACCACAGCGAGCAGCAGTGCATTGAATCCTCCATCCAGACCTGTATTGAAAAGCAGGAGTGTTGTTGTCGTGGTCACGCCGGCGGTGACAAAGATAAACGCGGAGGCTGTCGGCGATCTGAATGCGAGCAACGGGACCAAAAAGATAATCACCCCAAGCAGGGGTGCGATTCGACCAAGATCAGTGGTGGCGGCTTGCCAGGACGCGGTGCGCACCATTTCCGGAGCGAACAGCAGGCTCTGTTCGGTGATTGCGGGCGTCAGGATATCTGAGATCTTGCGTTCTATCTCTTGGTAGAGCGGCCAGTGGGGATCTCTCTTCTGTTTCGGCAGACTGCGCCAGAATAGGATTGTGTCGGTGAGATCCATGCCGCTGCCGGTGCAATCCGAGAGGGTGAGTTGGGGGCGCGCCGTGGATCCGCTTGCGGTGGGAGGCCTGATGCAGAGTATCCGCAACCCAGGAATCGAGTCCTGGATCTGCCGCAGCAAATGTTCTCTCGATGCCCGTTGCAGTGACGGAGGTAGGTTGAGCAGGGTGAATTGAGTCGTGCTACCCAGTGAATCACGCATCTGCCTCGCTTTCACCAGGATGTCCGGCGGCAGAAGTTGTTCGACAGTGGGGATTGGAGAGGGCTTGAACGCTGCCGCCATGACAGCCCAGATAATGATCATCAGGGCTGTAGCAAAGGCCAGGCGGTAGTTCATTAGAATGCCGCTTCCGAAAGCTATCCTAGGGCGAGGCTTTCAAGGGGTCGCGGCAGACCCTGACAAGGCTCTCGGGATTACTGTGAATGCCAGTCAAGGATAAGTTCATCGATAATCAATACGTCATCGCTGTTGATATCGATGATATGAAACCCGCTCCAGTAGGCTTCCGGTTGCGATGCCTCGGTACACCATACCGCTTCCGCAGCGAAAGAGAGCTTCTCTCTGTCGTTTTTTGGGTTGGGAAGCATCAGGTCGAGCTGATAGACCGAACCGGTGACCACAGGCTCATCGCTTAGCAACATCAGGCCTTCAGCGCTGATGTTTACCACTCGTCCTATTTGACTGCCTGTAATTTGATCAGCGATGATCAATACTTCATTGGCTACTTTGCGCGGGGACTGACGTTGTTCTTGCATGAAACCTTTTCCTGCGTCCTTAGCGGACCTCTTTACCCTCATTTTCCTCATCATCGATGAGTTCGCTAGCTATATCGTCTGTTGTTTTCAAGGAGCGCTGAAGCATCCGCCTGATGGCGTGCAATGTTCTCTCGACGAACGGATCACTGCTATCCTCGAGGATCGTCGATTCACCCTTCAATATCTCCTGCGCCAATGTTCTCAACGGCTTGATGGCTGTCTGAACACCGGCCCGGTCGACAAACATGCACGAGGCGGTCAATGGGCTGAGCCAAGACAGTTTGACCTTTTGCAACTCGCCGCTCTGCGCATCGCGGATTTCGAACCATGTGCCGAACTTGATCTTGCGCAGTTTTTCCATCATCGCCTGTTCGTCTTCGGGAATCTCCTCTTCATCGGCCGGTTCCTTGGAAGCTTCAACGGGTACAGGTTTCGCGGGAGCCTCTTCCGCCGCGACCTTCTCTGAAATCGGCACCACGGTTTCCGACGCTTGTGCCGATTTTATGGCCTGCTCGGTTGCGATGCTGGTTGTTTCAGCACTGCTAAGCAGGCCGAACAGAACCTGGCTCTTCTCTTGATGGAAGCCACCCAGGGAGGCCAGTCCATACTCGATCGCCTTTCTCAAATCGGGCAGCGATTTCTCAAGCTCTTTGCGTTCACTCTGATCCTTGGGTTCAAAGGCCCAGGCGATCTCGTCGGCAATGCGCAAGGCCTCCTTCCAGTCGTCGCTCATTTCACCGTCAGGATGACGCAGCAGAACGAAGACAAGCTTGTCCACCCAGGTCTTTTCCAGGAAATCCTTAACCGGTTGAGGCAGATTTTCACTGAAGGAGCGGGCTCTCATCTCCTGGGATGCGCGCTGTCTGGCGATATTCAGCTTTTCCCTGCCTTTGATGGAGTCCTGGGCGCGTTTTTCCAGGATATCGGACTTGCGCCTGAACTCGTCCATGCGCTTCTTGAATGTCTCCAGCAGGGTGTTGAACAGACCAACGTTATCGGAAAACTCCTTCAACACACGGTCGATGACATTCTGCATATCGGGGTAGATACCCCGTTTCAGGTTGCGTTCGTCGATCCAGTGACTGCCCGCCTCAACCAGGGAGTCAAGCAGTTGCCGCGCTTCGTGGTTGCTGTCGGTTAGCACTCTGCGGTCGATGATGGCGACTTTAAGGTAGGGCGTATGCAGATGGCTGATCAGGGCCTTGGCAACGGCCGGGAGAACAGGATCGTTGAGCATGTATTCGAAGAGCATGCCAACCAGGTCGATGGTATCCTCGTCCGCCGCTTCCAGGCGATCCGCGCCAACCTCCGTGTAGAGTTTATGACGCTCTTCGGCAAGGGTATGTTTGACCCGGATGAGGAACTGTTCATCGATCTCGATATTCGATATAGCGGCACCGGGTGAATTGACATCCGGTATGAGATCGGAGCGCTGTGTCGGCTGGATATTGCTGAGAGCTGACACCAGATTCTCCTGGGTCGCCGGCGGTGCGCTTCCGAGCTGCCGTCCGGCCGCCTTTGCCGCGGCTTCCTTGGCGGCGCGCTTCTCGGGAGAGGTGCGCCGCCTGCTGGCCATCATGTCCAGAATCGAACCGAACAGCTCTTCTCCCAACTCTTCCTGAGTCTGTTCCTGCTGTGGTTCCGATTGCTCCTCGTCCCCGCTCTCTGTACCACCTCTGTCGGGCGATTTCTGGATTGCAGGGCGCAAGTGGGGCAGAACACCGGCCTCTTTGAGACTGGTGTTGAAGTCATCGTAGATCGATCCCAGCTGCTTGAGTACATATTTATCAAACAGGGCAAGGATAATAACCTTGATCCGGGCTTCCAGGCCCAAGGCGTCCACGGCCTCGCTGAAGGCATGGGCCAGATGGTGGGGACCTGAAGGTATCTGCTTATGTTTAACGCTGCGTCCGCCGCTCACCACACTCAGACGCTGGCCCAACGCATAGAGTTGGGCGCGATGATGTCCGACCGTGCGGCTGATCATGTTTTCAAGGGCTGTTGTCACATCCATCGATTCGTGATCGACGAGCTCCAGTTCGGTGTCGTCTTCGCGGCTGGAAAAGGTATCGATATCGGGCTGGTCCTGCCAGAACTTGTCGAAACCTTCGCTGAGCAGTTCTCGAAATTCATGCTCTACCAGGCCATGCCTGTTGCGGATCATCGCCATTGCCTCGAAAAAGCGATTTTGAATTTCGTTGGTTTCAGCCTTTTGGGCAAAGCTGGTGAGTGCCTTGTCCGAGTTGTTGAAAAGTTCAGTTAAAAGGGCGTTAATGTAAACAATCACCGTATCCTTACAGCGATTCAGCACCGGCTGAAACTGGCTCTGGTATTTGTTTCTTCTGTCCTGTATTGACACGTTTTACGAGTCCTTCAATGAATCAGTGGCGTTTTCCGGGATGATGTGACAGCGCTAAAATGTTGTTTTTCTGAATATGTTTAATCACATTAGGTAAAGAGTAGCACGAACAATGACTAAGATGAATAATCTAATGTCGTACGTATGACTATAAGTAGCGGTTGTTTTTGACAATTCTTTACAACCCCGGGATCGGTAGCTGTGGCATGGAATCCCGCAATCGCCGGCTCAATCGTCGCCAATGACTTTATCCGTGGATTCCGTCGGCGAAAGCAGAAGCTCGCCCTGACCCACGCTGTTGGCGAATACCATTCGATAGCTGGTGCCGTCATCCTGGGTCTGTTCTGCCCGCAGCTTTTTCACCTTCTCCTTGGCTGGTCTGTACTTATCCTCTTCGTCGAGATACTCCAGGCTGTTGTCAGCAGATACTTTGAAAATGAAGAAAGGCATACCTACCACTCCTTATTCGCTTGGCGGGAATCAAGATTTAGGGACAAATGCCGCTACAGATGGGTGTATACCATAGCTTACGCCGGATACAAGCCTGCATGGCGGCTGATTTATAAGCATTAAAGGGTATCCCAATAATCTTTACAAATCAGTAAATTATAACCATACCAATAGGGATGTTGTATGTCGTCCGCTGAGGTTAAACCCATGACTCCTCAACAACTTGTGATCGAGATTGAAAACCTGGTTTCGCTGCCTGATGTCTGCGTCAAGGTGAATCGTCTGATCGACGCACCGAACTACTCCGCGGCAACCCTGGGGGAGATTATTTCCCAGGATACCGATCTGTCGGCCCGTCTGCTGCGCCTTGTGAACAGTGCTTTTTTCAACTTCGAGGCACCAGTGGAGACGATTTCCAGGGCGGTGACCGTGGTGGGTACCAATGAACTGCGAAATCTCGTAATGGCAACCACTGCGGCACGAATTTTTACGGGAATACCAGGTGATCTGGTGGATATGGCCGAGTATTGGCGCTATTCG
Organism: gamma proteobacterium symbiont of Ctena orbiculata; assembly: GCA_003094535.1. Lineage (GTDB taxonomy): Bacteria > Pseudomonadota > Gammaproteobacteria > Chromatiales > Chromatiaceae > Thiodiazotropha. The sequence goes on along the minus strand of NATV01000085.1, from coordinate 26,207 downwards.
ATCACCACCGGGGTGATCGCGGGCGAACTGGCCAAGCGCTGTAATGTACTGCATAGCGAGCGGCTGTTTGTGATGGGGGTGTTGCACGACATTGGCCGGCTTGCGATCTATCTGAAGATGCCGCAGGCGGCAAGAGACATTCTGTTGATCACCGGCGGCGACGATGCCCTGCTGGCGGATGCAGAGAATGATATCCTCGGTTTCACCCATATGGATGTCGGTGAGGCACTGTTGAGAAAGTGGAAGTTGCCAGAGAGCATCGTTACCGTCGTTGCCTACCACCATCGTCCTATGGCGACCAAGGTGTTTCAACTGGAGACCTCCCTGCTTTATCTCGCTTCATCACTGGCCAATGCCGAAATCGGTGGTATGGAGTGGGAAGAGGCCATTGTGCTTGTCGATCCCGTGATCTGGAGTCAGACAGGCCTAACCCCCGAACGACTGGCGTCCCTCCTGGAAGAGACCCCGCGCAAGGTCATGGAGGTCATGGATGTGGTGTTAGGGCCGAAAGTGAGGCCTGTTCAAAGCCAGCCCCATTGATACTCGCCATTACCCCGATGCCGGGTGCTGTATCCAAGCGGCACCAACTCGATTTTCCGCCCGGGCTCAATGATTGAGCCGTAATCGGGTTAGAATAGGGCCTCATGTTGAGGCTCTATCAATCAAACCGGCTTGAAATGCTAGCGGCACGTCTGGCCGCGTTGATCGCAGAACCCTTGGGTGAGCCGTTGCGGCAGGAGCAGGTGATCGTTCAGCATCCAGGCATGTCACGCTGGCTCTCCCTGCGGCTCGCCGACCATCTGGGCATTTGCGCCAACCTGGTCTTTCCCTTGCCCGCGACCTTTATTTGGGGGCTTTTCCATACCCTGCTGCCGGAGGTGTCGGCGTGCGATCGTTATCAGCCTAAACGGTTGGCATGGCGCATCCACATCCAGTTGCAGGGCCTTGATGCAGACCGCTTGCAGCCGCAGCTCAGCGACTATCTGCTTGGCGCCGACGAGGTGAAGCGTTTTCAACTTGCACAACAGCTGGCGAGGATCTTCGATCGTTATCTGCTCTACCGGCCCGACTGGATTGTAAAGTGGCAGCGAGGAGAGGCTGCGACCCCGGGCGACGGGTGGCAGGCCGATCTTTGGCGTCGCCTCGCCGCTGAGGATGGGGTGCACTGGGTAGGCCTGCAGCTTGAGTTGAACCGGGTATCTGAGGAGAGATTCCAGGCAGTTCTGCCCCCAAGGCTCTTTATCTTCGGTGTTCCCACCCTCTCACCGGGCTATCTCGAGATAATTCGAAAGATCTCCCCGCTGACCGAGGTGCATCTGTTCCTGCTCAATCCCTGCGAGGCACACTGGGCGGATATCGTCTCCCCCGCCGAGCAGGCGCAACTCTCGTTGGGCTCCGGCGATGCCGAGCTCTACCTGGAGGTCGGCCATCCGCTGCTTGCCACAATGGGGCGTCAAGGGCGTGACTTCTTTGCCGCCATCAACGAGCTGGACCCGGGAGGCGAAGCGTTGTTCCATCATAATGCGGACAGCCAGCTGCTACACCGGTTACAGGATCAGCTATTAACCCTGGAATCTCCGCAATCGGAACCCATGGCGGACAGCTCCATCACCATTCACCGCTGTCACAGTCCAATGCGCGAGGTGGAGGTGCTCTACGATCAGCTGCTGGCGATGTTGGATGAGGTTCCGCACCTGACTGCATCGGACATCCTGGTAATGAGCCCCGATATCGACCGCTATGCGCCTTTAATCAAAGCGCACTTCTCATCACCGGGGAGCCGACCGAAGATACCCTTCAGGATCAGCGGCACGGATCTTTTACAGAGTATGCCGCTGGCAACCGCGCTGCTTGAAATATTGCAGCTTAAGGAAACCCGCTATCCAGTCGGCGCGCTGCTCAATCTGTTGGAATATCCGGCCGTGCGTCAACGTTTTGGATTGGACGAGGTGGGGCTGGAACAGTTGACTCAGTGGCTGAAGTTGGCCGCTGTCCACTGGGGTCGCGACGGAGAGAGCAAGCAATCCCTCGGCCTGCCTTGCGAACAGGGCAATACCTGGCAGGCAGGGCTGCATCAGCTCATGTTGGGATATGCCATGCCGGCGGATGCCGAACAGCTGTGGCATCAAACCTATCCATTGGATGCCGTGGAGGGTTCCGAGACGCAATGGCTCGGTGGCTTGCTCGCCTTCTGTGATGCCGTATTCGCCCTCGAGGAGCGGCTATCCGTCGACCGATCACCCCAGGCCTGGCTGACATTTCTGATCGCGCTTACCGAGCAGTTCTTTTTTTCCGATGAGGAGAGTGAACAGCAACTCGAGTCGATCAGGGAGACGATGCATACCCTGGTTCAGGAGATCCATGAGGCGGGTGTCCAGCAAAAGATTTCATTCAATTTGATCAGGCACAGGCTACGGGAGCTGTTGACCATTTCCCAGGAGCGGGGCTTTCTCGGCGGCGGTGTCAATTTTTGCGCCCTCGCACCGATGCGCAGCCTGCCATTTCGTGTCATTGCGCTGATCGGCATGAATGGTGATGCCTTCCCGCGCCAGCAGCCGGAAATGGGATTCGATCTACTGTCCCGCGACTTTCGCCCGGGGGACCGATCAAGAAGGACAGACGATCGCTACCTCTTCCTCGAAACCTTGATCTCCGCCCGGGATCGCCTGCTGATCAGCTACGTCGGACGGGGCCAGCGAGACAATGCACCGATACCACCCTCGGTGGTGGTGGATGAGCTGAGCGACACCCTGCGACTGATGGTGGGTGAGTCGGGGTTGCAACGGATCAGCTTCGACCATCCGCTGCAGCCCTTCTCGCGGGACTATTTTCTCTCTGACAGCCCGCTCTTCAGCTATTCAGCGGAGATGAGAGAGGCGGCGTCATGGGTGGGCAGCGGAACGCGCACTGATCTCCCCCTGGTGAAGGCTTCGCTGCCCGAGATCGAGGGGGAGAGTGAAATCGACCTGCAGCGGTTTCTCCATTTCTTCACCAATCCACTGCGCGGCCTTGCCGAGATTCGCCTCGATCTCGATCTCCATCAGGGAGAAGAGCTGCCCGAGGAGCGCGAGCGGTTCATCCTCGATCGCTTCGAGCAGACGGGGCTGGAGCAGGATTTGGTGGAGGGACTGCTGTCGGGTGGGACAGCGGAGGCCTTTTTGCAACGCTTACGGGCGCGTGGGCACCTCCCCCATGGCAGAGTCGGTGAGCAGATATTCAGTCAGATGGAGCGTCGAGCCAGTGCCCTGGTCAAGCGTATTCAGGCATTCGACCAGGGCGATGCGCTGCAGCCGTTGGAGATCGATCTCGAATTTGACGATCTGCGTCTCGTCGGCCACTTGTATGGGGTCAACCCTGGTGGCCTGCTGGTCTACACTACCGATCGCCTCTACCCCTATCTGCTGCTCAGGCATTGGATTCGACACCTGCTTTTGAATCTTCTCAAGCCGCCCGGAGTGGCGGTTCGGACCCGGCTGCTTGAGGGAGAGCGGAGCGGAGAGTTCAGGCCTGTCGATCTGGCCAGGCCGCACCTCGAGAATCTGATTCACCACTATCGCCGGGGCCTGGATGCCCCACTGGCATTCTTCCCGGCGACAGCCTGGATCTACCGGGAGCGCCTGGACAAGGGTGACGAGGAGAGGGCGGTCGGCGCCGCGCAACAGCGTTGGTTGGGCAATCGCTATCAGGGAGGCGACGTGGACAGACCCTACCATCGTCTCTTCTGGCCGGACAGGCCGCTCCTCGATGAGCGCTTTTTCGAAACCAGCAACGAAATCCTGCAACCGCTTATGGATCACCTGGAGTGGCGAGAATGAGCATGCAGATCGATGCGGTTGCCCTCCAGGGCTTCAATCTGGTGGAGGCGAGCGCCGGAACCGGAAAGACCCACACCCTGACCAGCCTCTATCTGCGTCTGCTGCTGGAGCAGGGGTATGGTCCGGAACAGATCCTGGTGGTGACCTACACCAAGGCGGCGACGGCGGAGCTGAAGACCCGGATACGCCAGCGTCTACTCGAGGCCAGGTCCCATTTTGACGGCGCCGGGAGTGCTGATCTCCTGCTGCAGGCGATCCACGACAAGCTTGTGGATAGAGAGCGGGCGCGCCATCAGATCGACTTGGCCATCGCCAATTTCGACCGGGCGGCGATCTTCACCATCCATGGTTTCTGTCAGCGGGTGCTGAGCGAACAGGCGTTCGAGACCGGGCAGGGATTCAATACCACCCTGGTTCCCGATCAGTCCGATCGTCTGCTGCAGATCGCGGACGACTTCTGGCGGCGCGAAATCAACCGCCTGCCCGATCGCCTTCTGCAGGCCCTTCGTCTCTGGATTGATAGACCCGAGACACTGCTGCAGCGCATGCGTCCGGCACTGGGTAAGCCCTACCTGAAGGTCAGGGGCTGTGACTGGCCGCAAGGTATTGCGCTGCTGGAGCAGCAGGCGATTGAACTCCAGTCCGAAGTTCTGGCGTTATGGCAGGATGAGCGCGACACCATTCTTGCACTGTTAAGCGACAACCAGGTGATGCGGGGGAATCTCTATCGCAAGGCATGGCTTGAGGGTTGGGGTGCGAAGATGGATCAGTGGCTGCAGGCCACACCCTTCGAGAGGCCCTTCGACAAGGCTGAGCGATTTGTCCCGGAGAGCATCGAAGCGGCTGCAAAGCCTGGCATGTCTGCACCTCAGCACCCATTTTTCCCGCTGTTTGCCCGTTATCTGCGGTCTGCCGAAGGGTGTGCCAATGCCTTGGACAAGGCTATGGTCGCTCTTCAAGGGTCGTTCTATGACTACCTGCTTCGAGAACTGCCGAGACGCCAGGGTGAGGCGGGGGAGTGGTCCTATGACGATCTCTTGCTGCAGCTCCACTCCGCCTTGCAGGGAGCGGGCAGTGGCCATCTCGCGGCGCTGCTGCGCAGACGCTATCCCGCGGCGCTGGTGGATGAGTTTCAGGATACCGATCCGATCCAATATGCAATCCTGAGCCGGATATACCACGATAGTCGGCAACCGGTTTTTCTTGTCGGCGATCCGAAACAGGCAATCTACAGTTTTCGCGGCGCCGACCTCTTCGCCTACCTGCGTGCCAGGGAGGAGACAGGCGCCAAACACCACAGCCTGGATATCAATTGGCGTTCAACCCCTGGGCTGGTGCGCGCCGTCAACACGCTCTTCGGACGCGCCCATCGACCCTTCTACGAGCCGCGTATCGGCTTCGACCCGGTGGCGGCCGCAGATCGGGAGATGGACCCCCTGGTTCTCGATAACGAGCCGGATGCGCCGTTGCAGATCTGGCGGATCGCATTCGACGATCAGGCGGGGGTGGAAGCCATTCGCCAAGCCGTTGCCGATGCCACGGCCGCCGAGATCGCCCGTCTCTTGACCCTGGGATCGCAAAATCGGGCACGGATTGGCGAGCGACAGCTCTGCGGCAGCGATATCGCCGTCCTGGTGCGCACGCACGAGCAGGCATCCCGAATTGCACAGGCCCTGAGAGTCCACGGTATTGCTGCGGTACACAGCAGTCAGCAGAGCATCTACTGGACGCGCGAGGCGGAGCATTTGCAGCGCCTGCTGATTGCCCTGCTGGAGCCCCATCGCGGTCCGCTGGTACGCGCCGCGCTGGCGACACCCATGCTGGGTTGGGATGGTGCCGCAATCGATGAACTGAACCGCGAGGATGGATCCCAGAACAGGCTTTTCAAGCGGTTTTTCGACTATCATCGCAGCTGGCGGGATGACGGATTCATCGCCATGATCAAGGCGCTGGTGATGGAGATGGATATAGAGAACCGGCTGCTCGAGTTCGCCGACGGTGAACGTCGCCTGACCAACTTCTACCACCTCTTGGAACTGCTGCATCAACACGACACCACGGCTCACCCCGGGATGGAGGGATTGTCGAAATGGTTTTTTCATCAATGCCAGTCCACATCACAGGATGATGAGCGTCTGCTGCGCCTGGAGAGTGACGGTCAACTGGTAAAGATCGATACCCTCCACCACAGCAAGGGATTGGAATATGAGATAGTCTTCTGTCCCTATCCTTGGGATGAGAGCGAACCCAAGGCCGATGACAGGCCATACCTGTTTCACGATCCATTGGATGACTATGCAGCGGTGCTCGAGCTCGGATCGGATCAGTTTCTTGACAACCGGGATTACTTTCACGAGGAGGAGTTCGCAGAGAGTCTGCGCCTGCTCTACGTTGCCCTGACCCGCCCCCGTTATCGCTGCTATCTGGCCTGGGGATGGATGAAACAGAGCAGGCATTCGGCCCTCGGCTGGTTGTTGCGCAACAGCAGTGACGCCGATTCCACGCAAGACTTGGCGACCTGGCGGAAGCGTGCCAAGCAGCTGGATCCCGGGCAGGATGCAGAGGTACTGCAGGCATTGGGACGCGCCGCCGGTGGTGCAATCGATATCACGCCCCTGCCCCGTGACAAGGAGGTGGCGCAACTCGCCTTGCCCTTACCCCATGAACTGCAGCCGGCGAGACGTTTTACGACGACCATCTCCGCTGTCGGGAACGTCGCCAGTTTCTCCTCGTTGGTGGCGGGACAGCATGAGGACAGGCCCGATCATGACGCCTCCTCGGCACTTCGCGATCGAATGCAGGATCAGCTGGAGGGTTTCAGCGTGCATGGCTTTCCACGAGGCTCCAGACCAGGCAGTTGCCTGCATGCGATTCTCGAGGAGCTCGATTTCACTCGCGGCGGCGGTAAGGAGTCAGAGGCACTGGTGGAGCAGCAGCTGCTTCTGCACGCCATCGATACCCGCTGGACGACCCTGGTTGCAGAGTGGATGAACAAGATCCTGGAGACGCCGCTCAACGGCGCGGGATTGACCCTGAGCCGGATCTCAGGAGAACAGCGGCTGAACGAGATGGCGTTCTATTTTCCCGCCCGTTCATTGCGAACCAAGACGATGCTGGCGCTCGCGGAGGAGCACCGCTTTGCCGGGGTTGACGGACTGATAGATGGCCTGGCATCCCTCCGCGCGGGTGTGGTGGATGGCTATGTAAAGGGCTATATCGATCTGGTCTTCGAGGCGGATGGCTGTTTCTACCTCGCCGACTACAAGTCGAACTGGCTGGGCAACAGCTACGCCGACTACCATCCCCAGGCATTGCGGACGGCGATGGTGGAGCATCGCTACACCCTGCAATACCTGCTCTACACCCTGGCGTTGCATCGTTATCTCAAGCTGCGCCTGCCCGGCTACGCTTATGAGCGCCACTTCGGCGGGGTCTACTATCTGTTTCTGCGTGGCATGCAACCCCAGAGCGGCGCTCGTCTGGGTGTGGTCGCGGAACGACCCTCGGAGGCGTTTATCGAGGCCCTGGACCGAATGATAGAGGCGCACAGCGATGGCTCGTCCTGACCGTCTGCTGCGTTCGCTTCATCGGTTGAGCCTGCTCAACGATCTCGACCTGCATCTTGCCGAGTATCTGCTGACTGAGGCCAAGGAGGCGGCTTCGCCATCCCTCGCCCTGGCGGTTGCGCTCACCAGCCGGGCCACCGGCGAAGGTCACGTCTGCCTCGATCTCAACCAGGTTGCAGGGCGTGTGCTCTTCGATGAAGAGGAGATCCAGGTTCAGGCCCCCGGGCTTGAGGCGTGGCGCGATGGGTTGCTGGCGAGCGGGATCATCGGCAGGCCAGGTGACTGGCAACCCCTGATTCTGGACCAGAGGAACCGGCTCTACCTGCATCGCTACTGGGCCTATGAGCAGCGCTTGGGGAACGCACTCCTGCAACGCGCGGAAGATCCCGATCGGCAGATTGACCCGGAGGCCGGGAAAGAAGCCTTGGCAAGGCTATTTCCAGCAGATAACAGGGACGCTATCGATTGGCAGAAGCTTGCCGTTGCCACGGCAAGCCTCAGACCTCTCACCATTATCTCCGGGGGGCCGGGGACAGGCAAAACCACAACCGTGCTTCGCCTCCTGGCGTTGCTGCGCCAGCAAGCCGGGGGAGAGGCGCTGCGGATTGCATTGGCCGCGCCCACGGGGATGGCGGCCGCGCGCCTGCAGCAGGCAATTCAGCAGGCCAAGGCATCCCTATCCCTCTCCACCGAGCAGCTGGCGTCGATACCGGAACAGGCATCAACCCTCCACCGCCTGCTCGGGATGAACCGCTCGGGTACAGGTTTTCGCCACCATCGCGATAATCCACTGTTGCTCGATGTAGTGATCGTGGACGAGGCATCGATGGTCGATCTGGCCCTGATGGCCAAGCTCCTGGATGCCTTGCCGCACTCCGCGCGTCTGGTGCTGTTGGGAGATCGGGATCAACTCGCCTCGGTGGAGGCGGGATCGGTGATGGGGGATCTGTGTGCCGGCTGCAACGGACCGGATGCTGAATTCGCCCGTCAACTGAGCCTGATCACGCAGCAAGCGGTGGCGGCGGGGGAGGGGACCGGCAGTGGATTGAAGAATAGTGTCGTCGAGCTGAAGCATAGTTACCGTTTCGATCCGCAGAGTCCGCTCGGGCAGCTGGCCAGGGCCGTCAACCGGGGCGATACTCATCAGGCGCGGAAGCTGCTCGACGGTGGAGGTGAGGAACTGGGCAGGCTGGATGCCGCTGGCGACCTGGCCAAGCTGGTTGCGAATCGTTTTGCCCGCCTGTTCGAGGCGGTCAGGGCCGGGGCGCCTGTGGCCTCGTTGTTTACCCTGCTGTACGAGTTTCGCCTGCTTTGTGTGCTTCGCGAGGGGCCCACGGGTGTCCATGCAATGAACAATGCCATAACCCGGGAGCTGATTCGGCAGGGACAGATTTCGAATCACAGCGAGTGGTATCCGGGTCGTCCGGTGATGCTGTCGCGCAATGACTATCAACTCAATCTCTATAACGGTGAGACCGGCATCGTCCTGCCCCATCCGGAAGTCAAGAACGAATTGGCTGTAGCCTTCCAAGGCAGTGGCGATGAGATTCGTTGGGTCTCGCCATCGAGGCTGCCCTATTGTGAAACGGTCTTCGCGGTAACGGTCCACAAGAGTCAGGGCTCCGAGTTCCAGGAAGTCGTCCTGCAACTTCCCGATCAGAGGAGCCCGATCCTATGCCGCGAGTTGATCTACACAGCGGTCACCCGATCGAAAAAGCGATTCACCCTGATCGGGGAGGATGCGCTCTTCGATGCGGCAATAACCCACTCCATGCGACGCAGCAGTGGTCTTGCCGATCTGCTCAGCGGTAATCCGGAATAGGGCTCTGAGGCCGTAACGCACAAGATGGAGCAGATATTTTGCTGAGCACATAAAAAATTCATTGGGTTGGATAACTCCTCGTTGTGGTAGTGTATTGCCTGTTTGAAATACACTTTACTTTAAATATCACAAAATTAACCAATAAAAACAGTTAGTTATAGACTTTTTTGATACTCCGCCTAAGGTTCGTGAAAAGGTGGATGTGATAACTGACTCATAGCGAAGGCATAGGGCAGGCTTGGTAGTTTCTGACTGGGCCGGTCAATTTGATTAAGCGATCAACGAAGGAGACGAAACGTCATGATCAACCCAGTCGGTTCCTCGGAACTACAACCTTTGTTTGTCTACGATCCCGATACCCACCACAAGCTCTCACACGAGGCTGAATCCCTGCCCTCGGTGGTGATCAGTTCTCAGGCCGCCGGTAACGCGGTGATGATGGGGGCAGGCTACTTCAATCCGCTGACAGGCTTCATGACTGTCGCCGATGCCATGGGCGCAGCGGAAAAGATGACCCTGACCGATGGCAGCTTCTTCCCGGTACCCGTGCTCTGCCTGCTCAAGAGTACGGATGAGATCGGCGATGCCAAGCGTGTCGCACTGCGAGACCCCAATGTCGAGGGCAATCCGGTGCTGGCGATCATGGATATCGAGAACATCGAAGAGGTCAGCGACGAGCAGATGGCGATAATGACCGATAAGGTCTATCGCACCAGCGACAGCGAACATCCGGGTGTGGCCGCGTTCAACAGCCAGGGGCAGATCGCCCTTTCCGGACCGATCCAGGTGTTGAACTTCTCCTATTTCCAGATCGACTTTCCCGATACCTTCCGTACCGCGGTGGAGATCCGCAATGAGATCAAGGAGCGCGGCTGGAGCAAGATCGTCGCCTTCCAGACCCGCAATCCGATGCACCTGGCCCATGAGGAGCTTTGTCACATGGCGATGGATCGGCTCGGCTGCGACGGCCTGGTCATCCACATGCTGTTGGGTAAGCTGAAACCCGGCGATATCCCCGCACCGGTTCGCGACGCGGCGATCCGCAAGATGGTGGAGCTCTATTTCCCGCCCAACAGCGCCATGGTGACCGGCTACGGTTTCGACATGCTCTACGCCGGTCCCCGGGAGGCGGTGCTCCATGCCTACTTCCGTCAGAACATGGGCGCCACCCACTTCATCATCGGCCGGGATCATGCCGGGGTGGGCGACTACTACGGCGCCTTCGATGCCCAGACCATCTTCGATGACGAGGTCCCGGCCGGCGCCCTGGAGATCCAGATCTTCAAGGCCGACCACACCGCCTGGTCAAAGAAGCTGAACAAGGTGGTGATGATGTGCGAGGCTCCGGATCACGAGAAAGAGGACTTCGTCCTCCTCTCCGGCACCAAGGTGCGCGAGATGCTGGGCCAGGGCATCGCCCCGCCCAAGGAGTTCTCCCGCCCCGAGGTGGCGCAGATCCTGATCGACTACTATCAGTCGATCAAGTAACTTATTTTGCTACATACAAAGCCCGCCACTGTGGCGGGCATTGCTGATAATAAACCCCGGTACTATTACCGGGGTTTTTTCTGGCGGGATGTCTTCAATACACATTGACTTCATCTCCATGTGGCTTCGTTCCTACGCTCCAGCGTGGGAATGCATTCACTTGGGTGAGTATTGGGGCGGGGCATGGATTCACAGGGTGGATCGTGAGAATCAGAGGAAGGCGAAGCACAGGGGTCGGCATACGCATACCGTGTTTGGCATTTTTAGCCTTGCAACATCCAACGCGAAATCGCCCTAGCCATTGATTGTGGCTTTCTTACCATGCACTAGTGAAGTAACGAGTGTAGCTGGTGGTGTATCCTTACTAAGCATGAATTCAGAAAGAGATGCGGTTGTTATATATCATCTCTTGTAAGCATTGAGAGGCCATATAGTTCAGGTGTCGATAAATTTTACAGTACATGTTTAAAAATAGTATTACTTCATCCTAACTAATTGTATATAAAATATATATAGTTTTTGGTGTGTTTGTTGCATTACAGGGCTGGGGTACTTAGGGAAGTCTTAGAATTTTTGAATCAAGCATGACGATTAAAGACTCGGGATTTCGATAAGTAGGACGTTAGTGGTTATTAGGGAGATATACATTGAATAAGAAATGTCACTCAGAGTTATTTGCCGCATCAGTACTGTTTGTGGGGCTTATAAGCACAGCCGAAGCAGCAACTATTATCCAAAACTCTGGTCAGTTCGACCTTGCAATTGCAGCATATGATCCAATAGGACAGAGTTTTATAGCAGAAGATCTACGATTAGGATCTATTGCGTTTGCGTTCAGTGATATGAATCCTACGTTGGCAAATCTTCCCGTAACAATGACTCTATACGAAGGTGCAGGATTCGGTGGGAATGTAGTGAACTCGGTTGCGCAAACCCTGCCGGCTGTACTTCCAGGTACGTATGACACACCACAATTTATCGATTTTAATTTTTCCGGTACAGATTTGACTATTGGGGATACCTATACTGCAACAGTTACAACCGGTTCCAGTTACAAAGTGGGTGTGGTTTATAATGGACTCAGTGATGCTTACCTGGGCGGTCAACTTTTTCATTCTAGTGCATCTCCCTTATCATCCTGTCCGTCAGGATGTGATCTAAATTTCCGAGTCACTCCTTCGCCAGTACCTGTACCAGGCGCCGCCCTGCTTTTTTCTTCTGCATTGATCGGTTTATGGAGGTTCGGTAAAAAGAAATCATAAGAACGCTGCATAGGATACTCGTCTAGTAGGAAATTTCCGGGAATTGATAAGTCTAAAGGCGAGCCCTATCTATAGGTATTCTGCTTAGAATTACCACTTTATATTCATTCCCTCACACAATCATGGGAGTGCATGTATCAGCTAGATCATTCGAATGAAGCGTAGGATTCCGCGGTGGGTCGGCGTAGCCAGCTTAAGTGGTAATTTAAACAGCTGCTTTAAAGAAAAATCTATGCTTGATTGCGGTTAACTATTGAATTCCTGCAGGGCAGTTTCATATCTACTGATAATAGTGGCAACAGGCTCGATCTGTTGAATACCCGCAACGCTCTTACCCGCCTGCCAGAATTCCGTCTCACCCTTTTCGTCGAGGGAAGATTTTCGTAATTGAAAAGCGGAGCGGAGGGTATAGAACATGCGCATCCAGTGCTTGGTTTTACTCCCCTGCAACATCCAGCGGGCGAACGCCCCCGCCTTGGTGCCGATCTTTTCGATATAGGGTGTCTTGATGATCGAAACCGGGACCCCGGTGATGCGATTGCTGAGCACGATATCGCTCTCCCCGGCATCGAGGATGGCCTGTTTGTAGGGCATCGCCGCGCTGCACTCCCTGGTGGCGATGAAGCGTGTGCCCAGCTGGCAGCCTGCGTAGCCCTGCTCGATCGCCTCGGCGAACTGCTTCTCGTTGCCGATACCGCCGGCACAGATCAGCGGTACCTCGAGGTCGCCGAGTTGATCCAACAGTTGCAGTTGGGAGTGGGGGCCGGCGTGTCCGCCGGCGCGGTTGTTGACGGCGATCAGGCCGTCGATCCCGCCGTCGAGCCCCTTCAATGCCCATTTGCGCTCGGTGACATCGTGGTAGACGATGCCGTCGTAGGCCTTGACGCGGTCGACCACCCAGCGGGGATTGCCCAGCGAGGTGATGAAGAAACGCACACCTTCGTCGAGGGCGATGGAGACCCACTCCACCATCCGGTCGTGATATTTCCTGGAGGATTTTTCGATCAGGGCATTCATGCCGACCGGTTTATCGGTGAGGCTTTTGATCAGTTTGATCCCTTGGCGAAAATCGTGGCCGTGGACGAAGGTCATGGAGACCGGCTGGATGATGCCGATGCCGCCGGCCTCGGATGCGGCGGCAACCAGTTCGGGATTGGAGCAGGGATACATCGGTCCGCATATCAATGGCACCCGAACCCCGGCCTCCCTGGTGAACCGGGTTTCCAGCGGGGAATCAGGGTTCACGCCGGCTCCCTGGGACTCAGCAGCCAGTGCACGCTGAGGGTTGCGACGCTCTCTCCGTCACGGTTCCAGATCGTCGCTCGGGCCTCGAGGCTGGTGGGTTCGTTGATCGCTTCCGGCACCTCCGCCTCGCCGATGGCGGTCAGGGTGCCGCGGGCCTTTTTCAGGTAGTCGATCTCGAGGCGGGTGACTATACCCTTGGCCGATTTCGGCATCGCCGCGATCAGCGCCAGACCGCTCGCCAGTTCACCGAGATTCGCCAGGGCGATGGCGTGAATCGAGTTGAGATGGTTACGCACTGCGCCCCTGTCCTGCAGGATAACCTTGGCCCGGCCGGGAGAGATCTCCTCGATCTGCGGGCGGATGGTACCGGTATAGGGCACCATGCGTCCGAACAGCAGGCTGTAGATGCGCCTACCGACGGCGTTGTTTCCGAAGCGTCTCCAAAGGGTCACCACACGCTCTTCGGGTGTAGTGCCTGGTGCGGCCACAGTTTCACCACTCATGCAGTTTACTCCTTCAAAAAGCATACCCGATAAGGATCTTTTAACAACGCTCGAACAGCCCGGCGGCACCCATTCCGGTGCCGATACACATGGTCACCATGCCGTAACGCTCATCGGTTCGCTGCAGACCGTGGAGCAGGGTGGCGGTGCGAATCGCGCCGGTCGCTCCCAGCGGATGTCCCAGGGCGATGGCGCCGCCGAGGGGATTGACCTTTTGCGGATCCATATCCATCTCCCGCATTACCGCCAGGCTCTGCGCGGCGAAGGCCTCGTTGAGTTCGATCCAGGCGATTTCATCGAGCTTGATCCCCGTCTGCCTCTCCAGCTTGGGAATCGCCTCCTTGGGCCCAATGCCCATGATCTCCGCGGGCACGCCGGCGACACTGTATCCTGCGAAGCGCGCCAGGGGTTCCAGATTCAAGGCCCGCATCTTGCGCTCGCTCATCACCACCACGGCGCCTGCACCGTCACTCATTTGCGAACTGTTGCCCGCGGTTACACTCCCCTTGGCGGCAAATACCGGACGCAACTTGGCCAGTCCCTCGAGGCTCGAGTCGGCTCTCGGTCCCTCGTCGGTGGCTACCAGTTTTTCTACCAGCCGTATCGCGTTTCCCCCGTCGGGCAGGTGCTGTTGCACCGTGTAGGGCAGTATCTCCTTGTCGAAATGGCCGGCGCTGATGGCGGCCAATGCCCGTTGATGGCTTCGCTGGGCGAAGGCGTCCTGATCCTCGCGGCTGACCTTCCAGCGCTCCGCCACCTTTTCCGCGGTGACCCCCATGCCATAGGCAATCGCCACATTCTCATCCTCGAACACCGCCGGATTCATCGCCACCTTGTTGCCCATCATCGGTACCATGCTCATACTTTCGACACCGCCGGCGATGACGATGTCGGCCTCGCCGAGGCGGATTCTGTCCGCCGCCATGGCGATGCTCTGCAGGCCGGAGGAGCAGAAGCGGTTGATCGTGACACCGGGTACGCTGTCCGGCAGTCCGGCAAGCAGGGTGGCGATGCGGGCCACGTTGAGACCCTGCTCGGCCTCGGGCATGGCGCAACCGATGATCACATCGTCGATCTGTTCGCCCTGCAGTCCGCCGCTGTCGCTGACCACACCCTGGATGACATGGGTGAGGAGATCGTCCGGACGGGTCTGGCGGAATACGCCACGAGGCGCTTTGCCGACGGGGGTCCGCCTTGCTGCAACGATATAGGCCTGTTCACTCATACTCTTCTCCTCGTTCAGTTGCGCAGGGGCTTGCCGGTATCGAGCATATGTTTCACCCGGGCGTGTGTCTTAGTATTTTTCAACAGCGAGCGGAAGCCCTCCCGCTCATAGCGCAGATACCAGCTCTCCGGGAGCTCGGTGCCCGCGTCGACCGCGCCGCCGCAAAGCGCCTCGGCGACGAAGTTACCGATCTTCATGTCGTAGTCGGAGATAAAACCGCCGGCATGCATGTTGGTCATCGCCGCCTTGAAATTGGCAATGGCGGCGCGCCCGCCTGCGCGGATCGGTGTCTCGATGGGCGGGCGGTAGTTGGCGGCGCCGAGCGCCCGCACCTGGGCAATGGCGGCATGCAGCAGTTCATGGCGGTTCATCACCACAATGTCGCTCTCGCGCAGATAACCGAAGGCCTTGGCCTGTATGGCACTGGTGGCCACCTTGCCCATGGCAACAGTCTCGAAAATATCCTTCAGGGCTTCGAAACTGTCGCCGCCCGCCGCCTTGATCGAGGCGCGCCGGGCCAACTCCATGCAGCCGCTGCCCGCGGGGATCAGTCCCACACCCACCTCGACCAGGCCGATGTAGCTTTCATGGGCGGCAACCACGCGGTCGCACTGCATCATCAGCTCACAACCACCGCCGAGGGCCAACCCCTGAACCGCGGCGACCACCGGAATGTTGGATTTGCGCATGCGGATACAGCTCTGCTGAAACTTCTGCAGCAGGTCGTCGAGGGCGGTATTTCCCGGCAGGATGCTCTTCAACGCAACCGGCATGAACGACTTCAGGTCGGCCCCCGCGCTAAAGGGCTCATCCGGATGCCAGATCACCATCCCCGCCAGCTGCTTTTCAGCCAGTTCGGCGGCCTGGTTGAGGCTGTCGAGCACCGCGTTGTCGATGGTATGCATCTTGGTCTTGAAGCTCAGCACCCCGACATCCCCATCGCTGAGCCAGAAGCGTGCGGCATCGTTTTCGAACAGCACCTCCCGGCGTTCAGGCTGTTCGCCGACCAGTAGTTCTGGGTCGCGCTGACGCTTATAGACCTCGAGCCTCGATCGGGGGTGATAGGCGTTATCGCTGGGCGACCAGGATCCCTGGGGGGTGTGTGCCCCGTCGATCTCCCTGACCCATGTCGGCAGGGGTTCGCTGGCGATCGTCCTGCCGTTCTCGATGTCCTCTTGGATCAATTCGGCGATGGCTTGCCATCCGGCCTGCTGCCAGATCTCGAAGGGACCCTGTTTCCAGCCGAATCCCCAACGGATCGCCATATCGACCTCCCTGGCGTTGTCGGCGATGGTATCGAGCAGATAGGCCGCATAGTGAAAGACATCACGCTGTATGCACCAGACGAATTCCGCGTGGGGGTCCTTGATCTCGCGAAGCTTTGCCAGGCGATGGGGATTCTTGTAGTCCTTCAGGACCTTTTCAACCTTGCCCGGTATCTTGACTCTGCTTTTGCGGTAACTGCTGTCGGCAGGTTCATAGACCAGGATTTCACCCTCCTGTTTTTTATAGACACCCGCCTTGGTCTTGGCGCCAAGGGCACCGTTTTCAACCAGGGTGTCGAGCCAGCCGGGTATGCTGTAAACCGATGCCCATGGATCACCCTTGAGGCTTTCTGCGGTGTTGTTCAATACATGGCGCATGGTATCAAGCCCTACCAGGTCTGCCGTTCGCAGGGTCGCGCTTTTTGGCCGGCCAATCGATTTTCCTGTCAATGTGTCGACGGTCTCGAAATTGAGCGCGAGCCGCTCCGCGTGATGGATGGCCGCCATCATGGAGAAGAGTCCCAGCCGGTTGGCGATGAAATTGACCGTGTCCCTGGCCCTGACGATCCCCTTGCCGAGGGTGGCTACGCAAAAGCTCTCGATGCTGTCTGTCACCGCAGGTGAAGTCTCGGCTTGGGCGATCAACTCGACCAGCGGCATATAGCGCGGCGGATTGAAAAAATGGATGCCGAGAAAACGCCTGCGCAGATCGGCGGGAAGTCCCGCGGCCAGCTCGGTGATGGAGAGGCCGGAGGTATTGCTGGCAAGAACCGCCTCGGGATTGAGGTGGGGGGCGATCTTTTGATAGAGATCGCCCTTCCACTCCATTCTTTCCGCGATCGCCTCGATCACCAGGTCGCAGGCTGAGAGCTTTTCCAGGTCATCGTCATAGTTGCAGGGGGTGATTCTCGAGGCGTAGCGGGCGATGGCCAAAGGCTCTGGTTTCTGCTTTGCAAGCGCCTTGATCGCCTGTTTGGCGATAGCGCTTTTGTCCTTACCCTCCTTGGGCAGGTCGAACAGCAGGGCCGGTATGCCGGCATTGGCGAAGTGGGCGGCTATCTGCGCCCCCATCACGCCGGCGCCGAGCACGGCGACCTGCCCGAAGACGGGTATGCCGATAGCCGGTTTACTTACTTCCTGCACACTCATTTGAGCAGTTGAATTCATTGGTCTCTCTCCTCCGCTACCTATCCCTTTCCGGGGGTCTTTTCACCCAGTGATCTGTTTTCGGTCGTCATGTTCATGATACGGCGTGCCCACCAGTTCCGACTCGTCGAAGTCATCGACATGGATGACTGCCATCAGGTGACGGTCGAAGCGCCGCAGCTGCTCGGCCTCGTGTTCGGTGACCAGGGCGGCGCTCAGGGCCGCGCCGGCGAGGTCGCCATCCTCGGGCATGGACAACTCTCCCGCGCGTACTGCACTCTTGAGCCGTTTCAGGATCGGTTGCAGGAGAAGGCTCTCGAGAAAGACCTGGTTCACCTCGGCCAGGGGATTGTTCGCTCCCGCCTCCATGTAGAGGCCGCTGGTCAGCCCGGTTCTGGTTGCGCTGTCCACGGTGACCAGTTCGACGATCGCCTTCTCCAAACTGTCTTTCGGCGCGTTGAACCGTCTCCCAACCGGGAAGGCAAGCCGCTTCATTACCAGGGGTACGAACCGGTTGGGCCAATTCTCCATCAACTGGTCGAAGGCTACCTGATACTGATGGAGCAGATGGTCGAGGGCCCACTGGGCCACCGGCCACTCTTCATCCGCCTGTCGACTCTCTTCGTGCTGCTTGATCACCATGCTGCCGAGAAACAGCATGCTCAACAGGTCGCCCAGGCGGGCCGAGAGCATCTCCCTGAATTTCAGTCTCGCGTTCAGATTGAGCAGGGCCACATCGGTAATCACGGCAAACAGACTGCTGAGCCGATTGAAATGCCGGTAGTAGGGAAGCAGATGCTGTTTCTCTGTCACCGCAGCCTCGCGGGAGAGGCCGAGACCCATCACCAGCATACGGGCAAAATTGCTGACCGTGTTACCCATATGGGCAGCCAGGATGGCATCGAATTTGGCGACTGTCTCGGGGCTCTCCCCGGCGTGGGCCAAACTCATCTCCTGCATTACATAGGGATGCGACCGGGTGGCACCCTGACCGAAGATCATCAGGTTGCGGGTGAGGATGTTCGCACCCTCCACGGTGATGGCCACAGGCATCGACTCATACATATCGGCGATGTAATTCTTCGGTCCCTTGACGACGGCTTTACCGGCATGGATATCCATGGCATCGATGACGCACTGCCTGGCCATTTCCGTGGTGTGGTACTTCAATATCGCCGAGGGGACACTCGGTTTGTTACCCTCCACGATTGACTGAATGGTCTGCTGACGCGCCGCGTCGATGATATAGCTTAGACCCGCGATGCGGGCGAGTGGTTTCTGAATACCCTCGAATTGGGCAATCGAGACGCCAAACTGTTGTCGCAGACTGGCATAGGCACTGGTGCCGAGTAGGGAGCGCTTGCTCACTGCCACGGCTGTCGTAGGCAGGGTCACGGCGCGTCCCACGGAGAGACAGTTGACCAGCATGCGCCAGCCCTTGCCGGCCATTTCCGGACCGCCGATGATGAAGCTCAACGGTACGAAGACATCCTTGCCCTGCAGGGGGCCATTGAGGAAAACATCGCCCACGGGCAGGTGGCGCCGCCCGATCTGCAACCCTTTCGAGTCGCGCGGAATCAGCGCGCAGGTGATGCCGTAATCCTTGATATCGCCGATCAGTCCATCCGGATCCTTGAGTCTGAATGCAAGCCCGACCAGGGTGGCGATGGATGAAAGGGTGATATAGCGCTTGGAGAAGTTGAGGCGCATCCCGATCACCTCTTCCCCCTCCCATTCACCCATGCATACCCTGCCGGTATCGGGTATCGAGGTGGCATCCGAACCGGCGGTGGGGCCGGTGAGGGCAAAGCAGGGGATCTCCTTACCGCTGGCAAGGCGGGGCAGATAGTACTCCTTCTGCGCATCGGTGCCGTACTTGATCAGCAGTTCGCCGGGGCCGAGGGAGTTGGGCACGCCTACCAGATAGCTGACCCCGCTGCCGGTATTGCTCAGGCGCAGCAGGATTTCAGATTGTGCAACCGGCGAGAATTCCAGCCCCCCATAGCGTTTTGGGATGATCATGCCGAGAAAACCGTTGTCGCGAACATAGTTGACAATGGACACCGGCAATCGATTCAATTGATGGTTGATCTGCCACTTATCGACCATGCGGCAGAGTTCGGTAACAGGGCCGTCGATGAATGCCTGCTCCTCGTCACTGATGCTCGGTCTGGTGCCGGAGAGCAATTGCTGCCAATCCGGTTTTCCGCTGAAGAGTTCACCATCCCACCAGACATTGCCGGCATCGATCGCCTCTTTTTCGGTTTCCGAAAGCGGCGGCAACAAGCGCTTCATGAGGGAGAGGGTGGGCTTGGACAGGAGCTGTCGGCGCAGGGAGGGGATTGCAAACAGCAGGCAGACGATAAACAGGGCGGCCAGCAGCACGGTCAGGGGACCGAAGCCGGTCAACAGGGCAGAGGCCGCGGTCAGAATGGCTGTGGACAGGGTCGCCGCGGTGATCCCGCTGCCGCGATAGGCGAGTGCCAGCAGCGTGACGATGGCGATTGCGGCTAAGACTATGTTGGTCATCATTTGACTTCTCCCGCCAGAAACTGATGAAAACAGGGGGTAGTGGTTTAGACCCAAAAAAAGAGCGAGCGTTCGTTTTTTATTATAAACTAGTTATGCTACAATTTTCTGTCAAGTACTATTTCCAGCGGACGACCTGCATTGGCTTCCATGACCGATGAGTGCGTCCCTTTGAGGGCGCTGACATTTGCCGACTTCAAAAAGGGCTTCGCCTATGACGAAGACCGGCTCTATTCATTGCTTTTCAAGCGCAATCAGGAGCTTATAGGTATCAGAAGAGAGAAGTTCGCGGTCAGGAACCTGAAAAAGATCTTCCGTGCCACCTTTAAGCTGGTGCCGAAGATCGGATTTCAGGCGATGTCCCTGAGGGATCTTCTTGCCGAGACCGGCTTGAGCATGGGCGGGGTCTACCTGACCATCACCAACAAGGATAATATCGCGATCATCGTCAAGGATGCGGTAACCCTGGTGTGCGAGGATATCGTCGAGACGGCGAAAGCCGAGCCGGATCCGGCCGTTGCCTTGGAGGTCTTGATCAAGGGCTACCTCTACTCATCTCTGCTGCTGCAACCCTGGTTCTATTTTCTCTATTTCGAAACCCGCAGCCTGCCCCAGGAACACCAGAAAGACTCAAAGAACCTTGAGCGTTCCCAGGTCACTGAGATTGAGCGATTGATTTCACGGCTGCAGGAAAAACCTGAACGGGGCTATCCGGCTGAGTTCATCGCTACCATGGTGTTGACAATGGTCCAGGAGCGCTACCTGAAGCCGTGGAAATATAAGCTACCGGCGGCAACCATTGACGAGTATGCAGAAAACTGCCTAGGTTTAATCCATCGCTCGATCCATCATTAAATGTAACAGGCTCTCACTTGCCGGCAGGCGGCATGGTCCTGAACCGGCTCGAAATGCCAAAGCCCGCCTTTCAATGCCTTGTGTGGCTAGGCGAACTTTATACTCAAGATGAGTGACTAAAAAGTGTCCGCAGGCATCTTCGGGGGGATTAGATATTACTGATTCAGGCGCGAGGTTAAATGAGGCAATGAGCAGGGTCTTACCGGTCGTGGTCTTCAGCTTGATATTTATTTCGGTAACGGATGCATCCGCCTTCGATCACACAGTTTGGAATAGTTTGCTGCAACAGCATGTTGTGCCGCAAAGGAACGGTGTTACGACCGCAGTGGACTATCGGGGCTTGAATGAGGACCGTGTGCGCTTGAAGCGATACCTGGCTTCATTGGCGGCGGTCGACAAAGTGTCGTTTGAGACCTGGCCGGCAGCCGAAAAACTGGCTTTTTTAATCAATGCGTACAATGCCTGGACAGTGGAGTTGATATTAACCGCTTATCCGCGGCTTACCTCGATCAAGGAATTGGGGAGTTTTTTCAGCTCTCCCTGGAAGAAGGATTTTGTTCAGCTGTTTGGGGAAAAAATCTCCCTCGATGACATTGAACACGGAATGATCCGCAAGCAGGGAGAATATGACGAACCGAGGATTCATTTTGCCGTCAACTGCGCCAGTATTGGCTGCCCGGCATTACGCGCGGAGGCCTATACGGGCGAGCGGCTTGAGATGCAGCTGACTGAACAGACCGAGTTGTTTCTTGCAGACAGGACACGCAACCGTTTTACCGATAACCGACTCGAGATCTCTTCCATATTCAAGTGGTATCGAGACGATTTTGAACGGGGATGGAGAGGTTACCGTTCGCTGGCTGATTTTATTGCGCAATACGGCCAACAAATCGGTTTGTCAGTTGAAGACGTGCAACGTCTTCGCCGGGATGAAATCGATATTTCATTCCTCGATTACGATTGGCGTCTGAACTCCCTTGCCCGCGAACGCAGCAGATAAAACGGATTGCATAGAGAACGCGAAATGCAGCGGCAAAAACTGCACTGCCATAGGTGATAAGGTGTAACCCGATTCCGATGTCAGTGGCGGATGAAATCGCTTGCATGGTGTTGGTATTCAATTTTCAATCGATGTATGGTAAACGGCGGCCAGCCACCCTGGTCCTTGGTTGATGAGCTACCCCGCATGAATAGAAAAAAGAGATACAAAAAGAGAGCTGGCACCGGCGTATCCGCGATCAGGCTCGATCTTGATACCGATGGATTCAGCTATCGGAAATGGGGTGGAGTGCAGCGGTGCAAACCGAGAGATTGGTTAATCGATAATGGGGGGGATATCTATACGGTGGATGCGGAGACCTTCGCCAACACCTATACCGAGGTCAGCCCCGGCCGCTATATCAAGACCGCCAAAGTCTGGGCGGAAGTCGCTGAAAGCGATGGTGTCATCCAGACCATCGAGGGAGAGACACACTACTCTGCCGGAGACTATATCGTATACAACGATGAAGCGGGATTGGATGGTTATGCGGTCAGCGGGAAGGAGTTTGAGTCGATGTATGAGCCCTGTTGAGGGTATGGTCCGAGACCATGTCTGCTGAGAAAAACAGACAGGACAGGCCCCGCAAGCGGTTGGCATCCCGCGCCTTGAGTGTTGTCTCTATTCTGGTTGCTTTGCTGCTGATTCATCTCTGGCAGACCCGTGATCTGGTCGATGGCCGTGCACCAGCGCTCTCCGGTCAAATCCTGGGCGGCGAAAGATTTGATCTGCATCACCAGGGGGAGCGGCCGCTGTTGGTCCACTTTTGGGCTAGTTGGTGCCCTGTGTGCAGGCTTGAATCGGGGGGAATCGCATCCTTGTCGAAGGATTATCCAGTGGTTTCTGTCGCTATGCAGTCGGGAAGTGAGAGTGAGGTCACAGAGTTCCTTGGGCAAAATTTGCTGCAGATACCCGTGATCAATGATCCCGATGGTAAACTGGCGGCTGCCTGGCAGGTTAGCGGTGTTCCGACCAGCTATATCATCGGCCGCGATGGCAGGGTCAAATTCTCAAGTGTCGGTTATACCCTCCCGCTTACCCTTCGCGCGCGGCTATGGCTGGCGGAATTCTGGTAGACTATCAATGGCATGGCAGGCAGCCGGTGGCGGGCGACTGTGAAAACGATGCGCCTTTTCTGAGGAGTGAGCTATGGCGATAAGGCTGAGGTTGTTGTCTCTCATTTTAATGAGTTTGTTCTATTCTGGGTGTGCCACGACTCCTACCCTATCAAAATCTCAAGTCCTCGAAGAGTATGATCAGATTGCTATTTTCCAATCGCGCCTGAACGAAGACAGGGTGAATGATCTGTTCGATCTTGCCCCAGTGGGATTTGCCGCCGCCGAAGCAAAACTCGCGGAAGCGATCGCTTTTGGCCAGAATCGAAACGATGGCCAGGTGGCGCTGGCGATCATCGAGTTGAACAAGATCCTGGATAAAGCGGAGGCGGATGCCACGCTCTCCAAGCGGCTCATGCGAGAGGTACTGGAAGCCCGTCAGCTGGCAATCGCCGCGGCTGCCGACACCATGTTGAAGGAACGCTTCTCTCTCCTCGATGAAAAACTGCGTAAAGCCTCGAACCAGGTCGAACAGGGTGATATCGAAGATGCCAAGAAGTGGCGGCCCGAGCTGCTGCAGGGTTATTCGGACATCGAGCTGGAAGCGCTGAAACAGGATGCCACCGAAAACGCCCGGTACGATATTGCTCAGGCCACCGAAAGCGAAGCGGATGACTTCGCCCCGAAGACGCTAAAACGCGCCCACGAGGAGCTGGCCCTCTCGATCGCGGTTTTGGAGACCAACCGGACACAGAGAGAGAAAGCCAAAAGCCATGCCCTGCAGGCCAGCAAGCTGGCGCAGCGCAGTGTCGAGATCACCGAGATGATCAAGGACTTCAAACGGCGCGAATACACCATGGAGGATATTATTCTCTGGTATCAAAAACAGATTAGCCTGATCAATGAACCCACCGGCGAGGAGTTGCCCTTTGATCAGTCCAACCACCAGGTGGTCACCGTACTGCGCGACAAGTTGGTCAATTATGCCGAGCTGCAGCAGGCGGAGTTGGCGACCAGGATGGATCTGCAGAGCCGGCTTGAGACAGTGGAGCGTGAAAACCGCGAAGCACAAGCGCGCTTCGACAAGATCCAGGATCTCTTCACTTCGGATGAGGCCAACGTCTACAGGCAGGGACACAATGTCCTGCTTGAACTGCGGGCGTTCAATTTTCCCAGCGGTGGGGTCGAAATCCAATCGGAGAACTTCGCCTTGCTTGACAAGATAGTGACCGCAATAAAGTCATTTCCTAATCCGGATGTCGTTGTCTCCGGACATACCGATTCCGTGGGTGGCGCGGAGGTCAATCTGCAACTTTCTCAGCGTCGGGCGGAAACAGTGGCGTCATTTCTGGAAAAGGTTGGCGACATTGATCGGAGCTATCTGACCGCCATAGGCTATGGCGAATCCCGGCCGGTGGCCAATAATGAGACTGAACGGGGACGCAAGAGCAATCGGCGCATCGAAGTGTTGATAATTAATGAATAACGACAATAAGGCTTCGCAAACGACTGGCAGTTTTTCGGTAGCGATTACGGGTTCTGGAGGCAGCGGTGCGGTTACCGCGGGGCGGATCGTCCTGGAGGCTGCCGCACATTGCGGATACCAAGGATTGATGACGCGATCGGCGGGACCTCAGATACGGGGTGGTGAATCGGCTGCAATGGTACGCTTCAGCACCGATCCCGTGGAGTGCATGGGGGACTGCTATGATCTTCTGGTGGCACTCGACTGGTTGAATATAGAACGTTTTGCCGATGAAATCCCGCTCTCTGAGAAGAGTCTGATCATCTGTGACCCGGCGGCTGGCGAGGTGCCCGTGCAACTACGCAGCAACGGTGCCGAAATCAGGGAGGTTCCCTTCAAGGTTTTTGCCTCCGGTCTCCCGGAGGGGCGTATCAATATGGTTGCATTGGGGGCGATGGCGATGGTTTGCGGCTTCCCGCTCGAGGCCATGGAGGCGAGTGTCAAAGGGGTACTGCAGAGCAAGGGTGAGCAGGTGGTTGAGTCCGCGTTGCGGGCCATGAGTCTCGGCTATAACCACGATCGGCATCCTGTGAATCCGCCGTTGCCGTTGGTGGACAAGCACAAGGTCTGGAGCATAACCGGTAACCAGGCCTGCGGGGTCGGCGCCCTGCGCGGCGGGGTAAAATTCGTCGCTGCCTATCCGATAACGCCGGCAAGCGAAATGCTCGAGTGGTTGGCGCCGCGACTGGAAAAACTGGGCGGTTCACTGCTGCAGGCAGAAGATGAGCTGGCTTCCATCAACATGATTATCGGGGCTTCGTTTGGAGGTGTGCCCTCGCTCACCGCCACCTCGGGCCCCGGCTTGAGTCTGATGGTTGAGGGCTTGGGATTGGCGCTGGTCAGCGAAACCCCGGTCACCGTGGTCAATGTCATGCGCGGTGGACCCTCCACCGGCATCCCCACCAAGTCAGAGCAAGCCGATCTCGATATCGCACTCTACGGACTGCATGGCGACGCCCCCCATCTGGTGTTCGCCCCCCTCTCCATACGTGATTGCGTATTCACCACCCAATGGGCGGTGCAACTGGCAGAACATCTGCAGACGGTCGCTCTCGTGCTGTCGGACCAGTCCCTCGGTCAGTCTCAGGCGATTATCGAGGCGCCCGCGGCCAACTCCATGCCCTGGAAACGCGCCATTGAGACCGAACCCGATGCCGACTTCATGCGCTACCGCATCACTGCGGACAACATATCGCCTGTGACCCTGCCGGGCACCCCGGGCGGCATGTATACGGCTGACGGGCTCGAGCACAATGAACACGGCACACCCTCGAGCATGGCGAGCGATCATCGCGAGCAGCTCAACAAGCGCCTACTCAAGCTTGAGCGGTTCGAATACGGCGATGATTGGGCGGAGATCGAGGGTGACGGGGGTGATTGCATCATCACCTGGGGATCGACGGCGGGTGTGGTCAAGGAGGTGGCGCGCCTGCTGAGGCAACAGGGCAGGGCGATCAGGACCATAGCACTGCGCCTGCTTGCCCCGTTACAACGGCAGAAACTGAGCCAGCTCCTTGAGGGAGCAGAGAGGGTACTCGTGGTGGAACAGAATCACGGTGGCCAGTTGTTCCACTACCTGCATGCTCAGGCTATCCTGCCTAAGCAGGCCGAGTCCCTGGCACAGCCAGGCCCCTTGCCTCTCAGGCCGGGTCGGATTATCAGGGCACTCGCAGATTAGCGGGTGAGTTAATGTAAAAACCAGGCTAGTCTTATCGAAGCCCCTGCCATGAGGAGTACGGAATATGCCGGTACCGGCTTTAAAGGCGAAAGACTATAAATCGGGTATCAAACCTGTCTGGTGTCCCGGCTGCGGACATTTTGCCGTGTTGGCCGCACTCACCAAGGCGATGGCCCATCTGGGGCTTGT
>NATV01000084.1 GCA_003094535.1 gamma proteobacterium symbiont of Ctena orbiculata | reverse complement strand
ACTGGGCAGCAATGCGGAACCCATTCAGGATTATGGAGAAGCCATTAATCAGGCGGGACGCCAGCGCATGTTAAGTCAAAGGATGGTTAAGGCATTCGCCCAGATCGGCCAGCAGATTTTGTTTGCCAATCCAAGGGAGCAATTGAATTCAGCAATTAGACTCTATCAAAAACAGTTGAACAACTTAAAGTCTTTTGCAAGATCTGTATCTACAAAGCAAGCCTTAACCGATGCAGAGACTGTATGGAAACGTTACAGACGTGTGGCTGATGGGGTTGTCAACAAAGAAAACGCAGTCAAGTTGAACGGATTGAGCGAGGAATTGCTTCAAGCCAGTCAGCAAGTCGTGCAGGCGCTGGTGCAGGAGGCCGGAACGGAAAAGGCGCATATTGTCGATATTTCCGGACGACAGCGAATGCTGTCTCAGCGCATGGCGAAATACTATCTGCTGCTCTCTTGGGGGGTGGAAGATCCGCGATTTCATCATGAATTCAACAAGGCGGAACTTGAATTTTCCCTGGCATTATCGGAACTGAACGACTCATCCTTGAATACGGTTGAGATCAACGAGGTTCTCGGCCAGGTGAATAAACAGTGGCGCTTCTTCCAACTGACAAAAATAATGGATAAGGGTCGGTATCTTCCCTCCGTGGTTGCACGCACTACGGAGAAACTCTTAATCGATATGAACGAGGTCACCGGGATGTATGCAAAGGTTACGGTAATGTAACAATTGATGAGTGTGAGATAGGCGAGAAGGGGATTTTCGACTTTTCAATCGAAAGGCTGTGGAAGCCGGTAAAGGCGAAAATTTTAATCTATGAAACATCCTTAAGAATTAATGGATTAAATCTTTGCCATACGATGCCGCTCTATATCCATACTAAAAAAAGGTATTAATAGATGCGTTTTATTTGGGTTCCGGGCTTGTAGGAGTTAAAAAACAATCTGTCCTGTAGCCATTGCCTAGGGCAGATTCCTAAACGTAGGAGTAAGTGTACCCCTTCAATTGCTTTGTTCGCCGACGATCATATCCCATTCGATATGAATAGCGCTTTCACAACAGATGAGCAAGAGGTGAGATCACTTTTCCAGGAAGTATCAGGAAAAACGTTATGAAGACCACAAGATATCTATTAAGCCTCTGCTTGAGCTTATTATTCTACCTCTCGTTTCCCACCTATGCAGCTGAAATCGATCTTGCCCAGGCGGTAAACAAGGCAGGCAAACAGCGTATGCTCTCGCAAAGAATCGCCAAGGCCTATTTTTTTCTAGGCGGACACGTGAGACGCGACAAGGCAAAGCAACAACTGCAAAGCAGTATTATCGAATTCAAAAAGAATCATGCTGAACTAAAAGCTGAAATAAAGAGTCAGGACGTACAAAAAGTTCTGGCTTTTCTGGATATTGCAATCGATGATTATGCCAAGCTGGTCGCTTTGCCATACGATAAGAATAATGCCGCCATGGTGCTCGATCTGAGTGAGACTATTTTGGAGGTCAGCCAGGATGTGGTGGTCAAGATCGAGGCGCTCTCCAAACTGGGAAAACCGAAGGTCGTCAATATCTCCGGCAGGCAGCGCATGCTCTCTCAACGTATTGCCAAGTACTATATCGCCTATCAATTAGGGTTCAAGGATCAGGATTCAGTCAATCAGCTTAGGCAAGCAGTCAATGAGTTTGAATCGGCCATGGTTGTCCTGAAAAGCGAAAAAATCAATTCACCCGATATCACTGCGAAACTCATCAGCGTTACCCGTCTGTGGCGGGTTATCCGCCCATTTTTCATGGATGTTGAGGAAGGCGGCCTACCGGTCACTGTATTTGCCACCACCGACCGTATCATGGATTCCATGAACACCATTACAGGCATGTACGTGAATGTCGCTGGCTAAGGTTATTCCTACGACGCATGACAACTTTATGCCATACAGTAATCTGTCTCTCATGGCATTGATTCAACCGAGATAGTAAGCCTTCGTCATGGCCTATGAGAGAAGCGAAATATTTACAGGTGCGCCGGGGAAGGCCATCGAGATGGCCCAGGCGATGTTCGTCCAGTCAGGCTACAAGATAACGGATATCTCGGAATCAGCCATTAGCGCCGAACATGAGGGTGGATTCGTTAGAACTCAGTCTGGAAACGCTATGTACGGCGCCTCACCCATCAGGTTTTCCATCTCGGAGGGGCGACTCAATGTCAGTGCCGGCTTCGATGGCATTGAGAAGGCAAAGAGGTTTATCACTAGGCTGCTTGTAGGCTTGGCGATTCTCCTCGGGCTCGGTATGGGGATCCCTTTTGCGCTCCTCTTCGAGGAGAAATGGCCCCTGCTGCTGGCTCTAGGCTTGGGTGTCGGCATACCGTTGATCCAACTCCCTATCCATCTCTACGTGACACCCGCGATTATGAGGAAGCGGGCCGAGAAGGCCCTTGATACGCTGATCCACAATATCACGAAGCTTGCCCGTTAGGGCAGCTTCTACATACGCTAGTAGTTTTTTTCCATCTCTTCTCTTCTGTTCTTGTCAGCCTGCATGATTACCCGCTCGACATTTTCGGCTTTATCCATGCTGTCCCTGTACCCTTGAAAGACGCCGGCGTCACCTTGGGCCTTTCGGCTGCTGTTTTCTTCAGCGGAACAGCCGATCGCAGAGACTGCGAAGTATGCAACCAACAATATGCTTAGCGCGCGCTCCAGGTAATTCATTTCGCTACCTCATATCTCGTATAATGTAATCAGTAGGTGAATGCGATTCATTCGCTGCTTATGTGTGTAATGCAGGCATCGATACACGCCCTGTTCTTGAGTATTTTCTTATGTCCCAGCCGTTCGGTGGTCAACAGTTGAATCTCCGGAGCTAACTCCTTGAGCTTCAGCGCATGTCGGTAGGGGACTTCGGTGTCGTGCTTGTCATGGATCAACAGCAGGTCGCCGGTCACTTTTTTTATGGTATTCACCGGTGACAGATCCATCCAGTCCCAGGGTTTGTCGAACTGATCGGCATAGCGCCGCTTCGCCTCCCGGCGCATGGCTTTGAGCACCGGTTCTTTGATCGAGAAGGCCATGGCGAACTGCTCCGCGATCCACAGGGTGTCGGTAAAGCAGCTGAAGAGGATCACCTTGTCCGAGGGCAGGCGGTAGCGGTCGATGGCCAGCAGGGCGGTGCCGCAGCCGAAGGAGTGACCGACCACGGCACGGATCGGCTGTTCCCTCTCCCTGATGCCGGCAATGGTCCGGGTAACCTTCAGCATGTTGGTACGTTTACCCGACGAGTCGCCGTGGGCGGGGGCGTCGAAGGCGACGGCGCGATAGCCCGCCTCCGCCAGGGCCTCGATCAGGGCATAGAACTGGGTGCCGCGTCCGCCCCAGCCGTGGCAGAGCAGCACCGTGGGACCCTTGCCCCAGGATCGCACCGCGATCTTCTCGCCATCGATCTCCAGCACCTTAACATCGGCCTTTTCCCTCAACTTCAGTTCCCGTCGCGGTATCGGAAAGCTGGGTGGTGTCATGAACAGGCGCAGTGCCAGCACGCCGGCAAGCCTGGGGGACAACCAGCCGGTGACCCGGAACACGATCCTCGCGGCATTGAGATAGAGGCGTACGCCCAAGGGAAGCTGGTGATTGGTGAAGGGATTGTTTTCCGCGGCCGTGCCGCTACTGCTGTCGTTCATGAGAGTTCCCAGATCAACTGACGAGTACCGCTGAGATGGAGCATGCCGATTGCCAGGCAGGTCAGTGAACTCGTGATGAGAAAGCTATCGACAGCTTGCGGCATAAAAAGTGCCGTCGGCAAAAGTGCCATGCCGCGCAGTAGATAGACAGCGGTAATCGCTATCAACACCCGCTTGAGCCAGGGCAGGGGGCGGATCAGGCCTGTGCCGGCGAAGGCATAGAGGCTCCAGGTGAGCAGGATCAGGGCGATGAGGGCGGTGATCGCAGCGGGAATCGGCGACCCTTCCTCGGCCAGCCGGGCAAGCGCCTCACCGGCGCCGAAAAAGCGGTACCAGGCGGGGCCGCCAACGATGATTGCCATGTGGAGCAGGGCGGCGGCCAGGCTCAGCAGGCCGCCCCACATCAGGGGCCGGTTCATACCAACCATTGATGTTCCATATCGATGCATGCACCCATCCTTTCGAATAGCTGATAGAGACCGAAAAAGGTACGGTCGAAATAGATGAACTCGTTGGCGAGATTGTTGATCTTGCGAACCTTGGCGAGCTGGCTGAATGTCGCCCACCCCTCGGCGGTGTATGACGTGCCCTGGTTGGCGAAATTGAATCGCCCCGCCTTGAAGGGTTTGGTCAGCCAGTCACCGAAGGGTTGCAGCACTTCATCGTAGAAAGCCTGAAGTTCATCCTCTCCCATCTCGGCCACCATGCCGAGACGCCGATAGGCGGAGATCACCTTTTTTGCATCCCGCTCCATGTAGGCGCGCAGCAGTACAGGTATCAGCTCGACGAAATCCGCCGAGTAGTAGCGGACACAGCCGAAGTCGAGCAATCCCAGGTTGCCGTCGTCGGCGAACAGATAGTTGCCCGGATTGGGATCGGCATGCAGGGCATGCAGGCCATAGAAGGAGTGGACGAAAATATCATAGAGTCGTTGCCCGATGCGGTCCCGCGCCTGTTGTGTTGGATCAGTCTCCAGCCAGGCCTCAAGGTGGAGGCCCGGCAGGTGTTCGGTGGCAAGAACATGTTTCGATGAGTAGTCTCTGTGGATTGCGGGGACCTTGACACCAGGCAGCTGCAGCTGGCGCCTGAACCACTCGGTGTTGTCCGCCTCTTGGTGGTAGTCCACCTCTTCATGGAGGCGTTGTTCGATCTCGTCGACGGAGGAGAGCATCAGTTTCGCATAACGGGTAGGCTTGATCAGGGTGCGAAGCAGCTGCAGGTCATTGTCGATGGCGACGTCGATACCCGGATATTGCAACTTTACCGCCAGCTCCTCGCCGTCCTGTCCGGTGGCGGCGTGGACCTGCCCCAGGCTCGCGGCGGCAAAGGCCTCTGGTTCGAACCGGGCAAAGAGCGCCTCGGGGGTTTTGCCGAACTCCTGGAGGATCAGTTTGCGGACCAGCGGCCGTCCCAGGGGAGGGACCTGGTGGTAGGACTTCGACATCTCGCGGCGAAACCATTCCGGCATCAGGTTGCTCTCCATGCTCAACATCTGCGCGATCTTCAGCGCGGTGCCGCGAAGCCGGGAGAAGGCCTGGAACAGAATCCTCGCGGTATCGTCATCGAGCTGCAGCCGCTGGTCCCGTCTCGCCGGCTCGCTGAGGAAGGGCCGCTTGGCGGCATGGCCAAGCTGCCTGCTCCCCGCCTTCAGCAGGGCGCCCCCGGCAATACCGGTGCGCGCCAGTTTGCCCGTGGGGATCGAGTCAGACACTCTCCCCCTCCATGAAACGCCGTTTCGCCTTTTTCCAGGGCCCGGTGTAGTCACCCAGCTTCTCCAGATGGCGGCTGATCTGGCTGCGGAAGAGGAACGAGAAGAGATCGAGGGCCTTGCCGATCATCGCCGTCTGCAGCACCGTGGCGATGATCTCCACGCTGCGGTCGACCAGCTGTGTGGTGTTGGCGAAATCCTGCGAGTCGTCATGCAGCCAATAGGCGAGAATGCCGGTGAAGTAGTCCCAGTAGAGGGGGGCCAACAGCTCCCGGTAAGGCTGATCGGGAATCTCTCCCGCCTCGATGGCGGCATCGATCATATCCTCCACCATGCGGTTGAACAGGCGCCGGGTCTCGGCCAGATTGACGGCCCCCGCCACCGGCGCGGAGAAGGTCAGGGTGAAGACTTGTGTGAGGAACTCGCGATCGGGCAGCCAGAGGGCCAATTCGGTCTCGGTCAGCTGCTGCAGCTGCTCCCGAAGGCTGTACTCGTGGAACGTCTCGATCTGCGTCAGCGCTTCCGCCACGTCTCGCTGTTTCTCCTCGCAATAGCCGTAGAGCAGGCTCTCCTTGGTTGGGAAGTAGTTGTAGATGGTGGCGTCCCCCACCTCGGCGCGGCGGGCTATTTCACGCATGGAGGCGGTTTTGTAGCCCTTTTCGCTGATGACATCCGCAGCCGCCCGCAAGATCCTTTTACGGGTCAACGCCTTCTCCTGTTTACTGACTTTCATGGCTTATCTTCCGCTTAATGTGAAAATACTATGCATAAAATAAAGAATATATCTATATAAAGTGAAATTCAAGTAAAACATAGTCGATAGAGGGTCTATCACAGTGAGTTCCAGCAACCCGCGATCCTGATGACCGGCAGGGCAGCTACCGGCTGGCTGTTATCGCTCCTCCCTGTGCGCCCTTTCATGGAGCGCCTGCAGCTGGCGACTGAACTCATTGATCCTGTACTTCAACCAGGTGGCGTTGTGCCGCATACCGCGCACAGAGTAGCTGCTGATCGATTCGTGTTGATTGGCAATCTCCGCGAGGGCCTTGCAGATCCTTTCACAGCGCTGGTTGAATTCGTTGAACTCGTGGCAGTAGTACTGCAACTCATCGGTGAGTGAAGCTGGTTTCTTCCCTGATCCCTTAAACATGAGGCTGATTCCATTGATTCGACACGGGTGTGTGCAGTCTGCCGATTGCAGTCGGGCTGAGATTGCGGCGGTCAGGCTTCCGGGTAGAGGTCCGGCCTGAGTTCGTGTCGGGTGAGTTTTCCGTTGGAGTGGTGCTCCAGCAGCAGCGCCAGTCTTCCGCTGGGTTTGCGAAAGCCGGAGGCGATCTGGGTCAGGTAGACATAGTTGGTTCCCGCCCGGAATGCCAATCGCCTGGCTGCATCGCGGCCTTCCGTTTCGATATAGGTCTTCATATCCATGACGGAATTATGGTAGCGCCAGAGAGCGAAAGTAGCAAGATGCTCCTGAAAAAATCTATAGCAAAAAGCTATATAATCATCTATTTACTCAATTCAAGCCAGTTGCTGGCTCGTCATCCAGGTTTCGTTATACTTGCGCAGATAACAATAAACATGCTTGGCGACGACCCACGCTTTCTCGAGGCTAGTCTGGGTGGAAGGTCTGCATGACTTAATAATGGATGATGGGGTATGGGTAAAAGAGTAGACCTGGTCGATGTGGCCAAGGGCATCAGTATTCTTCTTGTGGCTTTCAATCACAGCCAGCTCTCATCGTTGTTCCAGGACGCCAATAACGCCATGGGACTGTTTCGCATGCCGCTGTTTTTTTTCCTGTCGGGTGTGTTTTTCAGTACCGTGCGGTCACCCCGTGATTTTTTCATCCATAAGACCGATGCCCTGCTCAAACCCTATTTCGCCACCCTGATATTCCTGCTTCTGACCACGATCCTGATCGGACGAGAAGGTGTTCTCAGGGAGGCACTCGGCATCTTTTACGGCACAGGATTCACGATTCGATGGAGGCCGATGTGGTTTTTGACCCATCTGTGGTTGGTGTTCATGGCGTGCTACATTCTGGTTCGCAGGTTCCGTCTGGATGGAACATCCGTTGTGTTTCGCTTCTCTCTCGTCGTCGGTTTTATCCTGCTTGGCGTGATCACGATGAATCTGTTTCGTGGCGCCGCCCCCACGCTGTTCGATGAGACACCCAGTTGGGTGGGAATGCCGTTGAGTGTCGATTTCATGTTTATCAGCATGGCGTTTTTCCTCAGCGGACATTTTCTGCATCGGCAGGTGAAGGCGTTCACCCCGCAATTCTCGCTGCTGCTGTTGATGGGGTGCATCTATTTCCTGGTGGTATTCTTCTCCGAGGCCAGAATCGATCTCAATACGCGTGTTTACCGGGAGCCGGTACTGGCGACCCTCGCGGCCGTGTCCGGTATCTATCTCGTGATCTCGGGTGCCTACTATCTCTCCCGCTATCCAGGGGCCAAGGCATTTTTCAAGACATTCGGATCCGCGAGTCTCTTCATCCTAATTTTTCACTACTTTTTAGGTCGAAAGATGCAATGGCTTCTGGATCAGTTCCTATCCCCGGACTGGTTGCTGCTCACTGCTGCCGTCTCCTTTGTCTTCAGTGTCACCCTGCCGCTGCTGAGTAAGATCATCATTTCGAAAAACCGGTTTCTCAGCTATTTCTACTTCCCATTTAAGCAGCCCGCGCGGGAAGCGGGACAGGCCGCTGAACCGGTCCCCTATAACAAGATCCCCTGATGAACGGCCAGGCCGGGCAACTCCCCGGTCCCACCCAGGTGGAAGATTCGGCTGCCCAGTTGCCTTTCCCTGTCATGTTGCCAGCTTGAACCGAAGCAGGCCGCTGAGCGGCATCCATGCCTTTTCTCTCTACTGATATCTATCGGATCTAACCAGAGACGCTACTTCGATCTCTGGTCTTGGCAACTTCGCCATGGGTATATTGTGCCGAGCAGGCTTGAATGCCGTCGGCTTCTTTTTTCATGGCTTCGAAGTAATAATTGGTAGCGTTGGCTGTTTGCGGTGTCTGCTCAGGATAGTGACGGCAAGTGTGCTTCACGGGGTTGGTAGAGACCTTTATGGCTGTACCCTCTGCTTCGCTCGAGTCCTTTGTTACGATAACGAACCGATTCGTGAAGTACTGAGAGAACTGAGTTGCGACACGCTCAGGAATGGCAATCTGTGTAGAAAACCGTGAAGCAATCTCTTTCGACATCTGCTTGATTCGTTTCAGTAGCTCGATCTCATTATCCAGATAGCGCTCGGTATTAGCCGGATCAAGACGGACAAGCGTGGGGGTGATCTGTCTGACCGCCATCATGGCGATTTTCGGATCGTGCCAGAATCTAAGATCTCGTGAATCTTTTCGTGAAGCCGCAATCCCATCAAAATTGCGCTTTAACAGCAGAGGCACCGTGTTTGATAGGGTCATTGTCCGGTCGTGCAGTGGGGGGGTGCTCTCCAGCATATCGGCAAGAGACTCCTCCAGTCCCGCGCCAACCCAGATGATGAGATCCGCCGTCAGTACTTCACTTTTTTGAAAAGGACCCAGGGTGTTCGCAAGGTGGTCATCTTGATCGTGAAGGAGTCTAGGCTCTCCCACACCCTGCATGATATTGGCAACAAGAGAGTGGATCGCAGGCAGACTCACGACAACGCGTGGGCCTGCGAAGGTCGTCTGAGTGAGAGACAGTCCCAGTAGCAGGAAGCTCAACAGTATTTGTCTTTTCATCGGCACGTTCCTCATCCTCGGTATTATTGTGTCCGTTCAATACTACAAGAGACATGCCAGTAAAATTATTCATGAAAATCAGATGGATATGTGTATTCTGGTTGAAAATGAGTGTGTGAAATGCACTATCTTTACGGCATATCCCGGATTCTGAGTCTCATTTTAGGCTACTCAGTGAGAGTGCACGGTTGATTGAGCAAGCCTGGTTTTGCCCGCTACTGGCCAGGGAAGAGGAGGATAGATCTGTTTTCCGCGCTACAGGGTGCTATGCCTGATCAAATCCCACCGTTAGCCGCAGCGGGTAAATAGGCGGTCGATAGCGTCGAGTCCAACCTGTAGAAGGGTGTCCGGCTCCTGAGGATCGTTGTCGTGTTCATGGGCTGGTATTCTTCTCCGGGGCCAGAATCGACCTCAACACGCGTGTTTACCGGGAGCCGGTATCGCGGCATACAGAGTGATTTCCTGACTCCCCGCTTGGCGTGGCGGAGGCGAGGCGCCACTCTGCCGGGTTGAACAGACGGTTTGTACTTCCTATTCGCCGTAGCAAATTGCTATGATCCGGTTATGGTCAATATCAGGACGATTCGAAAGGCTAACCTGCTGGCGCAGATAGCACGCTTCGGTTCTCAACGGGCATTTGCGGAAGAGGCGGGATTGGTCCCTGCCCATGTCAGCCAGATGGTCACCGAACGCAGGAACATGGGCGATGAAGTGGCGCGGCGAATCGAAAAAAATCTCAACCTTGCGGATGGCTACATGGATCTGCAGCATCAGCAACAGGGTTATGCGCATCCTAAGCGTACAAATCATCATAATCGCGTCGCCGAGAACGACAGCGAGGCGCTTAAGACCCTTTTGCTGAAGGCCGATCAGATGCAGCAGCGTCTGTCTGCGAAGACGAGGAAGGTCATTCTCCGCATCGAGCGTGCCGCCATGGAGGGCAAGCTCTCCGACGAGGATTGGGAGATAGTGGTGCGTTTGATCGATCGCTTGGAAAGGGATAGTTGAAGCACCTAGTGTTAACAGGCCCTGGATCACACCAGGGTGTCGAAAGGCTGTACTGTCACCCTATCGCCACTCTCCACGCCGGCGCAATCCTCGGGCAGCAGAATAAAGCAGTTGCCCCGGCTCATGGAGGTGAGGATTCCGGAACCCTGGCGGCCCACCGGCTCCACCCGGTAGGAACCGTCCTCCTGGCGTTGCATGAGGCCGCGAACGAACTCGTACCTGCCTGCCTTCTTGCGAATCACTTGACCACTCTCTGCCTCTAGGATCAGGGGCTGGTACGGGGTGCCCGTGGCGAGATAGTGGAGCGCGGGAAGCACAAACTGGTAGAAGGTGACCATCACCGCCACCGGATTGCCGGGAAGGCCGAAGAAATGGCTGTTGGCGAGCTTGCCGAAGGCCAGGGGTCTTCCCGGTTTCATCGCGATCTTCCAGAACTGCATCTCCCCAAGCTGTTGCAGTATCGCTTTGGTATAGTCGGCCTCGCCCACCGAGACACCGCCGGAAGTGACGACGATGTCAGCCGCCTCGGCGGCGCGGTCGAACGCCTCCTTGAGCGCAACGGGTTCGTCCCCGACCACACCCATATCAAGCAGCTCCACATCCGCCTTGCGTAACATGCCGTGGAGGGAGTACCGGTTGCTGTCGTAGACTTCGCCCGCGGCGAGGGGCTCACCGACGGAACGCAGTTCATCGCCGGTCGAGAAGAAGGCGACACGGGGGCGCCTGCGGACGCTGACCTCGGCAAAACCGAGGGAGGCGAGTATCCCCAGATCCGCGGGGGTCAAGCGCCTGCCGGGATGGAGCACGACACTCTCCCTGGCGATATCCTCGCCCGCCTGGCGAACGTTTTGTCCCGGGCGGTGACCCTTGGCGATGCGCACCAGGCGCTCATCGATGAGCAGGATCTGCTCCTGCATCACCACGGTGTCGGTACCCGCCGGTATGGGGGCGCCGGTCATGATTCGAATGGTCTCGCCGCTGCCGCAGGGTCGGTCGAAGGGGGCACCGGCGATGGCGGTACCGATCAGGGTGAAATCCTTGTACTCACCTTCCGGGAGATCGCGGCCGGCGATAGCGTAACCGTCCATTGCCGAGTTGGTATGGCCCGGCACGTCGATGGGCGAGATGATCTCCTCCGCCAGCACCGCGTTGAGGGCGTCGCGCAGGGGCAGTCTCAGGGTAGTCCGGACCGGGGTGATGTTCTTAAGGATCGCCTCGCGGGCGGCGGCTACGGTTAGGGTTGAGGGTGCCTCCGGGTCAGCACAACTGACGCTGGAGCCGATGGCTTGGCTGCTCATGAAATCCGTTCTCTCCGTATCGTTGCATATATTGAAGGATGAAACCGGTAATCGCCTGGGGATCGTTGAGGTTCAGGATCGACAGGCTGCGGGGAATAGCGGGGACTAGTTCATCGGTTGCTACCGCTATGATGAATGGGTCAGTATGACACAGCAGGGGTTTGCCCAGCGCGGGGCGATGGAGTTCGATCTTATAGATCGCTTCATTCTTGAATCCCTCCACCAGCACCAGGTCCAGTTCACTGCTGTCGAGATAGCTGAGCATCTGCCCCAGTCCGGGTTCCGGAAGCCTGGCGTCCGACTCCGAAATCAATGCCATGCGCCCACGGGTGCTCACCAGCATCTGGCTGGCTCCCGCCTTGCGCAGTTCGTAGCTGTCTTTTCTCGGATGGTCGATCTCGAACAGGTGGCTGGCATGCTTCACCACGGCAATCCGCAGCCCACGCCGTTTCAGGATCGGCAGCAGCCGGGTCAGCAGGGTGGTCTTGCCGGTGCCGCTGAAGGCGCTGAATCCCAGCAGCGGGAGGGGGAACTCAATCATGCCGCACTCCCCTGGAGGTTGTCCCGTTCCTGGAGGGTGTTGATATTGATGAAGGTTCTGGGGATATCGGAAAAGTCGGCGTAGGCGACCCGATGACGTTCATACCAGAGATCGATCTTGCGATCGCCCCCGTCCAGGTAGTGGTGAAGACTCTCGCTCAGACGCTTGGGAATCAGGGCGTGAACCGGCTGCAGGCGCTTGCCGTCGTGGGCCACGGCGATCTCCGCATTGGCCGTTTGGCGCGCCTGATAGAGGCGCTCGACCATGTCCGCGGGAACCAGCGGACCGTCACAGGGCAGGGTGAGCATATCCTCCGTGGTGATGGCTTCCAGGGCGGCGATAAAACCGGCCAGGGGACCCTGATAGTTGAGCAGGGAGTCGGCGACTACCGGATAGCCGAAGGCTTCGTAACGCGCCCGGTTGCGATTGGCGTTGATCAGGAGCTGCCCGACCTGGGGCACTATCGAGGTGATCACGTGTTGAATCAGTGGTTCGCCGTTCAATTCGATCAGGCCCTTGTCCTCGCCGCCCATGCGGCGGCCGCGCCCGCCGGCGAGAATCACTGCGGTTACGCTCGTATACTTGGTCATGCCGTACTCCTGAGCGCGGTCTCGTTGTTTGACGATGGTATCGACATCAGCTTCTCTTCCTCGATCGCTATCAGGCGGCCCTCATAGAGATGGATATGGCGGTCGATCAATGAAGAGAAGTGTAGTGGATCGTGGCTCGCGAGGAGCAGGGCAATACCCTGTTCTTTGAAGGAGTTAAGCAGGTCCAAGGTGCGCTGCCGCGCCTCCTGATCAAGGTTGGCGGTGGGTTCGTCGAGGAGCAGGATCTGCGGGTTTCTCAGCCTGGCCCGCGCCAGGGATACCCGTTGCCGCTCACCGCCGGAGAGGGATTTGGCCGGCGTGTCATGGAGGCGGCCGAGCTCGGCCCACTCGATGGCGGCGTCGATCAGGCGCCGCTTCAGTAGTTTATTCAAGCCGCTGGGCAGGGCGTAACCGAGGTTGTATCTCACCGAGCCATCGAACATGTAGGGGTGTTGGTGCAGGTAGAGAATCCGGTTGTGCAGATCATGCCTGCAGCGACGCCACGATCTGGGGGTATCGGTGGCGATGGAAATGCGGCAGCTGTCCGGCTTTTCAAGACCGGACAGAATGCGCAACAGGGTGGTCTTGCCGGCGCCGTTGCCACCGGTCAGGAGAACACACTCACCCCGTTTGAGGGAGAGGTCGACACTGTCCAGCAGCGCCCTTTTGGCAAAGCGCTTGGAGAGAACGGAAACATCGAGAATGGCCCGATCGCTCATGTGGCCGGCTGCCCCTTGCCCTGAATATGTTGCAGCAGGGCGTTGAGTGAGAATGCAAGGGTCAATAATACCAGACCCAGGGCGATTCCCTGGGCGAATTCGCCCTTGCTCGATTCCAGAGCGATTGCGGTGGGTATATTGCGCGTATAGTGGAGGATATTGCCTCCGAGCATCATCGATGCACCGACTTCGGCGATGATGCGGCCGAAGGCGGCGAGGAGTGCCGCCATCAGTCCGAAACGTGCCTCGCGCATCACGGTGAAAAGCGCCCGCAGCGGATTCGCGCCCAGGGTGCGGGCCGTCTCCCAGGCACGAATATCGGAGGCCTGCAGTGCCGAATGTCCCATCGCCACCAGGATCGGAAAGGCGAGCGTTATCTGGCCAAGTACCATCGCGGTCTGGGTGAACAGCAGTTTCCACTCCCCCAGGGGTCCCTGCCTCGAGAGCAGGATAAAAAAGGTCAGTCCCACCACCACCGCCGGTATCGAGAGAAACGTCGAGTTTATAGAGATCAGCAGACGACGGCCGGGAAAGCGTTTGTAGGTAAGAATAAACGCCACCATCAGTGCCGGCGGCGTCGCCACCAGGATGGCGACACCGGAGACGCGAAAGGATATGGCGATAATCTCCCACAGCTCCCGGTTGCCGCTGAACAGGAGGTGTAGTGCCGCCAGGGTGGTGTCGCTGAGTGATTCCATCAGTGGTTAGGCTTGAAGGAGGCAAACTCCCCGGCATCGGCTGAAGGGGTGAAGAGTCTGTTGTCGCCGATCCTGAAGTTGCCGATTCGCTCCTGGCCCTGGGGGGATATCATCCATTTGATCAGGGCATTGGCACCCTGGTGATTGATATCGGGATAGCGTTTCGGGCTTACCGCGATAATGCCGTAGGGGTTGAACAGCAGGGGGTCTCCCTCGAAGCGGATCTGCAGCGGGGATTTCTTCCGATAGGCAAGCCATGTTCCCCTGTCGGTCAGGGTGTAGGCTTCCATCTCGGAGGCGATCTGAATCACCTTGCCCATACCCTGGCCCACTTCGCGATACCAATCCCCCTCGGGCTTGATCGCGCTCTTTTTCCAGAGTCCGAGCTCTTTCTTGTGGGTACCGGAGTCGTCCCCGCGGGAGATGAAACTTGCCTGTTGCCGGGCAATGGCTTCCAACGCCGATACGACGTCCTCGGTATTGGCAATGCCGGCGGGGTCCTCGGCGGGGCCGATCAGGACGAAGTCGTTGTACATCACACCGAAGCGTTTCACCCCATGGCCTTCGGCGACAAATTTATCTTCCGCGGCACGGGCGTGCACCAGGACCAGATCCACATCGCCGTCTCTCCCCATGCGCAACGCCTTGCCCGTTCCCACGGCGATGACGTGAACGGGGTAGCCCGTGGCTTCGGTGAAGGCCGGCAGCAGATCGGCCAGCAGGCCGGAGTTGTCGGTACTGGTTGTCGTTGCCAAACGGATGGTCTGTTTTTGAACAGTTTCCGCATGGCTGGTGCCAATAGTTAACAGCATGGCAACGGCAAGAAAACGGGCAAAATACAAAAATATACGGCTAAACATAGGGTAAATGCCTCGGGTTGTTGTTTTATGGTTACAATCAACTGCAAAAGAAGTGCCATAATTGCCACTGGTCCGCCAGGTTCGCCAAATGAAGTAGTATCTGGTTTTCTTTTGTCTACTCTATGAGTGTTATTGGGAATAAAGTGTAAAAACTGGAGTTCAATGGCGGCATGGCGGTCGATAGGGAGGAGGTCGGCCGCCTTTGGTGAGACAAATGGTCGCAAACCGGCTGCGGGCGGTTTAGTCATTTTGACCCACAATCGGGCCTGATCGTGCAGTACCGGATTCAGGCAGGAAACAGCTTGAAGACTGGAACAAATACCGATGAATATAAAAGCAGAAGAACTCGAGGAGAGGATCGAGAGTAGACAGCCATTCATCAAGGACGGAGCACCGGTCCGCATGGCGTCCGTTCTCATCGTGGATGACGAGCCGGGAATACGCAGCTTTCTGCAGAAGGGATTGCGTAAATATTTTGGCTTGGTGGAGACCGCCGAGGATGTCGTCACCGCCGAAGAGCTGAGACAGCACTGCCATTTCGATCTCATTATTACCGATATCCGGCTTCCCGGCCAGGTCGGCGGTGTGGAGTGGGTAAGGGAGTTGCGGGAGCAGGGAGGCGTCACCGGGGTTATCTTCATGACCGCCCATGCCGACATGGAGACGGCGATCGCCGCACTGCGCGCGGGGGCCGAGGATTTCATTCTCAAGCCGTTTCGCATGGAGCAGATGATCGCGGCGGTGGAGCGCTATCTCGAACGGCAGAAGATGCAGCGTGAGAACTTCGTGCTGCGCCGACAGGTGGAGCAGATCTATGACAGCTCGGGGATGGTGGGTCAATGCCAACAGATGAAGACCCTCTGCGGC
Source organism: gamma proteobacterium symbiont of Ctena orbiculata (assembly GCA_003094535.1). Lineage (GTDB taxonomy): Bacteria > Pseudomonadota > Gammaproteobacteria > Chromatiales > Chromatiaceae > Thiodiazotropha. Next base: position 20,213 of record NATV01000084.1, on the reverse strand, counting down.
GTGATCAAGCGGGTCGCCCCGATGCCCTCAACGGTATTGATCGAAGGCGAATCGGGTACCGGAAAGGAGCTTGCGGCCAGGGCGATACACGAGATGAGCGGCAGAGCGGGCAGCTTTGTCCCGGTCAACTGCGGCGCCATGACCGCCGAGCTGCTGGAAAGCGAGCTGTTCGGCCATGTCAAGGGGGCCTTTACCGGCGCCCATCTCTCCCGTGACGGTCTCTTCACCTACGCCAATGGCGGCACCCTCTTTCTCGATGAGATCGGCGAGATGCCGTTGAGCATGCAGGCCCATCTGCTGCGCTCCTTGGAAGAGAGGACCATCCGTCCCGTCGGTTCAAACCGCGAGGTGCCGGTGGATGTGCGCATCATTGCCGCCAGCAATCGTGATCTTGAACAGGTGGTGCGTGGCGGTGATTTTCGTGAAGATCTCTACTATCGCTTGAACGTCCTCTCTCTGCGCATACCCGCACTGCGTGAACGCAAGGAGGATATTCCCCTGTTGGTGAAGCACTTTGTCGAGACCCTCTCCGCGGAGCTGGGCATCACCCCGCCGCAGATGGGGGAGGCCGATCTGGTCAGACTGCTGGACTATGACTGGCCAGGCAATGTGCGTGAACTGAAAAACGTGATCGAGCGCTGCCTGCTGCTCAACAAGTCTCCCAGCCTCTGCATGATGGGGTCGGAGGCCGTGGGCGCTCAATCGGCGCCTTTCGACCCCTCCAAGACCCTGTTGCTGGAGGCGATAGAGAAACAGCATATTCTCAAGGTGCTCGACCTCGAGGGCGGCAACAAGTCGGCGGCGGCCCGTGTGCTTGGCATCTCGCGCAAGACTTTGGAGCGCAAGACCCAGGCCTGGGGTGTCAACTAGTGCTATCAGGCCTTAAACCGGCGCTTTGAATCCACTACTCAGCTTCATCCAGGCCATCCGCAGCAGCTTACGCTATAAGCTGTTGGTCCTGGTGCTGTTCCCGATTCTCCTGATCATGCCCATCGCACTGGCGCTGGCCATCTACTGGGGATCCGAATTCAGTTACGAGCAGCTCTTTATCAAGGTCAACACCGATCTCTCGGTGGCGGAGGATAACTTTCATCGTCTGCAGGAAGACTATCTGAATACCCTGGGGCGGCTTGCCGAGTCGCACGTCTTCTACACCGCCCTCGAATCGAGAAGCGGTCTTGCCATCAACGAGCAGCTGGATACGCTGCGCAGATCGACCGGTTTCAGTTATCTGCATCTGCTCGGGACCGATGCAAAACGCCTCTTCCTCCCCCATGGCGAAGTCGAAAAACGGGGACATCCCTCACCCTCGCTGCTGGTCGCGCTGCAGGGACAGCCCAGGGTGGAGATCGAGATCTTCAGTGCCGATGCGCTGGAACAACAAGCCTACGGATTGGCCAAACAGGTCGAACTGCCGCTGTTGGATACACCCCGGGCGAGGCCCACCCAGCGTCGTGTCGAGAATCGCGGCATGATGATTCGCGCCCTCTATCCGGTCAAGAACTCCCGCGGCCAGGTGATTGCATTGCTCGATGGCGGGGTGTTGTTGAACGGTAATTTCAAGTTCGTCGATACCATACGCGACCTGGTCTACGGCCCGGGCAGCCTGCCCAAGGGGAGTATCGGAACGGTCACGGTCTTTCTCGACGATGTGAGGATTACCACCAATGTACCGCGTACGCCCAATCAGCGGGCATTGGGTACCCGGGTCTCCGACGAGGTCCGGACCCAGGTGTTGGATCACGGCGAGAAATGGATCGATCGTGCCTTCGTCGTCAACGACTGGTACATCTCGGCCTATCAGCCGATAATCGATGTCAGCGGTGAACGGGTCGGTATGCTCTATGCCGGTTTCCTGGAATCCCCCTCGCGGAATGCCCTGTGGCAGGCGCTGGGGGTGTTGATCCTGCTGTTTCTGGCCCTGATGCTGTTCTCGTCGATACTCTCCATCAGCGGCGCGAAATCGATCTTCAAGCCCCTCGAGATGATGATGGCGGTGGTACGTGCGACCCGGGAAGGCTATACCAAGCGCATCGGCAGAATCTCGTCCGTGGATGAGATCGGCGTCCTGGCGAACGAGTTCGATCTTCTGCTCGATCTGCTGCAGGAGCGCAATCTCCAGGTTCAGCAGTGGGCCGATCAACTGGAAGAGAAGGTGGATGAGCGTACCGCGGAACTGAAGCAGAAGAATGAGAAGCTGTTGACCACCATTCAGATCCTGCGTGAAACCCGGGCCCAGCTGATCGCCGCCGAGAAGCTTGCGGCGCTGGGTGAACTCACCGCCGGCGTGGCCCATGAAATCAACAATCCCACTGCCGTGATGCTGGGCAATCTCGACCTGCTGGTCGCGGAGTTGGGCGACAGCGCGGCGCCGGTGAAGAACGAGATCGATCTGATCATCGAACAGATCTTTCGCATCAAGGATATCATCAACAACCTGTTGCAGTATGCGCGACCCGACCAGATTACCGAGACGCCATCGGCGATCGATGTCAACGAGGTGGTGCAGCACACCCTGGCCCTGGTGCGCCATCTGCGCAAACAGAAACAGTTCGAAATTTCGCTGGAACTGAAGGCAGCGCGGCCGATCAAGATCAATCCCCACGAATTGCAGCAGGTCCTGGTCAATCTTTTCGTCAATGCCGTGCACGCCCTGGACAAGCAGGGAGGCACTATCTCCCTGGCCACCTCCGACTGGGACGAGAAAGGGGTGGTGATCGAGGTGGAGGATAACGGTGTGGGTATCGATGAGCAGCAGATCGAATCGATCTTCGATCCCTTCCATACCAGCAAGCGGGTCGGGGAGGGCACCGGCTTGGGCCTGTCGGTGAGCTACGGGCTGATAAAAAAATATGGCGGCGATATCAGCGTCCGCTCCGATCCGGGCCGGGGTTCGCTGTTCAGCGTCTGGCTGCTTGAGGAACCCGACTTAACGGAAGATGAGGCGGCCTTGATGGAGCAGTTTCACTCGGTTGAGCCGGAGTTGGCGGTTGGAGATAACAAGATGCGAGCCTGAGCCTGGGATAAACCGACAAAGGTACAAATCCGTGCGTCTGAACTGATCCCGTCGGCTTGCGGTTTTTATATATCCTCTGCGATCCCAGTGGTTAATCGATAGCAAACCGATGCAGAATGAACATCATCATAATCGAATTGGCAACCCTTGAAGATGCATGAATAGCCCGGACCTGAAACAGCTGATAAAAACCCTGGCTTTTGCGACCCAAAAGCATCGCCATCAGCGGCGCAAGGACATCGAGGCCTCGCCCTATATCAACCACCCCATCACCCTGGTGGATATCCTGGTCAACGAAGGCGATGTCACCGATCCTGAAACCCTGATAGCCGCGCTGCTCCATGACACCATCGAGGATACCGACACCACGGTGGAGGAGATCGAGGCGGAGTTCGGACTGACCGTAGCGGATCTGGTGATGGAAGTGACCGATGACGGTAGCCTGCCGAAGCTGGAGCGCAAGGCGCTGCAGATAAAACATGCCCCCGAACTGTCGTATCAGGCCAGGCTGGTCAAGCTGGCGGACAAGATAGCCAATCTGCGGGACATCGACAGAAGTCCGCCCGCCGGCTGGTCACTGGAGAGAATGCAGGGCTATTTCGACTGGGCCAAGGAGGTGATCGACGGGCTCAGAGGTACTCACTCAACTCTCGAGAGCATCTTCGACGAAGTCTATGCAAAGAGACCTATGGATCAGTCCGCAAATGAACGCGAATGAACGCAAATCTCTGTCATGTAGGGTGCTGCTTGCCGCACCCTACATTATTAAAAAGCCAAAAAAATTACCTGCCAAAGGAGACAGAACCAGATGAGTGAAGAGAGACAATTCATACCCTTGAATATCGCAGTACTTACCGTATCCGACACCAGGACGGAAGAGAACGACAAATCGGGACTGAAGTTGAAGACGTTACTCGAGGAGACGGGGCACAGGCTGGCCGAAAAGGTGATCGTCCCCGACGATATCTACCGCATCCGGGAGGTGGTCTCCAAATGGATCGCGGATGGCGACATCCAGATTGCGATCACCACCGGAGGCACCGGCCTGACCGGCAGGGATGGCACGCCGGAAGCGGTGTCGCCCCTGCTGGATAAGGTGATCGACGGCTTCGGCGAGATGTTCCGCGTCCTCTCCTACGAGACCATCGGCACCTCGACCCTGCAGTCGAGGACCCTGGCGGGCGTCGCCAACCGCACCTTCATCTTCTGCCTGCCGGGCTCCACCGGCGCCTGCATGGACGGCTGGAGTAAACTGATCTCGGCCCAGCTCGACTACAGGACGCGACCCTGCAATCTGGTTGAACTGATGCCCAGGCTGCTTGAAAGTTGATTGTGTATGGCAACGAGCTTCCAAAATTCTTGTGGTTGAATTTTTTTATGTTAGGTTTGCCGTTACAGCGGACTCTATCAAGTTAACTCAGGATAACGGTCTGAGAGGATGCCATGGGCCAAGCCCAGGGTTTTTAATAGGAGCTGGTTCGGAGTAATGGAACTGTAATATATCCGGTTTCATCGCATGATGGACCGTTCCGGCATAAAGGAAATTAAAGACTTGAACTGTGTGCTATTGATAACTGGAGCAATCTTCCCGGCACCTATCCTACGAATATCACCTTGAATGCAGTGCCCTTGCCCGCTCCTCTAGTGCTTTTTGTATCCTGACTTGTGGTTCTGGTAAGTTTAGGGAAGAGTAAATGCAACTTAGTTGGTTCTGACAATGCAGCTGCAAGCAGCAATAAACTGACGTTTGTGAGATATTGTTACACAGACAATCTGTAGTTGGTGCGGCAAGCCGCACCCTACACCTGTTTACAGCGGGAGTTTGTATCCTGTCGATAGTGCTTATTATAAATAAATAAAAATAAAGAAACCGCCAGTCACCGACCATCAGTCAAACATAGCTTGTTTTTTTACTTGAACCTGGTGAGGCCAACCTGTCCGGCTAGCTTTGCCTTGTACCGCTCTCCAAGCGCGAATCGCGCCTTGACATATGCATATTATATGCATATATTATATTTATGGACTTTGAATGGGACCCTGCAAAAGCAAGGTCAAATTTAATCAAGCACGGAATTAGCTTCTCTGATGTAGAGCCTGCATTCTACGATCAGCACGCATTATCGATGCGCGATCCCGATACAACAATTGAAGAGCGCTATGTGCTGATTGGACTGGATGCACTAGGTAGGCTGGTTGTAGTTATCTATACCTACCGTGATGATTCAATAAGGATTATTTCGGCTCGTAGGGCAACAAAGGCGGAGCATAAATATTATGAGAAAGGAATATGATTTTAGTCATGGCAAACGCGGAGCCGTGGCAAAGAGTACCGGTAAGACGCGTATTACCATCTATTTAGATAATGATATTGTCGAGGCGTATAGAAAAAAGGGAGACGAGCAGGGTCAAGGATATCAAACACTGATTAACGAGGCGCTTCGAGAAACGCTTCGAAAAAGTAATACAGCTATAGATGCAAAAACTTTACGCAGAATTTTGCGGGAGGAACTTAAAAAAGCTGGTTAATCTGTTGATGTTATGGCTATGAAATTGGAAGAATCTGTTGCTATGGACTGGATGCTCCGTTCATTGTTGAAGATGGCATTGGCGATCAACAACAATATTCATCTGCATTTCTTCTTGATGTGAGCGCATTTCGTTTTGATCTTGATAATATTGAACTTATTCTAGGGGAAAAAGGCAAGATTCCGGCTTATATATTAATGGCTCATTTCAAGTATCCGCAGTTCCACTACCTGCTAACGGAATGTTCTAAAGCAAAAAGCCCTGGCTTGAGCCAGGGCTTCTGCAAAAGCAGCTTCACTGCCGCCTGCTAAAAGGTGCGGATCAAGAGCCCACAATTCCACCGTTCTTACGGGTAATCACAAACGTGCAATCGCGAGGTATCGTGACGCCATCCGTCGGTGCCGGGAAGTTGGTCAGCGACGGATCGCCGTTACCCGGATGCTGTGTATTGATGAACAGTGTCTTGCGGTCGGGCGTTACTGTAACACCAGTGATCTCATCGCCGGTGACACCTGTAAACAGGCGTTTCATCTCGGCAGCCGGGTTCTCACTGCGGGTATCGACTACCAGGCACTGGTTGTTGAGGCCGTCCTTCTGACCGCCATCTGTCTCGACAAAGAGGCGGCCGTCGGGATCGATCCAGATACCGTCCGGGTCAGAGAAACTCTGTTCCGTGCCGTGGGTGTCTTGCGCGAAGACGAAGATGTCCCACTTGAACTCTTTACCGGTGTGCTTATCACTGTCGGTCCAACGAATGATGTGGCCATCGGGGTTCGGCGCCAGCGGATTTGCGGCATTTGGTTCAGAGCGCCTACTGTTGTTGGTCAGTGTGCAGTAGACGTCACGATTCGGCGCGACCGATATCCACTCCGGGCGATCCATTGGGGTGGCGCCCAACAGATCTGCCGCCATACGCGTATAGACAAGCACCTCCGCCTGGTCCGCAAAGTTGGCGGCAAGTGCTGGATTGTCTATGGTCAGCTCGAGCCAGTCGCCTGTGCCGTCGTCGTTAAAACGCGCAACATACAGCTTACCGTGATCCAGGGGGCTCTTGCCCTTCTTTAACATCTTGCGCCAATTGTCTTCCGACACGAATTTGTAGATGTAATCGAAACGCTGGTCGTCACCCATGTAGCAGACAACACGTCCGTCCTTGCCGACCGTGACGGTCGCACCCTCGTGTTTGATACGGCCCAGCGAGGTACGCTTGACCGGAGTCTGCGTGGGGTCCATCGGGTCAATCTCCACGACCCAGCCAAAGCGGTTCTCTTCGTTGACGAAATCCGGGTTGGAAAGATCGAAACGCGCATCGAACCTTTCCCAGCCATAATTGAAGCCTTCTTCTGAGAATCCGTAGCGTTCCTGAGCCGGAGTCGCAGACCAAGTGTTGGTTGAATTGGTCGCACCAAAATAACCGTTGAAGTTTTCTTCGCAAGTCAGGTAGGTGCCCCACGGCGTATAGCCGTTCGCGCAGTTGTTCACGGTACCCAGCGGCGCGTTACCTGCCGGTGTTTTGAGCAGATCGCTGTCAGCCGCCGCACCACTGAAGTTCACCGGCGAATTAACGTGGATTCGCCGCGAGCGCTTGCTTGCAACAGTCGTCCACTTGCCTTTTTTCTTCTGCAGTTCCACGACGGCTACACCGTGTGCATGCTGCGACAACTGCACGTCACCCAGATTCTCCGGCTGTTCCTTGCCGAGTACATGCGGGTTTCTACCGAATTCATGATTAATGCAGAGCATGCCGTGACGGTTGCCTTTGCCATGCCTGCCATTGTTGTCGTGCCAGTCACGGTCATCCTTCCACTCGTCCCAGTCGTCATTCCAACCGCAGCGAGTTGCCTTCTCGTCCTTGATCGGGAAGTACCACATGCCGTCGTGACCGATGCCGATCATCTCACGCTGCTCGGCGGCTGTCGGACGGGTCGACGGATTTCCATCGTAGGAGGGACCGCCCGGCTCGAGTGGGCTGCCCCACGGAATCAGAACATCATATTCGTAATCTGCCGAAATAACCGGCACTGGGCCGTTTCCTTGTGCAACCGGTACCGGTTCAAAACCGACCAGCTGATCCATTTTGCTTAATTTAACTCCAGCAGCCAGCGCCGGGTTGGATGCAGCGAAGAACGCTGCCGCAGATGCCAGACCGCCTTTAATGGCGCCGCGGCGAGTCATATTGACTTTAAGTACGTCTTCGAAAGGGCGGTTACTGGATTTGTTTGATATTTCATCGTCGTGTGCCATTGAGCCTGCCTCCAGATCAATAGTGGTTCGGTATATAGGAACTGGGGAAAATGACACAGAACAATGACAATTTATTGATGAAAAAAAGATGCGTTGATTACGCGTACGTCTCAGCGATAGAGCAACCGCTTTAGTCGCATTGCTGTTCAATGAACCAATATGAACCATAAGTGCTGGTTTCATATACAGCTATTAAGATAATTGTGTGTGTGCTACAGCCCGGGTTTTGCAGCAGATTTCGTTAGGATATTCGCATCAGCTTATTTATCGAGTAGAGGTTATATATGACCAATGGTGCTCATGATAAAAAACAACACAATAAAAAAGCCACCAACAAACAACCAAAATGTATTCCATCTTTTGTGGCGTAGTTTGAACTTACTTGCTTGCTGATCGATTAGGCTCCTGTCACCTTCGCTCAATGATGGATCGATCCAAACCCGAGCGTGATTCAGGTCATCGGCTTCGATGGCGGCGATCGCCCGGTTCAGGTCGATGCGGTAGATATGGTTGTCCAGGTCGACCATATGGTTGTGCATCATGTTGTGCAGATGCATCTGGCCCGCCTCGATATCATTGAAGCGGGCGATATAGCGGACATGAGAGCCGTAGCTTCCGTCTTGGGTGTTGGGTAACTCATCCTTTACCAGGACGCGTACCATACCCTGATGTTCCGGATGCGTCTCAAGTGTTAGATAACCGGTTTTCATTGGTTCATCAGTTTACCTGCTTTACTCAACCGATGCATGAGCTAAGCTCTGGAGTTTTGAGTTTTGAGTTTTGAGTTTTGAGTTTTGAGTTTTGAGTTTTGAGTTTTGAGTTTTGAGTTTTGAGTTTTGAGTTTTGAGTTTTGAGTTTTTATTTTTAAGTTTATATTTTAAGTTTTGAGTGGATGGGTAATGGAATTGATAGAGATAGATCACTCGTCTCCCCAGACAAGTTCTCCCGCCTCACGCAGGTCATAGCCGGTCAGCTGTTTCGCCATGGCGTTGCATTCGGATGAGCGCAGGCGTCCGATGAGGTCCTGAAACAGGCGCCGGAACCAGATGCTGCGGGGCAGCGTCAGATCGAAGGATTCCCAGCCGAAGGGGATGAAGGCAAGGCCATATTCGTTGGCGGCGGCGCGGGCACCCGGGGCCACGTCCGCATGATCCATGGCGATGCTGGCGGCGGCCTCGCGCTCCGACAGGGCGGTGCCGACTGTGTTCAGTTTTTCCGCACTGGTGCCGTAGTTGCTCAACACCTCGAGCAGGAAACGCTGCGCACCGGCACCGCTCTGGCGCATGGTCCAGCGGAACTCGTGATCGAAGAGATGCTCCGGCTGCAGCATGCGCTGCTCCATCTTGCGGCTTACCATCAATCCCTGCTCGCGGCGGAACAGGCGTATCAACACCCATTGGCGATACTGGGGGTATTGGCGCAGCAGCGCGGGGTGGCGGGTATGGCTCTCCTCGTTGGGGCCCCAGTGGATGCCGCAGGCATCGATGCGGTTGGCCTGCAGCAGTTCCAGGCCCAGCCGGGTTCCCGTCGGGGAGTAGCTGATCAGGGCATGTGAGCCGGTCTCGTCGGCGAAGGTCATGATCAGACGGTAGAGCAGGGGATCGTCGCTGCCGGCGATCACCAGCCGGTTGGTCATCAGCCCGCCATGGGCGGAGTCGAGCATCCAGCGATCGACCAGCTCTCTCGGGAAGAGCCACTTGCCGGTGATCTTGGTCGCCGGAATCCGCTCCTCGTTGACCAGGGCGTAGATTTTTTTCTCGTTGAGATGGAGATACTCCGCCACCTGCTTGACGTTCATGAAGACATGTTGATCCTGGGACATCACCGCAACCATCACTAGCCTCCCTTATCGGCTTTTGATCCGACTGACATGTCGTGATCCCGAACCCTGCGGATGCGGCTTCGGCACCGCATCGAAACTGACCTGTTCCGCACCGTTGTAGACCAGGAAGTGTCTGCCCTTGGCGCGGGCGATGAGGGTGACGCCGACCTTTTTCGCCAGCTCCAACCCCATCTGTGTGATCCCCGAGCGGGAGAGCAGGATCGGGACTCCCATCTGCGCGACCTTGATCACCATCTCCGAGGTGAGCCTGCCGGTGGTGTAGAAGATCTTGTCGCCGCCGTCCATCCCCTCGAGCCACATCTGGCCGGCGATGGCGTCGACGGCGTTGTGCCGGCCCACATCCTCGATGAAGGAGTGGATCTCGCCCTCGCTACAGAGGGCACAGCCGTGTACGGCTCCCGCCCGCTGGTAGACCTGGTTATGCTCGTTCAGTGTCTGCAACAGGGCGTAGATCTCCGATTGACGTATCCCCCGCCGCGGCAGTTCGATTCTTTCCAGGTCGTCCATCAGATCACCGAACACCGTTCCCTGGCCGCAGCCGGTGGTGACGGTCTTGCGCGCCATCTTCTCCTCGAGTCCCTCCACGCCCCGGTGGGTGGTGACGGCGACGGAGTCAGTCTCCCAGTCGACCTGAATCGCCTTGATCTGATCGATACGCTCCACCAGTCGTTGATTGCGCAGCCACCCCAGCACCAGCATCTCCGGTCGGGTGCCCAGGGTCATCAGGGTTACCAGTTCCTTTTTGTCCAGATAGAGGGTCAGCGCCCGTTCCGCGGCCACATGGCCATCCCTGACCTCGCCATACTCGTCGATGGCAACCGCCTCCACCGCGGCGCTGAGCCCCGCATCGGACATCAATGGACGCTGTTTTTCGTCTGCTGCCTGCATATCCTCGTCTCAACCGCCGGTCACGTTCATATGGCGGAACAACACCGGCTTCGCGGTCAGGTCGAACTCATGTCCCTTGGGCTTGATCTCCATGGCATCGATGATCGCCCGGTGCAGGGGCTCGTCATTGAGGGGGTTGGCCCGTACCACCCGGCGCAGGTCCACCGAGTGCTCCTGGCCAAGACAGAGCAGCAGTCGTCCCTCGGCGGTAAGACGCACCCGGTTGCAGTGTTCGCAGAAGTTGTGGCTGTGGGGCGAGATGAAACCGATTCGGGTATCACTGTCATCGATACGGTAGTAGCGCGCCGGTCCACCGGTGGTTTCCGTGGTGGCCAGCAGCTCGTAGTGCTGCTGCAGAACCGCAAGCACCTGGTGACTGGCGTAGTAGAGCTCCCCGCGGTCGTGATCCTCGGTCTCGCCGAGGGGCATCTCCTCGATGAAGCTGATGTCCATACCCCGCTCTTCGGCGAATGCGACCAGGTCATGGATTTCGTCCTCATTGCGATTCTTCATGATCACCGAGTTGAGCTTGACCCGTTGGAAGCCGGCCTTGAGGGCGGCATCGATACCGGCCAGGGTGCGGTGGATATCGCCGATCCGGGTAATCCTGCGAAAGCGATCCTCGCGCAGGGAGTCGAGGCTGATGTTGACCCGGGTCACTCCCGCATCCTTCAGCGCCTGGGCATAGCGTCCGAGGAGGGTGCCGTTGGTGGTCAGGGTCAGGTCATCCAACCCCCGCAGCTCGCCGAGGGCCTCGAAAAGCTGCATCACGCCGCGTCTGGTCAGGGGCTCGCCCCCGGTGATGCGTATTTTTCTCACCCCCAAGTCGACAAAGGATTTGCCTACCCGGAACAGCTCCTCCAGGGTCAACAGCTGGGAGCGGGGTACGAACTCCATATCCTCCGCCATGCAGTAGACACAGCGCAGGTCGCAGCGATCGGTTACAGAGATGCGCAGGTAGTTGATGCGTCGATTGAAACGATCGATCAAGGATGTGGGGTTCTGTTGCTCGGTGCTCTCTCTGTTCACGCTCGCTCTCTCAAGGGTTGTCTCAGGATCCTTACGCAAATACCGTACCTAACGGATTAAACCCGGTCGCTCTCCCGCCGATGGACTGCCCGGGTTCCTCATTGGCCAAGTGTGCGCGCCGTCGTGGCAGTTGCCTTGGAAGACGGGGCCTGGAGGCCGGCTGTGCGGCTGCCGTGTTGAATCGCACCACCCACAATCCTGACTATGGAAGGTCTGCCCCGCGGCGTGCCGGCATCTCGTCGTAGCTTGAATTCCCCTTGCTGGATGACCCGAGAGTGAGACAACTGGTCAGAAATGTCCCACCTCACTGACACCGAACGGGACATTTTGCCCTGATTTTCCCCCTTGCCGATTTACGGATTATTTTCCCGACGCGATGCTTTGGCGACTTTTCTGCCCAATTGCCCAATTGGTATGCAACTTGCGGTACCAGGTTCGAATATCTTCAGGGTCTGAAACCATGACGACAGCGAATAATCACCGGGTAGGGGATGATAACCCTTCAAAATTCAATGTTTCCGTGATCATGCAGCAGTCGCCCAGCGACTCGCCCTGGCTGGAGAACAGCTGGGAGGCGGTGGGCCTGATTGCCGCGGGGGAGACGTTGCGGGAGAGCGATGCGAAGTCCAGCCAGATCCATCGGAAAGGAGTGATCGCCCGTTTTCTCTATTCCGGTTTCACCCTCAAGCTGCACCGGGATGAGTGTGAAAGCTACTACTACAATCTGCTTTCGCCCCAGCCCCACTGCTACGTGGTGGCGAACCTGGATGATCAGGGCAAGCCCGAACCCTTCCTGGTCAGCCTCAGTTACGACGAGGCCCATGCCTACCTGGAGGGGGATGAAACAGTCTACACGGTACCCATGCCCGCCGAGCTCTATCGTTGGACAGAGGCCTTTGTCCTCGAGCACTACACCCCGAAGAAGCGCAGCAAACGCAAGCGCGCCGATTGGAAATCGTCGCAGCAGAGGCCGCAGTGACATGAAATCTGAGGATTCACCGGAGACCATCGCTGAGCAGAGCGGCAGCTTCTACGATCGCTGGTCGGAGAGAAAGCAGGCATCCCGGCAAGCGCCGGTGGAACAGCAAGAGGCGGTCGTTGAGGACAAGCTACCCGGTGATGAGGATATGCCGCCGTTGGAGAGCCTGGACGAAAACGCCGACTACAGCGGTTTTCTCTCCCCGCGGGTATCCGATGGGCTGCGCCAACTGGCCTTGCGCAAGCTGTTCCAGAGTGCGGCATTCAATGTCTGTGACGGTCTGGATGACTACGCCGAGGACTTCACCAGCTTTGAAAAACTCGGTGATGTGATGACGGCGGATCTGCGTCACAGGCTTGAGCAGGAGGCGAAGCGTGAGCAGGCGCGCGGGGAGGAGGCCAGGGATCATGGGCTCGAAGAAGATGATGAAGAGACTGACGACAGGCTGGCGCAGAGTGCGGATGCCGATGCGGCGGATGAGCAGGTATCCCCAGCCGATGCTGAAGAGGAGGCCAACCCAAGCGACGAGGCAGAAACATGAGTGATTCGATAACGACACCGGAAGCGATGCTCAACCGCAAGGCGCGGGAGCAGGCGCTGCATGCGATGCAGGCGGTGACCGTGGAACCGACCAGCCTGGTGAACTACCAATCCCGTGGCAGGATCGCGGTGATCGGCGATCAACTGGCACAGGAGATCGCACCGCGGCTCAACGACCGGCTCAGTCCGATCGTCGTCCTGACCCAGGGTGCCGAGGAGCCGGGCGCCCCGGTGGTGCCCCTGGGTGGGCGCGAAATACGCATCGAGGGCTATCTCGGCGCCTTCAGGATAGCGCTCGGCGAAACGGGACGCGCCAATGCCGAAACCCTCGCCGTGGATCTGATTCTCGATCTGTCGCCGCAACCCCTGGTGGATCGGGGCATGCCCCCCCCGGTTACTACCACAGCAGCGGCGAGGAGGATCAGATCGCAGCGGTGATCGAAGAGGTTGCGCAGATGACCGGCACCTTCGAGAAACCGCGCTACTTCGACTACGATCCGTCGATCTGCGCCCATGGCCGCTCGGGCAAGCGTGCCTGCACCCGCTGCCTCGAGGCCTGTCCCGCCGATGCGATCACCAGCCTGGGCGAAACCATCGAAATCAACAGCTATCTCTGTCAGGGCGGGGGGGCCTGCGCCAGCGTCTGTCCCAGCGGAGCGATTCGCTATGTCTTTCCCTCGGTCAAGGATAGTCTGCAACGGCTGCGCAGGCTGTTGCAGGTCTATCGGGAGCAGGGCGGGAGATCTCCGGTGGTGGTGTTTCACGCCGCATCGGACGACCCGCTGCCGGATGAGATCCCCGGCCACTATCTGCCGCTGGCGGTGGAGGAGCTGGCCAGTGTCGGCATGGATATCTGGCTGAGCGCACTTGCCTACGGTGCCAGGCAGGTGGTGCTGGCGGACGGCGGCGGGATGCCGCCACGGGTTGCCCAGGCCATGCGGGAGCAGTTGACCATAGCGGGTGAGATCCTCGACGCAATGGGCTATCCCCTGACGGCGATCAGGCTGCTGCACCCTGAAAACCTGATCCAAGAGGGGGGCGAGGCCATGCCTGGGATCGCGGCGGCGGCCTATTCCGGGATCGGCGGCAAGCGGCAGTCGATCTATTTCGCCCTCGATCATCTCTTTGCCCAGGCGGAGCGCGCCAAGCCGATGGCAAGCCTCTCCGCAGGTGCGCCGTTCGGCACCGTCTATGTGGAGCAGAAGGCCTGCACCCTCTGCCTCTCCTGTGTCGGTGCCTGTCCCGGCAAGGCGCTGCAGAGTGGCGACGGGGAACTGCCCCAGCTTCGATTCATCGAGGCCAACTGTCTGCAATGCGGTCTCTGCACCCGCACCTGCCCGGAGGATGCGATCTGGATTACCCCGCGGCTGCTGTTCGATACCGAGAACCGGAACCGGCTGCGCACCCTGCACGAGGAGCAGCCCTTCCGCTGTACCGCCTGCGGCAAGCCCTTCGCTACCCGCTCGGTGATCGAAAAGATGCGCAGCAAGCTCAAGGATCACTACATGTTCCAGAGTGAGCGGGCATTGAAACGCCTGACCCTCTGCGATGCCTGCCGGGTTGTCGATATCGTGCAGGATCAGGAGGCCATGGGGGGGGATATGGATGGGCACCTACAACAGTAGTACCGCACTGGAAGCGACTGTTTGAAGAGGGCCGACGATGATCGCCAGGGCGAGGCAGCGGAGAGTCGGCCATTCGGACAGGGTGACGCAGGCGCGGAAAAGGGTGGGTTTGGTCGAATTCAGCCCTATTTGTCATTTCTTTTCCGTAAAAGCTGGTCCGGTGTTTGCACCTATGATCGATTGAGGAGAGTGTGATGAGCGATATGAGCCAAGCTGTCCAGACTGATGACGAGTGCGCGGACAGCAAGCTGTCCGAGGCCTTGGACCTGCCTTTGGCGGTCGACCTGGATGAGGAGCAGCACTATCGGATAGGTGCCTACGGCATGCTGGCTCATCTATTGAGACAGTCCCCGGATCAGACGATGCTCGATCGGGTGGCAGGCTTTGCAGCCATCGAGCCCAGCAGGGACGAGATGGCCCTGGCGATGTCGATGCTGGGCCTCTCCGCTTCCGACTCAAGGCCGGATGCGGTTGAGATCGAGTTTCACGATCTGTTCATCGGCATGGGCCGCGGCGAGCTGGTGCCCTACGGCTCCTGGTATCTCACCGGTTTTCTCATGGAGAAGCCCCTGGGACGCCTGCGTGACGATCTCGCGATGCTCGGTTTTCAACGCCAGGAGGGGGTCACGGAACCGGAGGATCACGTCGCCGCGCTGTGCGAGGTGATGGCGATGCTGATCACTGAAGGGGTCGAATTCGGGCGTCAATCACACTTCTTCGAATCTAACATGGCTGGTTGGCTGGAGCGCTTTTTCGCCGATTTGAGCGAGGCGAAAACAGCGGTCTTCTATCGCGCGGTAGGGCGCTTCGGCGCCGCTTTCGCAGCGATGGAGAAACGCTACCTGAGCATGCCGGTATAGCGCTCATAGGTCATGGCCTATACAGCAGCGGGTTAGGACGAACGCTGAGCATTCAGTCGTAAGGAGAGTATTGGCCTGCCCATACCGAACCGAGAATCCGACCGGAGGAGGATTTCATGAAAAAAGAGCTTAAGCAGACTCCAGATCAGAAGCGCAGGGCGTTCCTGCGCGGCACGGCGACTGCCGGTGTCGGCGCCGCCGTCGCAGTCAGCCTCCCCGGCCTGACCACGGCATCGATGGAAGATGAGGCATCCGCCGACGCACCCAAGGCAAAGAAGGGCTATCGTCTGACCCCTCACATCGCGGCCTACTACAAGTCGACCGTGAGTTGAGTTTTTTCGAGGATACCTGAATGAAACTGCAAAAAACCTCCGATCTGGTAAGCGGTAACAGTCGCCAATCGAACCCAGCCGAGAGATCGCCCGGCGCAATGACCATGAGCCGCCGCGACTTTCTGCGCAACTCCAGCCTGGTAGCGGGCGGTGCGGCGCTGGCCGGCGGCTTCGCGCCGGGAATGATGAAGAAGGCCAATGCGGCGACAGCCGAAGGCGGTGAGGCGAAACAGATCAAGACCATCTGCACCCACTGTTCGGTGGGCTGCGGCATCATCGCCGAGGTCGAGAACGGTGTCTGGACAGGCCAGGAGCCGGCCTTCGATCACCCCTTCAACCTGGGCGCCCACTGCGCCAAGGGCGCTTCGGTGCGGGAACACGGGCATGGCGAGCGGCGGCTGAAATATCCCACCAAGCTGGTGGACGGTAAATGGAAACGGATCTCCTGGGAGCAGGCGATCAACGAGATCGGCGACAAGATGCTGGAGGTGCGTGAACAGTCGAGCCCCGATTCGGTCTACTGGCTGGGATCGGCCAAGCACAACAACGAGCAGGCCTACCTGTTCCGCAAGTTCGCCGCCTTCTGGGGCACCAACAATGTGGACCACCAGGCCCGCATCTGCCATTCCACCACGGTCGCCGGCGTCGCCAACACCTGGGGCTACGGCGCCATGACCAACTCCTACAATGATATCCACAACGCCAAGTCGATCTTGATCATCGGCGGCAACCCGGCGGAGGCCCATCCGGTCTCGCTGCAGCATGTGTTCAAGGCCAAGGAGCAGAATAACGCCCAGCTGATCGTCATCGATCCGCGCTTCACCCGCACCGCCGCCCATGCCAATCAGTTCCTGCGGCTGCGCCCGGGCACCGATATACCCGTCATCTGGGGCATGCTCTGGCATATCTTCAAGAACGGCTGGGAGGATAAGGAGTTCATCCGGCAACGGGTCTACGGTCTGGAGGAGGTGAAGAAGGAGATCGCCAAGTGGACCCCCGACGAAGTGGAGCGGGTCAGCGGCGTCCCGGAAAACCAGATCTATGCCGCCGCCAAGACCATGGCGGACAACCGCCCCGGCACCTTCATCTGGTGCATGGGGGGCACCCAGCACACCATCGGCAACAACAACACCCGCGCCTACTGCGTCTTCCAGCTGGCCCTGGGCAATATGGGCGCGTCCGGGGGCGGCACCAACATCTTCCGCGGCCACGACAACGTACAGGGGGCCACCGACTTCGGTGTTCTCTCCCATACCCTGCCGGGTTACTACGGCCTCTCCAAGGGTGCCTGGGGGCATTGGGCCAAGGTCTGGGATGTGGATGCGGACTGGCTTGCCGGACGTTTCGATTCCGGCAGCTACGAACAGTCCAAGGGCAAGGATGTTTCGCCGATGCATACCAAGGGTATTCCGGTCTCCCGCTGGATCGACGGCGTCCTGGAGGAGAAAGGGAATATCGCGCAGAAGGACAATCTGCGGGTGATGGTGATGTGGGGACACGCCCCCAACAGCCAGACCCGCGGCCAGGAGATGAAGAAGGCGATGGAGAAGCTGGACATGATGGTGATCATCGATCCCTATCCCACCGTCTCCGCGGTGATGCACGACAGGACCGACGGCGTCTATCTGCTCCCCGCCGCAACCCAGTTCGAGACCTACGGCTCGGTCACCGCCTCCAACCGCTCGCTGCAGTGGCGTGACAAGGTCATCGAGCCGGTCTTCGAGTCCCTGCCCGACCATACCATCATGTACCGCCTGGCGAGCAAACTCGGTTTCGCCAACGAGCTGTTCAAGAACATCAAGGTTGAAAACGACGAGCCCCTGATCGAGGACATCACCCGCGAGTTCAACAACGGGATGTGGACCATCGGTTATACCGGCCAGAGCCCGGAGCGGATGAAGAAGCAGCAGCAGAACTGGGGCACCTTCGATTATACCAGCCTGTTGGCGGAGGGCGGTCCCTGCGACGGCGAGTACTACGGTATGCCCTGGCCCTGCTGGGGCACCCCGGAGATGGGCCATCCGGGCACACCCAATCTCTACGACACCAGCAAGCCGGTGGCCAAGGGTGGCCTCAACTTCCGCGCCCGCTTCGGTGTCGAACGCAATGGCGAGAACCTCCTGGCCGAGGGCTCCTACCCGGTCGGCAACGAGCTCAAGGACGGCCATCCGGAGTTCACCGCCGATCTGTTGAAGAAACTGGGTTGGTGGGATGATCTGACCCCGGATGAGAAGGCGCTGGCGGAGGGCAAGAACTGGAAGACCGACCGCTCCGGCGGCATCCAGCGGGTCGCCATCAAGCATGGTTGCGCACCCTTCGGCAATGCCAAGGCAAGGGCCCTGGTCTGGACCTTCCCCGATCCGGTGCCGATCCATCGCGAGCCGCTCTATACCAATCGGCGCGACCTGGTGGAGAAGTATCCCACCTACGAAGATCGCAAATCCTTCTATCGCCTGCCGACCCGCTACGGCTCGATCCAGGCCAAAGACTACTCCCAGGATTTTCCGATCATCCTCACCTCGGGGCGTCTGGTGGAGTACGAGGGCGGCGGCGACGAGTCCCGCTCCAATCCCTGGCTGGCGGAGCTGCAGCAGGATATGTTCATCGAGATGCATCCGCGGGATGCCAACAATGCCGGGGTGAGGGATGGCGAGGATGTCTGGGTGGAAGGCGCCGAGGGCGCCCGCATCAAGGTCAAGGCGATGGTGACCCGACGGGTTGCCGCCGGTGTCGCCTTCATGCCGTTCCACTTTGGCGGGCATTTCCTGGGTAAGGATCTGCGCAGCAAATATCCGGAGGGGGCGGATCCCTACGTTCTGGGCGAAGCCTGTAACACGGCCATGACCTATGGCTATGACTCAGTGACGCAGATGCAGGAGACAAAATGCAGTCTCTGCCGCATCAGCAAGGCATAACTGGGTTTTAAACAGAGGATATCAACATGGCACGAATGAAATTTTATTGCGATCCGGAACGTTGTATCGAGTGCAATGCATGTGTTACCGCCTGCAAGAACGAGAACGAGGTCCCATGGGGCGTCAACCGCCGCCGGGTGGTGACCATCAACGATGGCGACGACGGCGAGCGTTCCCTGTCGGTGGCCTGCATGCACTGTTCAGACGCGCCCTGCGCCACGGTCTGCCCGGTTGACTGTTTCTACACCACCCAGGATGGGGTTGTCCTGCATGACAAGGATATCTGCATCGGTTGCGGCTACTGCTTCTACGCCTGTCCCTTCGGCGCGCCGCAATTTCCCGAGGATGGCGCCTTTGCCACCCGCGGTAAGATGGACAAGTGCACCTTTTGCGCCGGTGGACCGGAGGCCGACAACAGCTCGGACGAGCACAGAAAGTATGGCTCCAACCGCCTCGCCGAGGGCAAGCTGCCGCTGTGCGCCGAGATGTGCTCCACCAAGGCGCTGTTGGCCGGTGACTCGGATACCATCTCCGAGATCTATCGCAAGCGCATCATCAACCGCAGTGCCAGCGTGATGGCCCGCGGCGTCTCCTATCGCGATGCCTCTTTCCGCGCACCTTACAACGCCGCCGGCAAGAGCAGCGCCAAAGAGTGAACAACGGCTATAGCGAGAGATGGGGTTTTATGATCAGGCTATCCCTCCCTACCGGTGGCAATGGCATAAAAAGCGCGGCTTGGTCGTTGCTCTTGCTGTGGTTGTTATTGCTGCCGATGCAGAGCCTCGCCGAGTCGAAACAGGCGAGGGGGTTGCCGCCGCCGGCGGTGCTCAATCCCGCTGCGGATCTGTGGCGGGATATCAGGCAGCGGGATATGCCGACCACCGGTACCACCCAGGTAAGGGGGGTCGATTCGGGTGTGCTGATCAACGCCAACGGTGATAAATGGCGCAAGTTCCGCATGGACCAGTTGATTCCCATCGGTGGTTATCTGTTGCTCGGTATGGCTATCTTCTTGACGCTCTTCTATCTGATCCGCGGCAAGGTGAAGATAGAGGGTGGCACCTCGGACAGGAAGCTGCCCAGATATACCAGCTATGAGCGACTGATCCACTGGTTCATCGCATCCGTCTTCATCTTTCTCGCGCTAACCGGACTGATCATTCTCTTCGGCCGTCCGCTGTTGATACCGATCTTCGGCAAGGAGCTCTTTTCGGTCATCGCCTCCGCCAGTAAGGAGGGCCACAACCTGATGGGACCGCTCTTCCTGGTGGCGCTGATACTGGTCTTCATAAAATTTGTCCGGCGCAATATCTACCAGAAGGGGGATATGAGCTGGCTGTTGCGGGGCGGCGGCATTATCGGCAAAAAACATGTTCCCTCCAACTTTTTCAACATGGGTGAGAAAAGCATGTTCTG
>NATV01000083.1 GCA_003094535.1 gamma proteobacterium symbiont of Ctena orbiculata | reverse complement strand
AAACCTAGAGTATCAGCAGCTGCCTCGACGCAGCATTCAACAACGACATTGGAGATTAACCATGAAACCGACAAGTCAAAAGATTGCAATTATCACCCTTTCCACCCTGTTGTTCACCAGTGCCGGTGCCGCCGTCGCCTTTGGCGGTCACAAAGGTCACGGGGGTTGCGACCGGGATGGCAGAGCCGGTCCGATGGCGGCCCTGTCGCAGATCGAAGATCTGACTGCCGAACAGAAGGAGGCGTTGAAAGATATCCGCAGCGCGACAAGGGACGCAATGCGGGACCTGCGCGATGCCATGCAGGACAACCGCACGGAGCTGCATGACGCGATGGTGGACGGCGCCAAGCTCGAGACCATCCGCGGCCTGGCTGAAAAACAGGGTGGCCAGGTCGCGCGTATGATCATGCTGCGGGCGGAGGTGCGCAACAGGATAGCCGATGTGCTCACCGAGGAGCAGCGTCAACAGCTGCAGGATCTGCGCTGGTCAGGCAAGATGTTCGGCCCCGGTCGCAGAGGATTCTGAGTCCACCCAAGCCAGGGCCTGTTAACAGGCCCTGGGGCATACCCATCAATCAGCTGGGTATGCCTGCTCCAGCCGACGGTAGACCTGATCGCTGAAATCGGTGCTGTCGGCATCGAGTTCGGCAAGTATCTCCGCCAGATACTCGTTGTCCTCACGCCCGTTCCAACTCTTGATATAACTCCCATCCTTGTAGCCGTGATCCTGACGGAAAAAGTTGAGCACGTTCTTACCCACATAGGTCTTGAAGAGCTCATCGAATCCGAGTTCCGCCGCCCGCATCACGGCGGCGAAGTGACTGATATCTGCCGACTGGGTCTGGATGCTGGCCATCGCCAGCTGCTCGATGGAGGTCCTGAAGTCGACCGCCTCGGAGGGTTCCGCCAAGCCCTTCATCGCCAGCTCAGCAGCCTCATCGAGGCTGGTATTGTGGAGGATCAGGTCGCTCAGGGCGAAGTGCCAGATGTCGACGATCTCCAGGTGGACCTGTTGCATATCGGGTTTCTGGTGTTTCCACCACTTCCAGCCGTAGTGATCGAGCATTTCGGCACACTCGGTCCAGATCGCCCGGTACCAGGGGTAACCCGCGTCACGCCAATCCTCGTTGACCTTGCGGTTCATGGCGTCCTGCAGTTCGAGCATGGTTAGAATTTGCTGTTTCATATTCATCTTCTTGTTGTTGAACTCTTGGTCGAGCAGGTCGACTACCGTCTCCACAAAATTGGGACAGCGTGTTTTGAACAGATCCTGCTCCTTTGCCTGCCGATACTCCGCTTCAATGCTGAGATCCTTCTCCAGCAACTCCTTGCAGCGAGTGCTGCCATGGCGCTCAATAAAGCGCTCCTGCAGGCGTCGGGTTGCCGCGTAGGTCGCCTCCTTGGCATCGACCTCCTGCCGCGTCCGGGGACCCAGCTCCAGGCCCAGTACCAGCGCGCCACCGGTGAGGGTACCACAAACATCACCCATGCGACCGACACCGCCGCCGAGACCGGCAGCGATGCGCATCGCCAGGCTATCGTCGATGGCGTAACGCTCGGCAAAGGCGGTCATTACCGCCTGGGAACAGTTGCAGCCGTCACAGAAGCGCGCGACGGCGGCCTCTGATTTTGTCTTGCCTGGGGCCATCTGATCGGATGGCACCTTACTATCGGTCATAGCTTCCCTCTCATCTAAAGGGTGGTAACGCTGAACCAGTTCACTCCCCAGGTCAAGGGCTGATCACTACGGCAGCAGCAGGCTGCTGCCCCGGGTCTTGCGAGATTCGAGGGCTTGATGGGCCAGTGCCGCATCCTTGAGGGCAAACTCCTGGCCTATCTCCAGCTTGATCTCCCCTTGCAAGACCTGGGCGAAGAGCGCTGTTGAACTCTCTAACAGATCTTCCCTGCTCCTGGTGTAGTCGAAGAGCGTCGGCCTGGTCAGATAGAGTGAGCCCTTGGCACTCAGCTGGGTAATGTCGAAGGGTGGCACCTTGCCCGAAGCCTGGCCGTAGGAGACCAATGTACCTCTGGGTGCGAGCACGGAGAGGGATGCCCCAAAGGTAGCCTGTCCCACCGAATCATAGACAACCGGGACACCTCTACCCTTGGTAATCTCGCGAACCCGATCGACGACATCCTCGTTACTGTAGTTGACGGTATGGTGGCAGCCGAGTTTGCGTACTGCCACCGCCTTTTCCTCGCTGCCGACAGTGGCGATTACCTCGGCACCGAGCGCCACCGCCCATTGGCAGAGCAGCTGGCCCACGCCCCCCGCCGCGGCATGTACCAGAATCGCCTCTCCCGCTGCTACAGGGTAGGTGCGGCGA
>NATV01000082.1 GCA_003094535.1 gamma proteobacterium symbiont of Ctena orbiculata | reverse complement strand
CAGCCGGAACCGGAACCACAGCCGGAACCGGAACCACAGCCGGAAGTCGTGCCTGAACCTGAGCCGGAAGCTAAGAGTGAAGAGGAGGGAGGTTGGGTTTCCGCGCTGATTTGGTTTGGAGTTATCAACCTGCTTTTGATTGGCGGCGGCGGAGCTGCTTATTGGTGGTTCTTTATACGCAACAAACGCGCAATGGTAAGCCTGGTGGATGAGAGTGCCGCCAAGGCTAACGAGGACGAGGCAGAGGAAAATGGTTGAAGTCAGCTCCCTGGTAGCGCTGATTGTTGCTGAGGTTTTCGTCGGCCTGCTGGTGCTGAGCGGCCTGCTGCTCTTTTTCACCCTGATGCGTAAAGGGAGAATACGCAAGGCCGCAGCCCATCTGGCTGAGCGGGTGCAAAGCGATAAAGCCAACCGTGAACAGCGCTTGAAAGTGCTTTTACAGGATAATTATAAACTGGCCGATAGTGATCTCGAACAGACCCTGCACAACATGATGCAGACGGAAATGCAACTCTATCAAAACGTCATAAACGGTTTTGTCAAGGATGACCAGGTACACCTGCAGCAGCTGGATGTTGATGTGGAAAACCTGGTCCTTTCTTATCAGGGACTGGGGGTGCCCGACTCCGTCGGCAAGTCGGATCAGGGTTCTGTGACGGAAGATAGCGAGGATATCGCTAAGCTCAAAGAGGAGAATGAAAGGTTATCTGAAGAGCTGCGAGTAACCATGGACACCATGGGCAGAATGCTGAATGAGTACTCGACCATGTTTTCCGGTGGTGCGGCGTCGGCCCCTGGCGCTGCAACCCAGGCTACCGATGCTGCGAGTGATGATCAGCAGTCTCCTGAAGAGAGCGCGGAATCCGCCCTTGAGAGCGGCGAAGAGGAATCGTCGCCACAGCCGACAGAGTCAACGGATTCCATGATGGATGACCTGCAGACGGAGATAATGGCTTCTGCGCCAGCGATTGACACTGAGATACCCGATTTTAGCGCCGAAGAAATAGAGCAATCCTCCTATCTCGAGGAGAGTGACGCCCAAGATGGAGAGGTCTCGGATCAGACTGACTCCGCGCAGAATGCCAGTTTGGATGAAGATGCGGCAGAAACGGATGAGGATGTTTCGGAGATTATCGATGAGGTCATGGAATTGGCCGATGAGATGATTGAAGAGTCCGATATTCAGGTGGAAACAGAAAAGGAACCAGAACCAGAACCAGAACCAGATCCAGAAAAAGATCCAGAAACAGATCCAGAAACAGATCCAGAAACAGATCCAGAAACAGATCTAGATACGGGGAAACGAGCCAGTGAATCCATGGTCGATGATCTTGAGAAGATCGATATCGAGATTCCTGACGAGGATGGAACACTGGTGGATAGCTCCGAATTTGAGGCGGGATCGCTGGAAGAGGAGTGGGCGAAATTGCTCGAAGAGGATGCTGAAAACAGCAAAAAGCAGGAATAGCATCCGTAGCAAGGGTAACAGCGTGGCTGATAAAAAAGGACGCACGAAGGCGTCCTTTTTTACTGTTTGGCTATGCTATCTTAGCGATAGGGATAGCCTGCCGGCAGCGTGAGCTGTTTGACCTCACTTGATAGCGCTTTTCATGCTGTCGCTACCACCCTTGTTATCGCTCCAGCTGAGTTCGATTTCGTCGCCTTTGGCGCCGCCGGAGAACTTAAACGATATGTAGGGATTCTTGGAGACACCGCCACTCCACTCAGCGGTCATCACCGTGTTTCCCTTGTGCTTGCAGACAACTTCCTGGATGAAATGGGCCGGTATTTTTTTACCGGTCTTTGAATCCTTGCGGGCACCTGTCTCCATCGGGTGGGTCATCAGGGCCTTTACGGTGGTTACACCGCCTTTCTCTTTAGCGCGGATCTTGATCGATTTAGCCATGTTCTGTTCCTCGTGTACTGTGTTGCTGAGATCGCCCTGCAGGGATCAACCGCCGCAACCACCTATGGTGACTTTAACTTCTTTTTTTGCGCTGTGGAGTTTGCCACCGGCCTTGACTATGCCGACGACATCGCCGGTCTTACCCATTTTTATACGGGTGGAGACAAAACCGCTGGCGCCGGTACCCATAACAAAGTTAGCTACCAAAGGTACGGGATTGTTCGATGCAATGATGGAAATCGATTCTACGCCTTCCATTCCTGTGTCCACGGTAACCGGAACTACGGCGCCGTTTTCTGCGATATCGGGTGCCTTTACGGTTATGTCGGCGGACTCTGCCACATCGGAGCTACCCAACAATGCATTGAGTGCCGCAGGGAGCTCTTTTGCTTCGAATGCTTCTTTGTTCCAGGCAGCGAGTACCCTTTGAGGTGCCAGTAAACCGGCGGCGGCAGCAATGCCTACAGTGCCTGCTGCAAGCGATCTTTTGAGGAAGATCCTGCGTTTTATTTCAGTGCTCATTCATTCTCTCCAGACTGAGAAAGGTTAGTGATTAACAGTTATATTATGAAACTGAGTTGGTTGGTCAATTTCATTCCCCGGCTATTTTATTCGTCGGAATGCTACATCCACCCATCGATAAATGAGCTGTTGCACCATGACTACCGGGTTGAGTGCACGCTATCTGCCGTCGTCATTGTTTGCTTGCGTATGTCAGACAAAACTGCTGAAGTCGGCTATCGGGTCTATGCAAAGTCTTGAGCTGCTTTATGCCTTCAAGACCCCGGAGACCCGGTAAATCATGCGACATCAGACGCTTTAGAACAATTTTTATAATAAAAAGTTGCGACAACCTGCACCCATTCATCCTTGTTGCATGTCACTCCACGGCAAGACCGCTTCAATAGTTGTTCTGTAGATGTTGACTTGCCGTTACATATTTTACCTTATTCAGGTAGCACGTAAGAATACCTAAACGATCGACGATATCAAGTAAAAATTGTTGAGATATTAGTGATTTGTGATTTTCTGGGCGTGTCTTCTGCATACCGGGCTTGGGTTTTATGCGTGCCTGATTGGGGTTTACCTGAATAGATGCCGCGGAATCGGATGCCAACTGGGTTGAGCCGGATCGGTCGGAATCGGCTGCATGACGCTGTGATCTCGGATCATGGGGCTATCTGCGATTTCCATCCTGATCCAAAGCCTGTATGGACCTAGTTATTTTTTTTATCATCCATCTGTTCAGCTTTTAGAAGATCACGCAGCTTGTTTAAGCGCGACTCGATCCGGGAGGTTAGGTAGAAGTCCGGCTGGTTCACATTATTTAAGGCAATCTCCAGCTGTTGTACGGCAGGTTCGAGTTCGCCATTGGCGACAAAGGCTTCGGCCAACATGCGGTGTGATTCCGCCTGGTTGTTGTCCAGTTCCTCGATTTTGCTTAACAGGCGATAGAGCCGCGGTTCGTTATTACGTAAAGTGATTGATTGTTGGGTGATTTCACGGGCTTTTCCGAGTCTGTTGGCCGCCGTGAGTGCTTCGATGTAGGCGGTTGCCAGGGGATAGTTCTCCGGCATCAAGCTGTAGTAGGTATCAAGTATCTTGAGCACTTTCTCATTATTTCCCTTTTTCCCCGCTATCTCTACCGCGGCGAGGATATACTCGATCTGATTCGGGTTGTTTCGCAGCAACGCTTCAACGATCTCTTCTGCTTTGTCGAATTGGCGATTGGTGGTCAGGGCAAGGGCGTGGCCATAGATGTGGGCTTCCTTGTTGAGATGACGCCCTTCGTCAAGCCCAGTGGCAAAGTGGGTGACTGCCTTGCTGGGATCTTTGAACTGTCTTACTCGCAAGGCCTCGCGGGTCAGGTGGTAGCTCAGGTTGCCCGGAAACTGGCGATAGCTGTATTTCTCCGCGCGCCCCAGGGCGTCAGCAATACGATTAGTGGTGACTGGATGGGTGCGGAGAATTTCCGGTATACCCGATTCGTAGAGTCGGCTGGCGTGGGTCATGCGCTCAAAAAAGACCGGCATCGCGCGGGGATCGAAATCGGATTTCGCAAGTATCTGAATACCGACGGTATCGGCCTCTTCTTCGTTGCTGCGAGTGAAGTTGATCTGCTCTTGAATGGTGCTGGCCTGGACACCCGTGGCCATGGCGAGGCCGGCATCCGGCGAACCGGCAACGCCCACCAGTATGGAAGCCAGCAACAGGGCAGCAGTCTTGCCGCTCATGCGGTTGGCGGCATCAAATGCGCGCAGCAGGTGTTTTTGCGTGACGTGGGCGATCTCGTGGGCAATCACGGAGGCCAGTTCGCTCTCACTCTGCGTCGCCAGGATCAAACCGCTATAGATGCCGATGTAGCCGCCTGGACCGGCAAAGGCATTGATTTCAGGTTGATCGACGACAAAAAAGGTGAACTTCTGTCCAACCGCATCACTCTGCTTCAGCAGCTTCTCCCCCAGCTGTTGGATATATTCTGTGATCTGGGGATCATCCAGCACTTTTCCCGTTTTACGGACACTGCGCATGAATTCCCTGCCAAACCGGGCTTCATCCCGCGGAGTCAGATATTGATCCGATGGAGAGCCGAGTTCCGGCAGTTGGATGGAATCACCCTCTTGCGAATGGGCGCTCGCCATCACCATCAGGCTGGCTAACAGGAGACAAATGGACAGTTTCTTCAGAACTCTTCTGATCATGCCTTTAACTGATACCCGGCGAATACGGATAGTTCCTCAGAATTTAGTGATGCGCGGTAGCAGCCGTACATCTGCCTAATACCATAATTATATCGAATACACCAAGGAGATTTTCCATCTTCACATGGTATTTCCCTGTTTGTCAGCTTCCAGGACCCCGAATAGCGGGAATTGGGTAAGACAGTTGCATACCGTGTCCGCGCTGCTGCCAGTGTCCCTGCTGTTGATGATTGGGAACCCCGGAATGCGAGTGGGGTCGGAAAATCGGGTTGTTGAGTTGTGATCAATTTGTATACGCTTAACCGGTATTTTGACAATCGGACAGAGTCGGTCCGGTTGACCTTTGAGTAATAGTGGAGATTCATATGATGTATAAAAACGTAAACGCGATAGTCCTAGCGACCACGGTTTCACTGGCGGGAACCGTACAGGCCGATCAGTCCCTGCAGGCCAATCTCGAAGAGGGAAAAGGGGTAATTAAGGCCTTCTTTGGCGATCTCAAAGGAGAATTGGTCAAGGGTATGAAGGCGGGCGGACCTGTGAGCACCATTGCCACCTGTAACAAGGTGGCGCCAAGCCTGGCCGAGGCCCATTCTCAGATGAGCGGCTGGGATGTGGGCAGGACCAGCTTGAAGCTGCGCAATCCGAATAATGCCCCTGATGCCTGGGAAATTACGGTCTTGAAGGAGTTCGAGGCGCGCAAGGCGGCGGGAGAGGATCCAATGAAGCTGGTCAAGGGCGAAATCGTTGAGGAGCAGGGTCGCAAGGTCTTCCGCATGATGAAGGCGATCCCCACGGCAGAGGTATGTACCAAGTGCCATGGAGATGCGATTGCAGAGCCCGTCGCGGCCAAGCTGGATGAGCTCTATCCCGCTGATAAGGCCCGTGGTTACAAAGTGGGTGATTTACGGGGTGCCTTCACTCTCAAGAAGCGGTTCTAGGCTGGGTTTGACCGAGGCCTGCACCTTGTTTAATTGAGCTGGATGCGCTGTCCCCAAGGTATAGGTTGTTTGCCTTTTACCAGCCAGATGACCGGATAGTGCGGCGCGTACTCGGGAAAGGCGCCCTCCGCGTCGGTAAAATAGACCAACAGATCGGGTCTGATACCCTGCGCGGAGATCCATTCGAATACCGGTTCGAAACTGGTGCCGCCGCCACCCGTGATTCTTTCCGGTAGCTGGAAATCCTCCCAGGCCTCATAGGTCCAGGGTGCCTCCTCGGCGATCGCCGAGTCACAGGCAAGCAGGGTGATGCGCGCCCGCATCTGTCCCTTCAGGGCATTGATTTCCGAGAGGAACTCACCCATTTCATGATCCTGTATCGAACCACTGCTATCGAGGGCAACAACCAATTCTACCTGACTGCTGCGCAGGCTGGGAAGTATGTGCTCACCCTCGCGCCTGGAGGGGCGCATATAGCTGAAATCGTCCCGGGCGATGGCAGTCATATAACGGGCAAGCAGCAGGCGCCAGGGGAGCTGTGGCTGCAGCAGATGGTCCACCATGCGCGCCATCGCGCCATCAAGTTTACCTACCTGCATCGCCTGTTGCGCGGCGCCCGCCAGACGCTGCTGCCATTGAATATTCAGTGTTTCCGCCTCATCGGGATTGAGAGGTGGTGGTTGATCGGCGTCAGATCCGGAGCCGCTCTGCCGGTTGCTGTTTTCTTCACCCTCATTCTCCGTTTCGGTCTGGTCGTTGTTGTTGGAAATATCTTTCTCACTCGTACCGCTGCCTGATCCCTTGGTGTTCTCCTGGTCGTAGAGATGGTTGTCCAACGGCTCGTCATCGTTCTTTTCATCCAGACAGGGGTAGATCTCTTCCGCGGTCATACCCTCG
The DNA here is from genome assembly GCA_003094535.1 of gamma proteobacterium symbiont of Ctena orbiculata. GTDB lineage: Bacteria > Pseudomonadota > Gammaproteobacteria > Chromatiales > Chromatiaceae > Thiodiazotropha. The sequence continues at coordinate 29,432 of NATV01000082.1, read as the reverse complement.
AACTGGGGGAGGAACAGGGAACCGGGAGGCGGTTTCAGGCCATCCTCGATCAGCAGCGGATTGATGGCGTAATCGCAGGCCATGTCCCAATGGAGTTTATTGCGATGCTGACGCCGGGCGAAATGGGAGAGGGCGCAATGCAGTGCTTCATGGGCGAGCATGAACTGGGTCTCGTCGAGGCTCAGTTGATCGATGAACTCAGGGTTGTAATAGAACTTGCGCGCATCGGTGGCGGTGGCGGGGCACCAGTCGGGATTCGCCGCCTCCATCGGCAGCCGCATCACCAGGGCACCGAGGAATGGCTTGTCGAGGATCAGCTTGGTGCGGGCCGCCGCCAGCTTGGTTTCGATATGTTCCTGGGTCATTGATGTTTGAGTCCGCAAATGAATGCGAATGAACGCAAATGATTGTTGCAGGGGTAGGGTGCGGCTAGCCGCACCGCATGCCACCAACACCCGTTTGGACGGTGCGGCAAGCCGCACCCTGGGTATTGTTCATATCGCGAAGTTGAAAACATTTGCGTTTTATTCGCATTCATTTGCGGACTTTTTAAGATTCATACAGCATCACGTCCGACACGGCCTGAGCCCAATCGCTGAACTGGGGCACCGAGAAGATCGCCTCGCCGATGGCGCGGTGCATATCGGAGACCAGCATCACCCCCATCTCCCGTTGCGGAAACCGACGGGCATACTCGAGGATCCGGCCATGGGTGATCTCTCCGTCGCCGGCGTCATGAGCGCGTATGGCACGTCCCACCAGTGCGGCTGCGACAGCATATTGCAGGTCGATCTCATCGGGTACCGATACCTCATCCCCGGCGATGATCGCATCCAGGTCGGGCATCTTGTCGAGGCTGTTGACAAAGGCATTCAACTCAATGCCCGCGGCGGGCCCGACGCAGGCCTGCAGCGCACCCTGCAGGAGTTGCGGATGGCCATCGAACTTCTGCAGCGCGCGGTGGGCGAACTCCCAGGACCGGGGTGAGGGGAAGGCGACAGGGTTGTGCGCCGGGTCGAAATCGAACAGCAGTTCGGGACGAAAACGCAGGAAGGCGATTATCCGCTCATCGATGGTATTGCGATAGGCCCAGGCAACCCAGTCATCCAGGTTGGTGTCGACTTCAAAGTGGGAGAAGCGGTTGGCCAGGGGTGCCGGCATGCTATAGGTTACGCCCCGGTCACCCTGACGATTACCTGCGGCGAATATGGCCCAACCCTCCGGCACCTGATATTCACCCAGTCGACGATCGAGAATCAGCTGGTAGGCGGCGGCGGAGACGGTTGGCGGCGCTGATGTGATCTCATCGAGAAAGAGTATTCCCTCCGCGCCGTGGCGTTGATTATCCGGCAGGATCGAGGGGATCGCCCATTCCACGCTGCCGTTGACCCGGAAAGGGATACCTCTCAGGTCGCTGGGTTCCATCTGTGAGAGTCGGATATCGATCACTGGTGCCTGGTGGTTGTTTGCTACTTCGCGCACCATGTCGGATTTGCCGACACCGGGTGGCCCCCAGAGCATGACCGGGGTATGGTGGCCGGCGCGGGTACTGATGAACTCTTGCTCGAGTATGGTGATTAGCTGCATGGGGCGCATAGGGAGTTCCTAATCGAAAAGATTTCTGACCGCGCGAGCCAGTTGTTTGTAAACTTCGGGAGCGTCCACATCCATCACCTGATCGATGACCCAGCGGTTATCGTGCTCCTCACTGCCCATTATCTGCTGGATCTCAAAACCGAGGTGACGCAAAAAGGGATAGCTTGGACCCGTCTTGTCGAAATTGAATTCGGCGTATTCCCCCGAACGCTGGTTATAGAGGGTGATGAACCGGTTGGCATGATCTCCGGGACCAAGCAGGTCGGCGGCGTTGTCCTGGAAGTGGTCGGCCATTTTCATCACCAGTGCGGTAACGATGGCAACCCGGGCCTCGTTGTCGACCATGGCATGGATCATGCGGTCGCTGATTTGCGCCTCGTAGCATAGATATTCGGCAATGACCGCGAGTCGCTGATCGTCGTTTTCATAGACAAAGTGTTTGCCATGCAGGGTGATGGCCTTGTCCAGGGCGATGCGCCAGGCGATGAACGCAATGGCGCCACCGAGCTCTTCCGCGGAGCGCGAGGCATCCTCATCGTGCCACTGACTTTTGATTCTGATTGCCAAAACAGATCTCCTCTCTCATACATCGATAGACTAAAGGCCTGTTAACACTAATCCAATTGGCCCTAGAGGCCATGGGCAGTCAAGTCGCTCAGGGGAAAGTCCGTCGGCTGCGACGGATGGTGCTTGTACTGCTGACTCAATAACCAAGTATTTTACTGGGTATAGACTGATTTGCAACGCTTAGGCTATCGATCGGTAACATTCGATTAATCTGGATCTGCCTAGAGACGGCTCTTTCTTGGATTACGCAGCAGTACATAGACAGCACCGGTACCGCCGTCCCGGCGGGTAGCGGAGGTAAAGGCGAGGATTTCATCCCGCTGTCTCAGCCATAGATTGAGTTTTTGCTTGAGAATCGGTTGTTTCCCCTCGGAACGATAGCCTTTTCCATGGATGATGCGCAGACAACGGATATCCCGCTGCTGACACGCCTTGAGAAAGCGGTTCAGATCCACCCGGGCATGGCGCACGGTCAAGCCATGCAGGTCGAGTTCGGCGCCTACCTCCAGGTAACCGCGACGCAGATCGTGCATCAGGCGCAGCTGTACACCGGGGCGTGCGAAATCGAGCACCTCGCCGGTCTCGATTTCCTGATCGGAGTAGTGATCCCGCTCAACCTCCCCCTCATCACCTACCGGTAGATTCAACGGTTTCGGCGGCAGTCTGCGGCGGTAGGGCTCGGCACGCTGCTGCTTTATCGGCTTCACATCATCGAATGCCGCGAAAAACAGCATGTTGTCTTCAGCTTTCTTTTCGTCGTCACCCATTTTTCATAAACCCTGCAGATCTTTGTAACCATGGTATGGGCTGGCGCTGGGAATCTCAATCAGCCTATGCAGACGAGGGGTGAGAAGGCAGTGACTTTCCAGTATATTGTGCCCGGTATGAAAATCCTCCTCAGCAACGACGACGGGTATCAGGCTCCTGGTCTGCGGATACTGGCCGACCGGTTGTCGGCGCTAGGCGATATCGCGGTGGTGGCCCCGGATCAGGACCGCAGCGGCGCCAGCAACTCGCTGACCCTGGTCAATCCGCTGCGCGCCCGGACCATGGAAAACGGCTTTATCCGGGTGGATGGCACACCCACCGACTGTGTCCATCTGGCGATCACGGGGCTCCTCGACGAAGAGCCGGACCTGGTTGTCTCAGGCATCAACGCAGGGCCGAACATGGGAGACGATGTGCTCTATTCGGGAACAGTGGCAGCTGCCACCGAGGGACGTTTTCTGGGATTTCCCGCCATTGCCGTATCGATGAACTCCCATGATCCGCAACACTTGGAAACAGGTGGCCGGGTTGCTCAGGAACTGGTCACGCGACTGCTGCGCTTTCCGCTTTCGGAGAATGTCATACTGAATGTCAATGTACCGGATCTACCCTACCAACAGTTACAGGGGGTACGCTCCACGCGCCTGGGTCACCGCCACAAGGCGGAGCCTGTTATAGAGGCACGCGATCCGCGGGGAAGGACCATCTATTGGGTGGGTCCCGCGGGCGCCGAGCAGGATGCCGGGCCGGGTACCGATTTTTACACGGTAAGGCAGGGATTTGTCTCAGTGACGCCACTGCAGGTCGATCTGACCCGACACAGCGCACTGCAGACAGTCAGCGAGTGGCTCGAACAGTGATCATGCGTCCCGAGCATCAAGGGATCGGCATGACCTCCCAGCGTACCCGGGAGCGTTTGATAGAACGCCTGCGCAAAAAGGGGATTCACAGCACCGCCGTGCTTGAAGCGATGCGAAACACCCCGCGGCATATCTTTGTCGACGAGGCGCTGGCCAGTCGCGCCTACGAAGAGACGGCCCTTCCCATTGGTCATGGTCAAACCATCTCGCAACCCTATACCGTGGCTCGCATGACCGAGGCATTGATTGAAGGCGGGATTCCGGAGATGGTGTTGGAAATTGGTACCGGCTCCGGTTATCAGTGCGCCATCCTGGCGCAACTGGTGCGACGGGTGTACAGCGTTGAACGGATCTCGGCACTGCTCGATCAGGCTCGCCTCAGGTTCCGGGAACTTGGTCTGCGTAATATCCGTCTCAAGCATAGTGATGGCGGTATCGGCCTGCCTGAATATGCCCCTTTCGATGGCATACTGGTGACTGCCGCACCGATGGGATTGCCACAAACGTTGGTTGAGCAATTGGCGGTGGGAGGCCGCTTGGTGATACCGATCCAGAATCATAAAGGACAGGTCATGGTAAGGATTACGAGGCGTAACGACGGTTTTCACCAGGAGCGCCTGGAATCAGCGAATTTCGTACCTTTGATGGGTGGGATGGCCTGATGCGTCTCTTTTCATCGCTCTATGCCCGTACCATGCAATGGTCCCGTCATCCCCACGCCCCTGCCTATCTTGCGGGACTCAGCTTCGCCGAATCCTCCTTCTTTCCCATCCCCCCCGATGTGATGCTGGCGCCAATGAGCATGGCGAAGCCGAAACAGGCTTGGTATTTCGCAGGATTGACTACCCTGGCTTCGGTGTTTGGCGGCATGCTCGGTTATCTCATCGGTTTGTATGCGTTCGATCTGATAGAGCCCTGGCTTCATAGTTGGGGATACTGGGAGGGTTATTTGTCTGCCAAGGAGTGGTTCGGCAGGTGGGGATTCTGGGCAGTATTCCTGGCCGGTTTCTCGCCAATCCCCTACAAGATCTTCACGATTACCGCCGGGGTCATAGGCATGGCGTTCCTGCCCTTTGTGGTTGCCTCCACGATTGGACGCGGGGCGCGCTTTTTTCTGGTGGCGGCACTGATGTCATGGGGGGGTGAGCGCATGGAGAGGGCGCTCCACCGCTATGTGGATCGCCTCGGATGGATCTTGGTGGTCGTTTTTTTAGTGCTCATTATTTATCTAAAGTAGTCAGGGGGTTAGGTATCATAACTCTGCCTGTCAGAAGCCGACTCCGTAGATTGCTGCTGGGATCTCTGGGTCTCATGCTGCTACCGGGCATGCTGTTCTATATGACCGCCTGTTCATCGAGAGGCAGTGCCCCCGTCTACAACCGGACGCCGGTTCCGGGTTCCGAGGAGCGGGTGGCTACCAAGCCGGGGGGGCAGGGCCAGAAGCGGGTGGTCAAGGGCGAGAGATCCCGTACCTACTACCTGGTACAGGCCGGGGACACCCTCTTTTCCATCGCATGGCGGCACGATCTCTCGTATCAGCTATTGGCGGCCTGGAACGGGATCAAGAGCCCGGAATACGCCATCTATCCCGGACAGCGGCTGCGCCTGAAACCGCCGGTGACAAGGCAGGGCAGGGAGGTCCGCTATCCGCTACCGGCGCAACAGGCACCGCCTAGGACAAAACTGACACCCAGTTCCAAACCGCCGCCTGCAAAGCCTGTCACAATGACGGCGAAGACGCAGACTAAGCCGTTGAAGCGGGTAACCGCTGCGAAGCCGGAAGCCGTGAAAAAAAGCGTCAAGTTAAGCTGGGCATGGCCGACCAAAGGTAGAGTGGTGCAGACCTTTTCGAAATTGGATCAACACCGAAAAGGGATCAGAATTCAGGGTAGTATTGGTCAGCCCATAAAGGCCGCGGAGGCGGGAAAGGTGGTCTATGCGGGCGGGGGATTGGTCGGGTACGGCAACCTCGTTATCATCAAACATGACCAGGGATTTCTGAGTGCCTATGGATACAATCGTAAACTGCTGGTAAAAGAGGGTGATAAACTGACCAAAGGCGATATAGTGGCGCATATGGGTACGGCGAATAGTGGCGGCCAGCCGATGCTCCACTTTGAAGTGAGGAGGCAGGGTAAGCCAATCAACCCACTTCCGCTGCTGCCAAGAAGATAGATAATAAGATGTCCACCCCACTTTACAAGGGTGATTGAGGCACATGCCGAGGGCCGGCTCGGGAGCAACAACGACCCTGATCGGCTTGATGTCAATGCATGTCCTCGTTGATGGAGATGTGAGATGAGTAAAAGTCCTGAAGAGCCTGATGAATCGGATGATAGTCCGCTCATTGACGATCTCGCGGATGAGGGAGTCATCCTGTCGGAGCAAGAGGTCGAGAGTGAAGAGATCGTAGAGGAGAAAACCAACGATGATATCGGTGATGTCCTGAAGCTCAAATCTCCCGAGCCGGGGGATGCACAGATGGATGCCACGCGGCTCTATCTCAATGAGATAGGGATATCGAAGCTGCTGACCGCGGAAGAGGAGGTCCACTACGCAAGGCTCGCGCAAAAAGGCGATCAGTCCGCGAGGCAGCGTATGATCGAGAGTAATCTCCGCCTCGTAGTGAAGATCGCCCGTCGCTATATGAATCGCGGCCTTGCGCTGCTCGATCTTATCGAGGAGGGGAACCTGGGACTGATCCGGGCGGTGGAGAAGTTCGATCCGGAACGCGGCTTTCGTTTTTCAACCTACGCCACCTGGTGGATCCGACAGACCATCGAACGGGCGATCATGAATCAGACACGTACGATCCGTCTTCCGATTCATGTGGTCAAAGAGATCAATGTCTATCTGCGAGCGGCGCGAAAACTTGCGCAAACCCTCGATCACGAACCCAGTTCCGAGGAGATCGCCGATCTGTTGGACAGACCTATCGACGAGGTCAAGCGGATGTTGGGGCTCAATGAGCGCGTGACCTCGGTGGATACACCCTTCGGTAAGGATGCCGACAAGCCCCTGCTTGATACCATCGCCGATGAGAAGAGCATGGATCCTACGGTGGACATTCAGAACGATGGCCTGAATGCCAATCTCGACCGCTGGCTGAGTAAGCTCAATGATAAGCAGCGGGAAGTGGTTGAGCGTCGCTTCGGCCTCCACGGCTATGAAAATTCCACCCTTGAACAAGTGGCTAACGAACTCGGTGTCACCCGTGAACGGGTCAGGCAGATTCAGATGGACGCACTCAGACGCCTACGTGATATCCTAGAGAGGGACGGCTTCTCCGTGGAGTCGATTTTCAAGTGATTACACCCTCGGGTGGGTGGTACTCTCGCTACACCCGGCAACCACTGAACAGTGTTAAAATCCTGCTGCTTAACAGACAGTTACAATGGTGAGCGCCTGCTGGAGGTGGCATGCAGAGAGTGCGGCCTCGATCCCATGTGTCAGGTTCTGGACTATGCCGAACCGGGCAGCGGGGTGCCGCCGGGGATTCTGCTCAGAAGGCAACCGGTAACGAAGGGCGAGCAACTGTTCCATGTCGAGCAGCCATTTACAGCCGTCTACGCTGTGAAATCGGGATCCTTCAAGGCCACGGTCCCGGATCTCAACCGCAATGAGCGTGTTGTCGGGTTCTATCTGCCGGGGGATCTGATTGGAGCCGAAGGCATGGCCAACCGCTACTATACCCACTCGGTACGGGCACTCGAGACCAGCAGGGTATGCGTACTGGAGATCGCCCGGCTGCAGGAGAGCGGACGTCCCCTAGCGGCCGTACAACAGGCGCTGATCGAGATGCTGGGGCAGGAAGTGGCGCTGAATCACAGGCTCACCGCATCGCTGATACGGCAAAACGCGGATCAGCGGCTGGCCGCCTTCATTCTCTCGCTCTCGCTTCGAGCCTCGATACGCGGCTTGGGGGGGAAACAGCTCAACTTGAGCATGTCGAGAAGTGACATGGCGAGCTACCTCGGACTCGCGCGGGAGACGATAAGCCGTGGGCTCACAAGGTTTCAAAAAACGGGCTTGATCAAACTCCGCAAACAGAGCCTGACACTGCTCGATGAAAAGGGGTTGCGTCAAGTCGCGACATGCAGTTGATCGTTTTGTCTCTTATGGGTCTATAAAGAAAATCGATATTTATCGATCCCCCTGACTGTTCATGAGTCGTCAAGCAAAGGCTCCTCCAAGCCAATGATTGTGCTAAACAGACCAATTCTTATAAACCATGTCCACCTTATTCGTAGAGAAACTGTTTTTTTAACTTTCGTTGATCTATGTCAATTAACGTGGTGAGTCTGTAATTATCTATATATTTCAATATGTTATGTATCTTGCCTGCTATTAGATTTTTCTAATGTTTGTATTGACATCTGGGCCATTTAAGAGTGATATATGTCACGCTGCAATTGTGTCATTTCACACAGTTGGGGTGGTTTGGACTTTTCATAAAAGTCAGTTTTAAAGTCTTGTTCAATTTTAGTCTTAATGAGGGGGGTTCATGGACGCCGCAGCCGAGCAGAAATACAACTTCGCAGTTGTACGCTGGTTTACCGTCATGGCCGTAGTCTACTTAGTCGTAGGCGCATTGGTGGGCGTATATATCGCCGCCGAACTGGCCTGGCCGTTTCTAAACTTCGATCTACCGTACATCACCTTCGGGCGTCTTCGTCCGCTTCACACCAATGCTGTCATCTTCGCCTTCGGCGGGTGTGCTCTGATGGCAACATCGTTCTACAGCGTTCAACGCACCTGCGGCGTTCGGCTATGGAGTGACAAACTGGCGTGGTTCACCTTTTGGGGCTGGAATCTGATCATCGTTTCCGCGGTGATTACCCTTCCTCTCGGCATCACCACCGCTAAGGAGTACGCCGAGCTGGAGTGGCCCATCGACCTGGCGATCGCCGTGGTATGGCTGGTCTACTCCTTCAACTTCATCATGACCCTGGCAACCCGTAAGACATCCCATATCTATGTCTCCAACTGGTTTTTCCTCGGCATGATGGTGATGATCACCTACCTCCATGTGGTCAACAGCCTGGCTGTCCCGGTTGATCTGTTCAAATCCTATTCAGCCTTCTCCGGCGTTCAGGATGCGATGATTCAGTGGTGGTACGGACATAATGCGGTGGGCTTCTACCTCACAGCCGGCTTCCTTGGCATCATGTATTACTTCGTACCCAAGCAGGCCGGTCGTCCGGTCTACTCCTACCGCCTCTCAGTGGTTCATTTCTGGGCGCTGATGTTCGGCTACGTATGGCTGGGCTCCCACCATCTGCAATACACCGCTCTTCCTGATTGGGCCGGCTCCCTTGGCGCCGCGGTCTCTCTGGCGATGATCATCCCCTCCTGGGGTGGTGCGGTTAACGGCATGATGACCCTCTCCGGGGCATGGGACAAACTGCGCACCGATTACATCCTGCGTTTCATGATCATGTCCCTGGCCTTCTATGCCATGTCCACCTTCGAAGGACCGGTCATGTCGTTGAAGACTGTCAACGCGCTCTCCCACTACACCGACTGGACCGTGGGTCACGTCCACTCCGGTGCTCTGGGTTGGGTGGCGATGGTTGCCATCGGCGCCATCTACCACTTGATGATGCGTACCTTCCACACCGAAATGTGGTCCATGAAGCTGATCAACGCTCACTTCTGGACAGCCACCATCGGTGCGGTGATCTACATCGTCGCGATGTGGGTATCCGGTATCATGCAGGGCCTGATGTGGCGTGCCTATGATGAGTACGGCACCCTGGCCTACACCTTCGCCGAATCTGTTGAAGCCATGCATCCCTACTACGCCATGCGTACGGTAGGTGGTGCGATCTTCCTGCTCGGTGCATTGATGATGCTGATCAACGTTCTCATGACCGTTGCCAAAGCATCCAGTGAAGGTAGCCTGCAGCAAGCCCGTACTGCTGCGGCAACTGCTTAATTCAAGGGAGGTTTCGCAAAATGGCTGATAACCAATCAACTGGCTTCCAGGAGAAGATGGAGAAGAACGTATGGTTGCTTCTGCTGATCCTGGCTTTGGCTCTCACCGTGGGCGGTATCGTCGAGATCGTGCCGCTGTTCACCATGAAAACCACGATGGAGCATAATGCTGCACCCGAACTGGTCTGGCAGCGTCAACCCGGTCAGACTCTGCATGACCACAAACCCGGCGATGGAGTACGCCCCTACACCGCTCTCGAGCTCGCAGGACGCGACATCTATCAGCGAGAAGGCTGCTATACCTGTCACTCGCAGATGGTACGTCCTTTCCGCGATGAGAAAGAGCGTTATGGCCACTACTCTCTGGCTTCAGAATCGATGTACGACCACCCCTTCCAGTGGGGTTCCAAGCGTACCGGTCCTGACTTTGCCAGACTCGGTGGCAAATACTCGGATGATTGGCAACGCAAGCATCTGCGCGCTCCGCGCTCGGTTGTGCCTGAGTCTGTCATGCCCAACTACCCCTGGCTGAAGGATAGTCTGGTCGAGGGCAAGGATATGGCAGCGCGTTTCAAAGTCATGAGACTGCTGGGTGTCCCTTATACCGATGAGGACATCGCCAGTGCCAATGCTGAACTGGCGGGTAAGACCGAAGAGGATGCCATGGTGGCATATCTGCAGGTCTTGGGGACCATGGCAAAGCTTGACGAAAACAAGGTCTATCGTGAGTAGTTTCAGAGACTATTTTCATACTGATTGGGAGGCTATGACCACCAGTGATTGGGTGGGTCTGATCATGACGGTGGTCACCTTCCTCCTCATGATAGGCGTGTATTTCTACGCCTTACGTCCGAAAAATCGGGACAAGCTGGAGAAGAACCGCTTTATCCCGATGGATGATGATGCAATAGATAGCGGAGAGAAAAATGGCGGATAACAATCCTTACCCGGGTGAAAACAACACCGGACATGTGTGGGACGACAACCTCCGGGAGTTGACGAATCCCCCTCCACGTTGGTGGATGTTGGCCTTCTGGGCATCGGTGATCTGGTGGGCAGTTTATGGTGTCCTCTATCCCATGTGGCCAGTTGGTCATGAGTCAAACAAGGGAATCATGGGCTGGACTCAGATGGATGAGTACAAAAAGGGTGTCGACGAGGTGGAAGCGGTACGCGCCGAATTCGAGACTCAGATCAAAGGCATGTCGGCCAAGGATATCCTGGCGGCCCCGGGCCTTTCCCAATATGCCGTGGCTTCAGCCAAGGTGCTCTTTGGTGACAACTGCGCCGCCTGTCATGGCGGTGGTGGACAGGGCGGTCCGGGCTATCCCGTACTCGCCGACGATGACTGGCTCTATGGCGGTGGCATCGACACCATTCAGCAGACCATCGCCATGGGCCGTAAAGGCATCATGACTGCACATGGCAAGATCCTGTCGGACGCTGAAATCAACAGCCTGGCAAAGGCCATTGAGGCAGGTGATCCCACCTCTGATCCCAACTTTACCCAGAAGGGCTGCATCGCCTGTCATGGTATGGACGGAAAAGGTATGGCTGTCCTCGGCTCGGCAAATCTGACCGATGGCATCTACCGCTTCACGCCTGCAGAAGGTGAGTCTCTACTTGATAGCATCGTATTCACCATCAAATATGGTGTGAATGATGCCACCGAGCCGAAATCACGAGAGGCTGTCATGCCGGCATTCGGCGGCAGGTTGTCGGAAGACGATATCAAGAAGCTAGCTGTCTATGTCCACAAGTTCGGTGGCGGTCAGTAAGTTGGGATATAATTAACTGTATAGGCACATTTTCCACGATTACCCCGGGAGGCTGGATGCCTCACGGGGTATAAAGAAAAGTTAGGGGTTTGCTATGAACGGAGATGCAGTTTTCTGGGGTTCGATGGCTACCGTAGCGATAGCGGTGATTATTGTCGTATTTCTTGCCTTCAAGGTAAGAAGCCTCATCAAGAGTGATGCCGAAAAGCACAATAGCTAAGCTGATAAACTGATTTTATCGTCAAGGGGGGGTAACACCCCCCTTTTTTTTGTAAAAAATCGCGTGATTCCCTTAAAATCCGCGGCTGGTAAATTGGCCGTAATGGTTGTTTAATTGATGCTAATGTATTGATAAATCGCATTGGCTCGCTGTTATGCTACCATTTATGATTTTGCTTTCATCTGCATCAATGACTTCATAGGAGCTGATCCCTTGAGCGGAAACGACAACGCTGCTACCAGGCAGTCTGTGGTTGATGACCTGTATGCTGAATCGGTGCACTGGCATCTCAATACCGGTGAGGAGACGATCCACGCCAAACGCATGGGGGGCTATTGGCGCAAGATCAAATGGCTGTCAGCTGCTGTCTGGATCGTCTTTTTCATCGGTCCTTACTTTCAGTGGGGCGAGCGCCAGGCGGTTCTGTTCGATATCCCCAATCGTCAGTTCCACATATTAGGCATCACAATTTTACCCCAAGACTTCTGGATGCTCTCCCTGACCTTGCTCTTTTTCGCCCTTCTGTTGGCAGTTGCCACAGCGCTGGCCGGTCGGGTCTATTGCGGTTTTTTTTGCTTTCAAACCGTCTGGACCGATATTTTTACCTGGCTGGAAGACAAATTAGAGGGACCTCCACAAAAACGGCGTAAACTCGATGAAGCGCCGTTGAGCTTTACTAAGGCAAGGGTTAAGGTACTCAAGCACATCCTCTGGCTCATGATCTCGGTATTGACCGGTATCAGTTTCGTCGCCTGGTTCTATGACGCCTTCGATCTCTGGCGTGATCTCTTTACCATGCAGGCCAGCCCGGTCGCCTATGGCACAATCGCCCTGTTTACTGCCGGTACCTATGTACTCGCCGGCTATATGCGTGAACAGGCCTGCTTTTGGTTGTGTCCCTACGCCCGTATTCAGGGCGTCATGATAGATAAGACCACGGTGGTTCCCGCTTACGACTTCCATCGTGGTGAACCCAGGGGAAGAATCAAGAAGGGGCAGTCAGAAGAGGAGAGAACGACCGGGGATTGCGTTGATTGTAAAATGTGTATTGCGGTCTGTCCCACCGGCGTGGATATTCGTCACGGTCAGCAGGAGGGTTGCATCATGTGTGCCCTCTGTATCGATGCCTGTGACGAGGTGATGGTGAAGGTAGGCCGGCCTACGGGGCTGATTCGCTATGAGTCCTACGAGTCGCTGGAGACCAACACCAAACCGAAACCACTCTACATGCGTCCCAGGGTGTGGATCTATTCCGCAATCATGTCATTGGCAGTAATCGGTATCGTCTACGGACTCACCTCGTTGGCACCGCTGGAACTGAAGGCAATCCACGATCGCCAGCCGCTCTTCGTACTGCAGAGTGACGGCAGTATCCAGAACAAGTATACCTTGAAGATTCTCAACAAAATGACTGAAGATATCTCGGTTACGATCAGTGCGGAAGGACCTGAAGGATTGATCATGGTGGATGAGGATCTGGTAACCACCGCAAGACACGGTAAGGTCACGGCCCGAACCGTATTTCTGCGCGTGCCAAAGGAGCTGTTGACGGCGGAGACCACACCGGTGAAGTTTAGCGTGCAAGGCGAGTCGGACGGCCAGCTGCTGCAGGGTAGTCGAAATAGTGTCTTTATCGGTCCCAAGCGGTAAAATAGACAAGTCTGAACTCGAGGGCGGACAATTTTTTGTCCGCCTTTTTTAATTGTGCTCCTGGAAAAGTTATAATTCATTGTTATGACAGAGAAAAAATCAGCCTGGCAGAGTCCATGGGTCATCGCTTGGGTGGCCATGGTAGTGGTTTTCTTCACCATGAACATGATCATGATCTATCTCGCCATCGACAATAATCCTGGTTTGGTGGTAGACGACTTCTACGAACGGGGCGAGGATTATGAAGAGAACATGCTTAAGCGTCAGGCCAGATTTCCCGGGTGGGTCATGAAGGTCGATCTACCCAAGAAGATCGAAGTCGGTCATCCGGTTATCTGTCAATATTCGGTTAAAGACAAGGATGGAAATCCCATTTCCAGGGATGATGTTATCTTCTATGCCTATCGCCCCGCCGATGCCAGACAGGACTTTTCCTTGCCAATGAAGCAGGTAGCTCCAGGTATATACCAAGCTGAAGTGAGCTTCCCATTGAAAGGTGCCTGGGATACCTTGGTCAGCATCAAGAACGGGGAAGATGAATACAATACGCCGAAACGGATCGGCGTTGGAATCGACTGGGTACCTTGAGCCTCTCTCCAACACTCCAAACCGAAACTTCGCAGACAGAGAACCAGGAATTCTGTTTTCACTGTAGTCTACCTGTTCCAGCTGAAGAGGATATCGTCGCCGAGATCGAAGGCGAGTCCCAGCACTTCTGTTGCATGGGCTGCAAGGCGGTCTGCGAAGCGATCTACGCTGCCGGTCTGGACGGCTTCTATCGGCGTACGCCTGAAGATGCCTGTCTGGCGCCGCCACCGGAGATTCCCAAAGAGATCGCCCTCTACGACCTGGACGAGGTACAGGAGGAGTTTGTTGATGATCTTGGCGAGGAGAGGCAGATTCATCTACTGATCGAAGGCATCCACTGTGCCGCTTGCGTTTGGCTCATTGAACATAGCCTAAGCGCTGAACCCGGGGTGGTTTCTGCACAGGTCAACCTCTCGGGTAAACGCCTCCACCTGAAGTGGCACAACAGTGTCGTCAGCCTCTCACAGATCATCAGTCGTTTGGGTCAGATTGGTTATGCGGCCGTGCCTTACGATCCGGAGATTGCCGAAGGCACGCTGAAAAGGCAGAATCGCCAGCTGCTCTACCGGATGGCATTCGCCGGCTTCGGCATGATGAATCTGCTCTGGGTGTCGATTGCGCTCTATGCAGGGGCCAGCGAAGGTGAGTTCAGGTCGATGTTTCATTGGATCGGATTTGCCCTGGCGACGCCGGTGTTGCTCTACTCGGGTTATCCTTTCTATCACGGGGCCTGGTCCGGTCTACGCAATCTTCACCTGGGTATGGATCTGCCGATCGCCATCGGCGCATCGATCACCTATCTCTATTCGGTCTATGTGACGGTAACCGGGACCCTGGTCGGCGAAGTCTATTTCGACACGGTGGTCAACTTCCTGTTTGTGATACTTGTCGGACGCTATCTGGAATCGATATCAAAACGCCAGGCAGTGGCTGCAACCCAACGCCTGCTCGATCTGCAGCCCAGGGTGGCGACCTGCCTGGTCGACGGCAATGAAAAGATCGTTCCCATTCGGGCGGTCAATACCGATGACAGGGTTCTGGTGAAACCGGGTGACAGAATACCAGTGGACGGCGTGGTAACCGAGGGCCAGAGCAGTGTCGATGAAGCCATGCTCACGGGCGAATCCATGGCGGTCAACAAGGGTCAAGGCGACAAGGTCTCCGCGGGTACGATAAATGGTCATGGCGTATTGCAGATCAGGGTTACCGGTTCGCTGAAAAACACCGCACTCGGTCGCATTATCCGGTTGGTAGAGGAGGCCCAGGGATCCAAGGCGCCGATTCAATGCCTGGCGGATCAGATCGTTCCCTGGTTCGTGGCGGTAACCCTTGCCCTGGGAACCTCGACGTTCCTCTTCTGGGTGGGCACATCATTCGAGGTGGCGCTGCTGGCGGCGACCTCCGTCCTTATCATCACCTGTCCCTGCGCCTTCGGTCTGGCTACCCCGATGTCCATTGCCGTGGCATCGGGGCTGGGTGCCAAGTACGGGATTCTGGTGAAAAACGGGGAGGTGCTGGAGTCCCTGTCAACGATCAATCATGTCATATTCGATAAGACGGGCACCCTGACCGAGGGTGGTATGTCAGTGGTTGGGATCTATATGGATGGGGATCAATGGGAGATCAGCAAAGATGATCTTCCGCCAAGCGAATCGATAATGGCGCTGATGCAGAAGGCATCTGCCATAGAGCGGTTTTCCGAACATCCTACGGCACAGGCGGTGGTCGCATGGTTTGAGGCTTATACCCAGGAGGCATCCCAGTTGCAGGGCAGTGACTTCAACTATCGGCCCGGCTTGGGTGTCATGGGTAGGGCTGCCGGTCAACAGCTGATGGCCGGTAATGATGGACTGATGAGTAGTGAAGGGGTTGTTCTGTCGGATCGGTTGGAACAACTCGCCAAGCAGTTGGCCGGGCAGGGGATAGGCTCGTTTTACCTCGCTGTCGATGGCCAGCTAGCCGGATTGATCGCCGTCGAGGATAGAATGCGTCCGGATGCAAGGGAGTTGATTGGCACCCTCAAGGCAGAAGGCATGCACCTGACCCTGTTGAGTGGTGATCGTCGCCATGCGGCTGAGGCCATCGCCCAGCGCCTTGGGGGGATGGATGTAATCGCCGAGGTATTACCGGAGCAGAAGGACCAGGTGGTGAGGCAGCTCCAGGAACAGGGCCAACGCGTAGCCATGGTTGGGGATGGCGTCAACGACGCCCCGGCACTGGTCCGTGCCGATGTAGGCATTGCCATGGGCTCAGGAACCGATGTCTCCATCGCCAGCGCCGATATCGTACTGATGAGCAGCGAACTGGAAAAGGTGAGGCTTGCCATCGGTCTCTCCAGGAGGACGCTTCTCACCATCCGGCAGAATATCGGTATATCAATCGTCTACAATATTATTATGGTTCCCTTGGCCATGGCGGCGATTGTGACGCCGCTGATTGCCGCAATTTCGATGCCTATGAGTTCACTGGCGGTAATAGGGAATTCGGCACGAATCCGAACCCTGTTCAAAGGCATCAAGGCACAGCGCTAACGCAAGCAGACGCTCAATCTGTTTGCCAGTGGGTTTTTAGTTGGGATTACGAGGTCTCCTCGGCTAAGGTGAGACAATCTATTGGAGCAATTGGATGGAAGTCATTTACGGCCTGATACCCGGTATGATTCTGTTGGGGCTCGCGGCAGTCGGCGTGCTGTTCTGGGCTGCCAGGAGCGGTCAATTCGATGACCTGGAAGGAGAAGCACACCGTATCCTGATGGATGATGATCTCAAGGCGGATAAAAAGAAACGCAAAATGCCTAAACAGATGATGCCGGATGCCGAAGATCAGGAGTGATTAGTCGCACTCAGCTTCCGCTGTTGACCCGGTCGCGGCTGATATGCTCCACGAAGGTCGGGACCCTCTCAAGGGGCATATACTGAATCAGCTCTTTCCCCTCGGGATTGACCCCGATGCTCAAACCTCTATCTGGATAGATCCAGTGAGTAACGCCGCTATCGGGTTCGCTGATCCGTTCAGATGGTTCACCAAAGCGACTCAGAATTAGCGACTCGTCGAGATTAGCCGCGGGAATGTAGTTTATCAGTTCGATGGGAAGGTCAGCCGCCGCGAGTTGGTCCTCGCTGGAGAGTTCCACCTTGCGAATCGCCTCCGAGGACCTGCTTATGCGTGAACCCCGATTGAACAATCCCTGCAATTGCGCGGAATCGGCCCTCAGAACCAGGACGATATCGGCCCTCAGGCCACTCAGGAAGACGCGTTCGAAATAGGCCTCCAGAGAGGGGTCTCCGGTCTCTGGAACAAACATATTGACCTCTCCCTGTTCCTGAAAGACTGTGCGGGCATCGGTCAGCCGGCTGCGGTTCAGGGTAAGGTCAAAGACCTCAACCTCGTTGTTGGCATTGATGGTGATTTCCCAGGGTAGTTTGGGATCGGAGTCAACCTTTCGTCCTCCCGGCAGCAGAATGGCAAGCGCTATTGCTACCAATGAGAGTGATACAACCCAAAAGATGATCTTTTTTTCCATGAATTCAAAACCGACGCTTAAACGGATGCGCTAGAGACTATCCCCGATCGGCACCGATTTACCTCTTTTTGCTATCAGATGGGGATTCTACAATGGGAATCGGTGTTTGCGTTATAAGATTTATCAAGGTCTGTCGCTCGTGTTTGTTTTCAAAGGATATCTCCTTGTTTTTAATGATAATTAAACAGGAATTCCAATCATGTGAGGAAGTTGCGCTGGTGTTGGTGTGGAGCGTGATCAGGTTTTGAGGAAAGGTGACCGGTGTGACAGGGATGCAATCATCTGGATCAAATGGTAGCCTCCTGTTTCAGTTTGATGACTGCCGGGTGCTGAGAGAGATGAAATTTGAGATTTCCGATGATCTGGTGCACAAAGCCAAGATACCCCACGATATCTTTCTAACCAATCTGATCGGTAATCATATCCTGTGGTTTGTCGCGGCCCTGGGGCTTGTTCGCTCCTTCTGGCAGCCACTGGCGATGGTGCCGATCGTCTCATTCTCAGCGCTTTTCTACACCTTATGGCGGGCCAAGCGTTCCAAGGACGAATGGTATGTCTGGGTCCATTGGCAGATTGCGGCAGAGCGCAGTCGCGTCTTCATCTATATGTTGATCGCTATCCTTATGGTTTGGCTGCTGGGCTGGATCGGTTTTACCTATTTCGAAATGAAGAAGGTTGCTGTTATGGCAATGATTGGTGGGGGTGGCATATTGCCGATCATGGTCACCGTGTTGATTCTGATTCTGATGGAGTCGGATGCGCTGCATCAGGCCAATCTTCGTCAGCTGAGTAAGCGGATTGTGGAAAAATATCCCTATCCGGAGGGTGTTGTGGTGCTCGATGATGAGAGCGAGGATGCGACGACCGCGGCACCAATACCTGAGGAAGCTGAGGGGGAGGCTAAATCATGAACAGGGCAACCGCTACACGCCGCCCTTCCGACATCAGGATGTTGTAGGTCCTGCAGGCTGCTGCCGTATCCATTACCTCGAGACCGATGCGACGCTGCATCAGCGGTTCAGTAAGGCCTGGATGGGGAAAGCATTGCCGGGCACCGGTACCCAGGATGATGATTTCAGCTGCAAGTTCGGCCAGAAAGCTGAAATCCTCAGTTTTGAGGTCGAGAAAATCGCCGGGGTGCCAGGGGCTGATGATCCGATCGGGAAGAACGATACAATTCTCCCTGTAGACGACGTTGCTGACAGTGACCTCACCCTGATCATAACGCTGAATGGTATGGCCTTTACCGCTATCGTCGAGTATGAATTTCATCCCCTGACCATACCCTATTCCAACCCATGAAAAAAGTCGGTTTCTTGTTGCTGGACAGATCCGTCCACTGCAGGCGCGGCGATCCTGTACGACCTACATCCACGATGCAAAATCTCTGTTTTCTGGTCTTTTATGTCACCGGTCCGACGAAACGGTCCGGTTCATCTACTTATGTCAATTGATCTTTGATAGAGGGTCAGTTAACTTTAACTCCTTTAACCTGTATGACGAGTCGAGGTTTTCGTGTCTACGCCAGAGATGGAAGAATTCCGCAGAATCAAGCGGTTGCCGCCCTATGTGTTCGCTATTGTCAATGAACTCAAGGCTGCGGCGCGAGCGCGTGGTGAGGATATCATCGACTTCGGTATGGGAAATCCTGATCAGCCGACGCCTCAGCACATCGTCGACAAGCTATGTGAAGTGGCGAACCGCAAGGACACCCATCGCTACTCCATGTCGAAAGGCATTCCAAGACTGCGGCGTGCCATGAGCAATTGGTACAAGTCCCGCTACGATGTAACCTTGGATCCCGAGACCCAGGTCATTGCCACCATCGGTTCAAAGGAGGGTCTGGCTCATCTTGCGCTGGCGTGCATGGGGCCGGGTGATTCGGTGCTGGTGCCGAATCCGGCCTACCCCATACACCCCTACGGCTTTATCATTTCAGGCGCGGATGTACGCCACGTTCCGTTGATTCCGGGTGTCGATTTCTTCGATGAACTGGTTAAATCGATCAAAGACTCCTGGCCGCGCCCGAAAATGCTGGTTCTCAATTTTCCGGGTAATCCTACGACCCAGTGCGTCGATCTCGATTTTTTCGAGAAGGTTGTAGAGATCGCTACTGAGTACAATATATGGGTCGTTCACGACCTTGCCTATGCGGACATTGTTTTTGATGGCTATGTGGCGCCTTCAATTCTGCAGGTGCCCGGTGCTGATGAGATCGCGGTTGAATTCTTTTCTTTATCAAAAAGCTACAATATGCCGGGATGGCGAGTAGGGTTCATGTCAGGTAACAAGACCCTGGTGGCTGCGCTGGCTCGTATAAAGTCCTATCTGGATTATGGAACCTTCACACCTATTCAAGTGGCCGCTATCGCTGCCCTCGAGGGCCCCCAGGAAGTAGTCAGAGAGATCTGCAGCATGTATCAAAATCGTCGCGACGTGCTTTGCGACGGATTGAACAATATCGGCTGGCAGGTGGAGAAACCCAAAGCCACAATGTTCGTGTGGGCGCCTATTCCTGATGTATACAAATCGATGGGGTCGCTGGAATTTTCCAAGAAACTGCTCAAGGAGGCGAAAGTGGCGGTCTCCCCGGGCATCGGATTCGGTGAGCATGGTGACGATCATGTGAGGTTCGGGTTGATCGAAAATGAACACCGTACCCGACAGGCGGTACGTGGGATCCGTGATATGTTTCGTAGTGATGGCTTGAAGGCATCATAAGTTATTTTGGCTATTGACAGCAGGAGTAGAAATTTTGAATCCAGTTAAAGTTGGTTTGTTGGGACTGGGGACCGTGGGTGGCGGTACGTTGAATGTTCTGACTCGAAATGCCGATGAAATCGCTCGCAGGGCAGGACGGGGTATTCAGATTACGCACGCAGCGGCAAAACAGTATGATCCCAGCAACCTGATCGGGCTTGAGCATGTCGATGTAAGTGATGATGCATTTACAGTGGTGGATAACCCTGAGCTGGATATCATCATCGAACTGATTGGCGGTTACTCTCCTGCACGCGAATTGGTTCTAAAGGCGATCGAGAATGGCAAGCATGTTGTGACCGCCAACAAGGCGCTGATTGCCATGCATGGCAATGAAATCTTCGAAGCGGCGCAAAAAAAAGGTGTCATGGTTGCCTTTGAAGCTGCCGTTGCCGGTGGAATTCCGATTATCAAGGCGGTTCGCGAAGGATTGGCGGCGAATCACATTGAATGGATTGCTGGAATCATCAACGGTACCGGCAATTTCATACTCACCGAAATGCGTGACAAAGGGCGCGAGTTCGGTGATGTCCTGAAAGAGGCTCAGGCTCTGGGCTATGCAGAAGCGGATCCCACCTTTGATGTGGAAGGTATAGATGCCGCCCACAAGCTGACAATCCTCGGATCGATCGCCTTTGGTATTCCCCTGCAGTTTGAAAAGACTTATACCGAGGGGATCACGAAAATAGAACCGCAGGATGTCGAGTATGCCGATCAGTTCGGCTACCGGATAAAGCATCTTGGAATCACACGCAAGACCGAGGCTGGAATAGAGATGCGGGTCCACCCCACGATGATTCCCCAGCGCCGCCTGATAGCCAATGTGGACGGTGTGATGAATGCTGTACTGGTCAAAGGCGATGCGGTGGGTCCCACGCTCTACTATGGTGCCGGCGCTGGTTCAGCACCAACCGCTTCAGCCGTAGTGGCGGATGTAGTCGACGTGGTGCGCATGCTGACCACGGATCCGGAAAACCACGTCCCGCATCTCGCATTTCAACCGGGAAAACTGGTCGATCTGGCGATTTTACCTATCGAAGAGGTGGAAACGACCTTCTACCTGCGCATGCAGGTTGTCGATAAGCCGGGAGTAGTTGCAAAAATCGCCAGCATATTGGCTGAATCGCAAATCAGCATAGAGGCGATTCAGCAAAAGGAGCCCGCTGAAGGAGACAATACCGTACCCCTGGTGATGCTTACCCAGAAAGTAATCGAGAAGCAACTCAACAAAGCTATATCTGAGATTGAGCAGCTTGATTCGGTATTCGGCCAAGTCATGCGTATACGCGTCGAACGTCTAGATGGGTGAGATGGGACTCATACAAGCTATGCATAGCCAGAGAGCATGCAGAATTTAACTTAAAACAACTGACAAGACGTCACATTCGTACTGTACAATTGATCGCTTGGCTCAGAAGGAGCGAATTGTACCAAAGAGGTTTATAAATCATGGCATTCCGTTCCCGCTATACCGGTTTAATTGAGAGATATCGTGACAGGCTTCCCGTTCATGACGATACGCGGATTATCAGTCTTGGCGAAGGTAATACGCCACTGATACGTCTCAACAATATCCCCCGCGAGCTTGGCAAGGATGTGGATATATTTGTCAAGTACGAAGGATTAAATCCAACCGGATCATTCAAGGACCGCGGTATGACCATGGCGGTAACAAAGGCTGTTGAAGAGGGCAGTAAAGCCATAATATGCGCCTCGACAGGTAATACATCAGCTGCAGCTGCGGCATATGCGGCGAGGGCGGGTATTACTGCCTTTGTGGTGATACCGGATGGCAAGATTGCAATGGGAAAGCTGGCGCAGGCAATGATGTACGGTGCGATCACCATCCAGATCAAGGGAAACTTTGATGATGGTATGCAACTGGTTAAGGATGTCGCTGACCATGCCCCGGTAACAATTGTCAATTCAATCAATCCATATCGACTACAGGGACAGAAGACAGCTGCCTTTGAGATCGTTGAAGAGCTTGGTCACGCCCCCGATTATCATTGCCTCCCTGTTGGCAATGCAGGGAACATCACTGCCCATTGGATAGGTTACAGTGAGTATTCGTGTACAACGGGAGACAATGTTACAGCAGCATGCGCCTATTGCGGTGGGAAATGTAAATTTGCCGGGGGTGCGGTAACGGGAAAGAGACCGGTAATGGTCGGATATCAGGCGTCGGGCTCGGCGCCCTTCCTTCGCGGTGGCCCGGTTAAGGATCCGGATACGATTGCCACGGCCATTCGGATTGGAAATCCCCAATCCTGGAACCAGGCATGGAAGGTTCAGGAGGAATCGGTAGGCTGGTTCGATGAATGTACGGATGAAGTCATACTGGCGGCGCAAAAGCTACTTGCCGACAAAGAGGGTGTGTTTTGCGAACCTGCATCGGCTACTTCCCTGGCTGGAGCAATTAGAGACATACAGTCGGGAAAGATACCGGAAGGATCAAGCATAGTCTGCACCCTGACCGGTAACGGACTGAAAGACCCGGACACAGCAATCCAACAGTCCACTTCCCCGGTAATGACAATCAACGCTCAGCTTGACGAGGTTAAAAAGGCGATCCTCGATAATATGAGTTGATATGCGTCTCAGGCAATCTTCAAACACAACGCAGCGGTTGGCGATGTTGAACGAATAAAACGTCGTAATGGTTGTTCGGGCTGTACGGCGGCCACGACATGGAGCTCGATTACCGCCTGTGATTTCCCAGAGTCTTATGGGATTGATGAGCCTGAAGTCAATGCCGTCGATGCTATTGTGAAACACAATTCCCGCCACAACTGGAGGTAGTGGCAACAAGGAGGTTTGCATAGCAACTGCGTACCCATTCCGTCTCTAGGCAAATTATTTTTACATTCAGTAAGAGGCATGATTCGAGATAAACTAATCCTGCTGATCCCTGATCTTTTTTGGCCGACCAAGATGCAGCGGCTGGAGAGTTTAAAGGTTCCACCATTTCTTGCAAGGCTCAAGTCGCAAGCTAAGGAGAGGAATATATTGCATGCTGAAGGTCTGTCTGAGACGTTGTTCAGCTTGTTTGGTTTTGAACCGGGCGACGATACTGATCTTCCCGCAGGAGCCGTTTCATACTATGGTGAGGGGGGAGAACCTGGAACTCAATGTTGGGCGTATGCTTCCCCGGTACACTTCGTTGCGGATAAAGACAAACTCTACCTCGTGGATTCCGCACAGCTCAATATTACTGAAGAAGAAGCCGGTAACCTTGTTGCCCTATTTAATGCCCATTTCAAACAAGATGATCTTTCACTTGTTTTCAAGCAACCGAATGTCTGGTATTTAAAGCAACCAAAGTGTCCAAAAATTAAAACGAATTTACTGGAGTCAGTTGTCGGCTGCGATGTTGGCGAACACCTCCCAATAGGGGAAGAGCGCATGGACTGGTTGCAGGTGATCAATGAAACACAAATGCTGTTTTATGGCAGTGAAGTAAACCAGTCCAGAATTGCTGATGGAAAATTGAACATTAACGGTATATGGCCTGCGGGGTTCGGATTCATGCCCCAGATCAAGACAGATATTGATGTGGTATATTCATCGCATATCCTGGCAAAAGGACTTTGCAGAATTGCAAATATTACCCAGTACGTAATGCCTGGCGATATCGATGAAATTGGCCTTAACAAAAAAACAACTATCGCTGTAATTAACGATTTTCAAGTATCGAAATCTGAGATTGAACTTGAAAAATGGCATGGCTCGGCCAGTATGCTGCATGAAGGCTTGCTACGGCTAGTCGGCAAGATGAATGGAAAAACAAAAAAAGATATTGTAATACTTGATTGTTCAGGTGGTGTATATAATGTTAACAGCAGAGTCTTGAGGGCTGGAATATGGAGTAAATTATGGTTTTGAGATCCCAATATATTGTACGCTATGCCCAACAATCACAGATTGGTGCTGCCATCAGTGAATGTTATGCGACCGTCTATCACCCGGCCCACTCAGAAAGATTATAGCATGACCAGCGTGGGAGCTGGTTGGATCAGCGATACCAGACGACAAGCAGATAATGAAAAATTTTACAATCAATAAAGAACAGTTGATCTCCGCATGGCCGCTGTTTATTGGGATCCTGCTGCTTTCTGTTATATACCATTCGAGTGTTTTCAGTATTTTTGATATTTGGATATACGGCAGCGGTATGTATTCACATGGCATACTGTTGTTTGCTGTTGCATGTTATATATTAGTAAAGGAATGGCGAGACAAAAGGACAAGTCTTCAAATAGAATATCGATTTATATATGGAATTATCTTGCTATTTCTCTCTGTTGCCTGGCTATTCTCTGAACTAACTTATCTGCAGACGGCTTCACAATTAATTTTTATTTTTCTCTTGATTGGATTTGTGTTGGGGTTGTACGGCAGTAAAGGAGCAACAACCCTTCTAATTCCGATTATAATGCTGTTGTGCGCAATACTGATTTGGGCATTTTTTGAAAAACCTCTTCAAGTGCCGACGGCCACGCTTGTTGACAACCTGCTGCGCCTGACGGGTTACGTATCGATTCGAGAAGGCTATATAATTACAATTCCTGAAGGTGCATTTGAAGTTGGTGACAGATGCAGCGGATTAAGGTACCAGATTGCAGCAGTATCAATTGCATTTATCTATTGCTATTTCACTCGATTAAAACTACTAACATCAATCATATATATATTATCTGCAATCGGGACAGCGTTTCTTTCCAATGTCATTCGTATATATATAGTGGTTCTTTCAGGGCATTACACAAATATGACCCACAGCCTCCTGCACGACCATATATGGCTGGGATGGGTTGTGTTTTTTATAAGCTTTGTCTGTCTGTTTTATCTGTGGAACAAATTTTCCCATAAGTATGTATATTCAAAGCGTACAATTCAAGATCACAATAAAACCCAACAAGCCGGATTTATAAAAACCACTATCGTTACTGGGATGCTTGTCTTGTTTGCCGCGGTAGGACCATTACTAAAGTCCGCATATAACGTATCGATAGAAAGGGCCGAAAACAAAAAACAAACCATTACTATCGATCTGAAAGGTTGGGAGTCGAGTATAGACAATAGTTTGTGGCAACCAACTTGGGTGTCGGCTGACGCTGATAATTACTTTTCATTTACTGATGATGGGGGCAGGCGCCTGGATTTGTATCTTGCCTATTACTCAACACAGGCACAGGGAAAGGAGGTGATAAACTCCAGAAACAGAAAATATGATGAAAAACAGTGGTCTCGGATCGAACTGCGAAGAAGGGATATAGAGCTGGAGGCGAAAGGATTATTGCCTGTAATAGAGGAGTTGGTACAGAATGGTTCAGGAAATAAAAGACTGATATGGACATGGTATTACATTGGGGGTAATGTTGTTGCTGATGCACTGAAGGCAAAACTGGTTGCCTTGTCAGGCATTTTTTCCGGAAGATCGGACGCTACTGCAATATTGATCTCCACAGAAGTAGTCGATGATGTGAAAAACACCAAGATGCACATGAAAGAATTATTGAATAATTCAATTAATGAAATTGAACAGCAGATAGACGCACACCATTTTGACTCAGGCGAAAATAATGATGTTCATTAGCGAATTTGTATCTAGATTCATGGGATAAGGGCAATAAAAAAACAAAAAATTTACAATGTTTCGCTAACAGATATATCAGTAGATCAATTACAGCCACATGAAGTGAACCTGATGCTAAACGAACAAAAGCTATACTCTGCCGATCATGTTATCAATGCGATTACGGTCGACGTTGAAGATTACTATCAGGTATCTGCGTTTGCGAAAAATATAGAAAAAAATAACTGGAGTGACTATGAATCTCGTGTGGAGAGAAATACCCATAAACTGTTAGAAATTTTCGACCAATATAATACTAAAGGTACCTTTTTTGTATTGGGATGGATCGCTGAAAGATTTCCCAACCTCATAAATGACATACAACAGTCAGGTCATGAAATCGCCAGCCATGGCTACAGTCATGACTTGGTTTATAACCAAACGGTAGCTGAGTTCAGGGAGGAGACAAGGAGGACAAAGGAAATATTGGAAAATATCATTAATAAACCAATTTATGGCTACCGGGCTGCGAGCTACTCAATAGTGGAAAAATCAATTTGGGCACTCGATGTATTGACAGAGTTGGGATTTACATACGACTCCA
Source organism: gamma proteobacterium symbiont of Ctena orbiculata (assembly GCA_003094535.1). Classification (GTDB taxonomy): domain Bacteria; phylum Pseudomonadota; class Gammaproteobacteria; order Chromatiales; family Chromatiaceae; genus Thiodiazotropha. The sequence goes on along the minus strand of NATV01000082.1, from coordinate 3,003 downwards.
GTATCTTTCCTATTGTACACGACAGATATGGCATACCTGGAGCAAAGACAGAACCGCACGTATACAAGACGGAAAGTGGTAATTCCATCATAGAGTTCCCCATATCAACTGTTGGATTGGGGAATACCAGGCTACCGATCAGTGGCGGTGGCTATTTTAGGCTATTGCCTTATTGGGTTACCCGAAGTGGCTTGAATAAAATAAACAAAAAAGAAAAAAAGCCGTTTATTTTTTATATGCATCCCTGGGAGATCGACACGGGCCAACCCAGAATCAAGTCGAATATGCTATCTGAGTTCAGACACTACAATAACATTTCGAAGTTCGATCAACGACTGAGGAAGCTCCTGCAGGACTTCAAATTCTCAACTGTTTCCGATGTTTTAGAAAGAAACGGTTTCTAGTCATATACTCCTTACTTTGAGGGACGCCTGATTCTGCTCTTGTTGACAACGTTGTTCGCCAATGTTGTGTCGTAGACTTCCGACGAAAATGCAGCATACAAATCCAATGGTTTCTTGCTCGGTCGAAGAAGTTTTAACGTAAACTTTAAGGATACTGAAATCAGCCGTAGTAGCAGACTGGGCATCCAGATAACGGATAGCTCCTTTCTTCTGCTTTTTAGCATTTTGACCAGTTCACTGCGTTTCTTCGGCTCTGGCTCAACTAGATTTATTGTATCGGGGCAATCATCGAATTCCTTGCAATAGTATTTGATTACATCCGATGCCGTATTAACGTCACAGAGGAATAGTTTTTCCCATGGGTTACCCATGGCAACGTAGAAAGGACCGACTTCTCTGCCAAGGCGGCCGGGGGCAGAAAAATTTCTGTAGTCGACTAACGGGCCCAATCTGATCGTTTTACTGGATATATCTTCTGTTTTGGATATATCAACGACGATATCCTCAGCTTTCGCCTTACCCCATACATAAGGTCCCCTGCTTAAATTATCACGATCTACCGGGGAATCTTCATTAAGCGGACCGCCAACTTCCCTGCTGGGCTTCAAAACAGCAATACTGCTGATATTAACAAAGTGTTTCACATTGTGTTTATTCGCAGTTGTGATTAACTTTCTAGTAGCCTCAATTGTATTTTTTTCATGCTCTTCCTTTCCGCCCGCAGTTTCCGCGGCAAGGTGGACAACAATTGAGATATCCTTGAAGTAATGATCGGGTAGGTCGTCAGAAATATCTCCGATGACATACTCAACACCAGGCACTCTGTCGAAAGGTAGGGGAAGCTTTCTAGTGATGACACGAACACCCCAATTGTCGTCACGCATACTTTGACAAAAGACTTTTCCGAGGAAACCTGTACCTCCGGTGACTAATATCGTCCCTAACTGGCTATCGGTTTCAGAAAGTGACGCTTCGATGTCTGATAGTTTCTGCTCTTCATTGGTTAAATATGTGCTCTCATGTTCCTTCAACTGTTTTACAACATTTTCACAAATACTAACTGTGTTGAGGATTGTTTTGTAATCAATTGGGGGTTGAGTATTGTCGTGGATACTGTTGTGGAATGCTGCAACAAGCTCGCCGAGTCCGGCATAACTTTTATGTTTTTTGAATATGGTTTTTACAATTGTCGAGAGAGTACCCCACATCAGCTGGCGAGCACGACTGAATGGGATAAATACTTGGGAAATCGCTGAAACACCAGGTCCGGGGAGTTTTTGAATCCCAGACAATACAAAGTCCGCATGTGTGGAGCCATTGCTGCAACGTAGGTGCAGGTAGGATTCGATAGGTCTTGCCCGTAGGGATACGTTCAGGTGTCCAGTGATGTTATTTTGCTGAACCAAAGCGAATATTTCACCGCGGGGGTCAGTATAGATATTGACTAGCTCCAAGGCATCGTCGTCTTCTAACTTGTTATTCGATTTTTCAAATGCATCTAACAACAAATAAACAGGGTGGGGTAAAATATCAATTAATTGTTCAACCGGTGTATATTGGCGTACTGTTTTGAAGGAAAAATAGCTTTCAATTTGAATTGTATTGCCAAGTAACTCTAAATCCTTGCGATATCTTTGCCCAGAATCTTGGAATAAAACTTGGTGAGCGGCGCAAACCTTTATATTGTTTTCATCGGCCAGTTCAAGAGTCTTTTCGGCTTCTTCCAGAGTGAGCGCGAAAGGTTTTTCAACATAAATATGACAACCGTGCTTGATGGCAAGGCGGGATAAATCTGTATGCGTTTCGGGGGGGGGTAACTATATGCACGACGTCAGGCTTTGCCTTGTCGAACATCTCCTCCACATCGGAAAACAATGAAATTGAACCGGAAATTTGATGACTGGCACTATCGTCCGCAAACAGCGGGTCTGCTATAGCAACCAACTCGGAATTGGGCTGAATTTCGATTGCCTTGATATGGTGCTTGCCCATTTTACCATAGCCAACCAATGCTACTTTTAACATCTTTTCCATCTTCTCAATCAACTAAAGTAGGGAATAAATTAACACTTTGTTTGTTTTGTTATCCAAGTAAAAACTAGGGAATGAACGACTCAGCAAACAAGAGATATAAAAGCAAGCCATGATAAAAAAAGCTAACTGAATGTACAGAAGGATTTTTGGCATAGACAGTGTGAAGAATTTCTTCAGTCGGATGATTCCTAAATATGGCAGAAACGTGTCAATCCGCATTGCTCCTGTAATCTACAAAATATCAGAGAAAATGTAGATGAAATATAAATGTAATTACCGCTATCTTCGCAATTATGATTATTTGAAAATAATTTAAACTATTATTACAGTAACGCTACACTAATTAAGCCTGCAATATTTCATTGGCCTTCCGATCCCAAAACGATCATTTTACAACTTTCTATATTGCCTCCGAAGGAAAGCCCAACGCCCCATACCAGAGAACAGAATGGGATATTAAGTATTAAATACTGTTAATATAGTTATGCGCGGTTTCAAGTAATAACTGCAATTCAATTACGCAACGAGCAAATCTTCTCGCTGCCCCATAAATAGTTCATTCGGT
>NATV01000081.1 GCA_003094535.1 gamma proteobacterium symbiont of Ctena orbiculata | reverse complement strand
TATAACCGGTAATAGCCCTAAGGGGATAGCTGAAAATAGCGGCGCTTTGGGTTAAAGTGGCCTCCCTTTTTAGCTAACTGTGGCGAGAGACTGGCTTTGCGCCAGGCCACAGCCTGTAGAACTGTAGGAGATTAGAATAATGGCCCGTCAATCCGATAAGATCGCGCCGTCAATATTGTCAGCGGACTTCGCGAAGCTGGGTGAAGAGGTTGACAACGTCCTCGCCTCCGGTGCGGAGATCGTACACTTTGACGTCATGGACAACCACTATGTGCCGAACCTGACCATCGGACCGCTGGTCTGCGAGGCGCTGCGCAAGCATGGCGTTACCGCCGATATCGACGTCCACATGATGGTCAATCCGGTGGACCGCATCATCCCCGATTTCGCCAAGGCCGGGGCCACCTATATCACCTTTCACCCGGAAGCCTCGGAGCATATCGACCGCAGCCTGCAGTTGATCCGCAGCGAAGGCTGCAAGTCGGGCCTGGTGTTCAATCCGGCCACCCCCCTGTCCCATCTCGATTATGTGCTGGACAAGGTCGATATGATCCTGCTGATGTCGGTCAATCCGGGATTCGGCGGTCAGAGCTTCATTCCGGCTACCATGGACAAGCTGCGCCAGTGCCGCAAGCTGATCGACGATTCCGGCCTCGATATCCGCCTCGAGATCGACGGCGGGGTCAAGGTGGACAACATTGCCGAGATCAAGGCCGCCGGGGCCGACACCTTCGTCGCGGGATCGGGGATATTCGGCTTTCCCGAGACAAGCGATGCCAACCGCTACGACACCATCGTCGGCAAGATGAAGGCGGAACTGGCCAAAGTTTGATTCTGTAATAACGCAGAGGACGCAAGGGGGCGCGAAGGGCGCTGAGGTTTTCATGGATGAGAACAGGATTTCTAAACAGGTAATTGGTGTGGCACTCGAAGTTCATCAGGCACTGGGGCCAGGCTTGCTTGAATCGGCCTATCAGGCTTGTCTTGCTCGGGAAATGTCACTTCAGGGGTTAGTTTTTCGACAACAAGCTACGATAGATGCCGAATATAAAGGTTTGCTGGTCGAATCTGCCTATAGAGCAGACTTCCTGATAAACGATAGGGTGATTGTCGAACTCAAGACGGTAGATAATCAACTGCCGGTGCACCGGGCTCAGCTCCTGACCTATTTGAAGTGGGGAGGGTATAAGCTTGGCCTGCTTTTCAACTTTAATTCGATGTTGTTGAAACAGGGTATCCAAAGAGTAGTGAATAACCTTTAACAATCTTTGCGAACTTAGCGCTTCTCAGCGCCCTTTGCGTTATAGATATTATTATGATTAAAAAACCCGAAATGATCCTCATCGACGTGGACGGCACCCTGGTCGACAGCGTGCCCGATCTCGCCTATTGCGTGGATGAGATGATGAAAAAGCTGGGGCGACCTGTTTATGGCGAAGCCAAAGTGCGCGACTGGGTCGGCAACGGGGTGGAGCGCCTGGTGCGCCGCGCCCTGATCGGCCAGCTGGAGGGAGAGCCGGATGAGGACGATTTCGCGCAAGCCTACCCCATCTTTCTCGATCTCTACGCCGAAAACACGAGCAAGCGCTCCCTGCTCTATCCCGGCATCCGCGAGGGTCTGGATTACCTGAAGGGGTGCGGTTACCGCCTCGGCTGTGTCACCAACAAGGCCTCCCAGTTCACCCTGCCGTTGCTGCGGGATCTGGGGGTCCACGACGATTTCGAGATCGTGGTCGCCGGTGACACCCTGCCGAAAAAAAAGCCCGATCCGCTGCCGCTGCTGCATGCGGCGGAGCGGCTCTCGGTGACGCCATCCGCATCGTTGATGGTGGGTGACTCCCAGAGCGACGTGAAGGCGGCCCGCGCCGCCGGATTTCAGATTGTCTGCATGAGTTACGGCTACAATCATGGTGAGGACATCCGCCACTACAACCCGGATGCGGTACTCGACTCATTGATAGAGATCCGCACCCTGCTGGAAAATGCCGCTTGAGCCCGGTCCAAGTTTTGATTATGGTTAGCACCAACTAATCAGGGTGAACAATTCGAAATGAGCCTGCTTTCACACAACACGACTTTGATGTACGGCGCGCGATGGCGTTGGTGATTCCCAAACCAAGCCATTGAATCCCGTTGTCTCGTCTTTTGTGTGGAGAGGAAAATGACCCCCCAACAGTTCGCCGCCCTGGCGCAACAGGGCTACAACCGCATCCCGGTCGTCTGTGAGGTCCTTGCGGATCTCGATACCCCCCTCAGTGTCTATATGAAGCTGGCCCACGGCCCCTTCTCCTATCTCTTCGAGTCGGTGCATGGCGGGGAGAAGTGGGGCCGTTACTCCATCATCGGTCTTCCCTGTCACACCCATGTCAGGGTCGATGGTCTGCAGGTCGAGGTGGTGAGCGACGGTGCGGTGACCGAATCCCATCGGGTAGAGGATCCGCTGGCCTGGATAGAGGGCTTTCAACAACGCTACAAAGCCGCCGAGGTGGAGGGACTGCCCCGCTTCAACGGCGGCCTGGTGGGCTATTTCGGCTATGACATCATCCGTTATATCGAACCCAAACTGGCTCAATGTCCCAATCCCGACCATCTCGGGACACCCGATATCCTGTTGATGGTCTCCGACGAAGTGGTGGTCTTCGACAACCTTTCGGGGCGGATGTATCTCATCGTCCATGTGGATCCCACCCGGGGCGGGACCCTGGCTTCGGCGGAGTCGCGTATCCGTGAGTTGATCCGGGCCATGGCACAACCCATACCCAGGGACAACTGCACTCCGGAGCGAACCATCAACGAGTCCGATTTTGTCTCCGGCTTTACCGAGCAGGGCTACAAACAGGCGGTGGAGCGTATCAAGGAGTACATCCTCGAAGGCGACTGCATGCAGGTGGTGGTCTCGCAGCGCCTCTCCATCCCCTTCCAGGCGCCGCCCCTCGATCTCTATCGGGCATTGCGCGGGCTCAATCCCTCCCCCTATATGTATCTCCTCGATCTCGACGGTTTTCAGATCGTCGGTTCATCACCGGAGATACTGACCCGGTTGGAGGATGGCGAGGTCACGGTCCGCCCCATCGCGGGCACCCGCCGGCGGGGACATACGGAAGAGGAGGACAGATCCCTGGAGGCGGAACTGCTGGCCGATCCAAAGGAACTCGCGGAACACCTGATGCTGATCGATCTCGGGCGCAACGATACCGGTCGTGTAGCGAAGATCGGCAGCGTGGAGTTGACCGACAAGATGATCGTCGAGCGCTACTCCCATGTCATGCATATCGTCTCCAACGTCATCGGCGAGTTGCGCGACGGTATGAGCGCCATGGACGTGTTGCGCGCCACCTTCCCCGCCGGTACGGTAAGCGGTGCGCCGAAGATCCGCGCCATGGAGATCATCGATGAACTGGAGCCGGTGAAGCGGGGGATCTATTCCGGTGCGGTAGGTTATCTCTCCTGGAACGGCAATATGGATACCGCCATCGCCATCAGAACCGCGGTGATCAAGGACAAGACGCTGCATATCCAGGCGGGGGCCGGGATTGTCGCCGACTCCATCCCCGAACTGGAGTGGAAAGAGACCATGAACAAGGGACGGGCGGTATTTCGGGCCGTGGCCATGGCCGAGGCGGGTCTCGACCGGCATGCCTGTGACGAGGGGGCATAGCCATGCTGTTAATGATCGATAACTACGACTCCTTCACCTACAATCTGGTGCAGTATCTCGGTGAGCTCGGTGTTGAAGTCAAGGTGGTGCGCAACGACGAGATCTCGGTGGGGGATATCGATGCCATCGCCCCCGACCATATCGTTATCTCCCCCGGCCCCTGCACGCCCAACGAGGCGGGGATCTCGGTGGAGACCATCCGCAGCTACGGCGGACGCATACCGATCCTCGGTGTCTGCCTGGGTCATCAGTCCATCGGTCAGGCCTTTGGCGGCAAAATCGTCCATGCCCGGCAGGTGATGCACGGCAAGACCTCCCCCATCCTCCATGGCGGGGCAGGGGTCTTCAGCGGACTGGAGAATCCCTTCGAGGCGACCCGCTACCACTCCCTGGTGATCGAGCAGGCGAGTCTGCCCGACTGCCTGGAGATCACCGCCTGGACCGAGGTCGATGGCGGGATGGATGAGATCATGGGGGTACGCCACAAGGAGCTGGCGATCCAGGGGGTGCAGTTTCATCCCGAATCGATCCTCACCCGCCACGGGCACGATCTGCTGCATAATTTCGTAGAGGGGCGGTAGCTGTCTATTTTCAGTCCGCGAATGAAGACCGTCGGACGCTTCATTGCCATTGTGTAGGGTGCGCTTAGTAGCAAACCTGAGACTAAAAAAATTTGCGTTCATTTGCGTTCATTCGCGGACTGAAATAGATTCACCTCTGAACGAATATAAGGAGAACACCCGTGGAGATGCAGCAAGCGATAAAAAAAGTCCTGGCCCGCCAGGATCTCACGGCAGACGAGATGACGGCGGTGATGCGCAACATCATGACCGGCAACGCCACACCGGCGCAGATCGGTGGCTTCCTTGTCGGCCTGCGCATGAAGGAGGAGACGGTGAGCGAGATCGCCGCCGCGGCCTCGGTAATGCGCGAGCTGGCTTCGGGGGTCTCCATTGGCGGTCTTGAGCATACAGTCGATATGGCTGGCACGGGAGGTGATGCCTCAGCCACATTCAACGTCTCCACTGCCTGCATGTTCGTCACTGCCGCCGCCGGTTGTCATGTGGCGAAGCATGGCAACCGATCCGTCTCTTCCAAGTCGGGGAGCGCCGATGTTCTCGAGGCTGCAGGTATCAGGCTCGATCTGTCCCCTCAACAGGTTGAGCAGTGCGTGCGCGAAGTAGGTGTCGGTTTTATGTTCGCCCCCGGCCACCACAGTGCGATGAAACACGCCATAGGTCCGCGTAAGGAGATGGGGGTACGCACCATATTCAATGTGCTTGGGCCACTGACAAACCCCGCGGGCGTGCCGAACCAACTGATAGGTGTCTTCGACAGCGAGCTGCTGGAGCCCCTGGCGGAGGTGCTGCAGCGTCTGGGCAGCCGCCATGTGATGGTGGTTCACTCCCGCGACGGCCTGGACGAGATCAGCATTGGCGACGTTACCGACGTGGCGGAGCTCAAGGATGGCCAGATCAGGCGTTATACCCTGCAGCCGGAGCAGTTCGGGCTGCAGCGCAGTTCGCTGGACGGGATCCGGGTCGATGACGCCGCCGCGAGTCTGGGCATGATCCGTGGGGTGCTTGAAGACAATCCGGGACCTGCCCGCGATATCGTGGTCTTCAATGCCGGTGCCGCAATCTATACCGCCGGTCTGGCGGAGAACCTGGACGAGGGCGTGGAGAAGGCCGATCATGCCATTGTCAGCGGCGAGGCGCGCAACCGCCTGGATCGTCTGGTGGTGCTGACCCAGGGCTTTGACTGATCATGAACGGCACCCCCGATATTCTGCTGAAGATCACCCGGCGCAAGCGGGAGGAGATCACCGAGAGGGCAATGGCGCGATCCGTCGATGAGCTGCAGTTGCAGATCGAACGCGCGCCGGAGCCGCGGGGATTTGCCGATGCCATCGCCGCCAAGCTGGCGGCGGGGGAGGCCGGCGTGATCGCAGAGATCAAGAAGGCCTCACCCAGCAAAGGCGTGCTCAGAGAAGATTTTCGGCCGGCGGAGATCGCGCAGAGCTATGCGCGGGGGGGAGCGGCCTGTCTCTCCGTGCTCACCGATATCGACTTTTTCCAGGGCAGCGACCGCTATCTTCAGGAGGCCAGGGAAGCCTGCAACCTGCCGGTGATCCGCAAGGACTTCATCATCGATCCCTATCAGGTCTATGAGGCGCGGGCGATCGGTGCCGACTGCATCCTCCTGATCGCGGCCTGCCTCGATGACCGACAACTCAATCAGCTCAATGAACTGGCCCATGGGTTGGGTATGGATGTTCTCATAGAGGTCCACGACGGCGAGGAGTTGCAGCGTGCCCTGAAGGTCGACAACCGCCTGATCGGGATCAACAATCGCGATCTGCGCAGCTTCGAAGTAAGTCTCGACACCACCTTGACCCTACTGCCCCAGATACCGCCCGAAAGGATCCCGGTCACGGAGAGCGGGATTCTCGCACCCGAGGATGTGGCGCTGATGCGCAGACACCAGGTTAACGCCTTTCTTGTCGGCGAGGCCTTCATGCGGGCCGAGGACCCGGGGACGAGGCTGGCGCAACTCTTCTCCTGATGCGCCGTGCCGATCGACTCTTTCGCATTACCCAGGAACTGGATACCAAGCGCTACCTGACTGCGCGGGAGCTTGCGCGGCTACTCGAGGTGTCGCAACGCACCGTCTATCGTGATATCGAAGCGCTGTCGGCTTCCGGCGTACCCATCGAGGGAACGGCGGGTGCCGGCTACCGGCTCTGCCAGGGATTTCGTCTGCCCCCATTGATGTTCGATGAGGAGGAACTGACCTCCCTGCTGCTTGGGATGCGCATGGTGCAGGCCTGGTCGGATCGGGATCTCGCCACAGCTGCAGCCCGGGCACGGCGCAAGATCGAAGCCGTCTTACCGCAACGACTTCGGCCGGTGCTTGATGGTGAAGCCCTGATGGTCCCTGATTTCCACATCCCGGAATCGGTGCGTATCAATGTGGCGCTGCTGCGCAGGGCAATCGCCGAAAAACGCAAGGTGGCGATCAGCTACCAAAGAGCGGATGGAGTGGCATCGGAACGGACCCTTTGGCCCCTCGGTCTTTTCTACTGGGGTGAGAAGTGGACGCTCGGCGCTTGGTGCGAGCTGCGCGTTGCATTTCGCCATTTCCGGCTCGATCGCATCGAGAGTCTGAAAATGACGGTTTCCCACTACGTGGCGATCGAGGGCCGCACGCTGGATGATTATCTTCTGGCGGTTGGCGCAGTCAGCGATAGCGACGCTTGAGTTCGGCGCCGACCGCGCCATAAGCTGTGCCAGTACTGAAGAGCCTCCTCCGGATTGGCGGACTTCGACAGCTTCAACTCCAGGGTATGCCGCTTGCCGCGCTGCAAATGCCCTTTTGGCCAGGTTACCGAAAGTTTGGGCGGCTGCCCGATCGGGCTGTGACAGATCTCGCGACCCTGTCGCCGAATTGCCAGGCCTGCCGCTTCCGGCAACAGGGGGATACTCTTCTGCCTTGTTGGGTAAAAACAGGGCTTTGGGATCGGCATCAAACGCTTGTATCGTGACGCATGGAAGTTGGGTAGTGCTACTGACACACTGTTGTCAGTAGCGGGGGAGTAGAGTCATTACTATGGATTAACAAAACCGAGAGAAGATTCAGACCATGGAACCAAGGATCAATCTAATTACCCTGGGTGTTGGGGAACTCACCCGATCAATCGGCTTCTACGAGGCCCTTGGCTTGCCGCGTTTTCAATACGAGAGCGACAATATTGCCTTTTTTGAGCTCAATGGCAGTTGGCTGGCACTCTATCCGAAAGAGGCCCTGGCGGATGATGTCGGTCTCTCCACCCAGGGCTCGGGTTTCTGCGGTGTTACCCTGGCGCATAATGTAACCAGCCGCGAGGCGGTGGATCGAGTGATGTCGGCGGCATTACGTGTTGGTGCGCAGCTGGTGAAACCCGCTCAGGAGGCGTTCTGGGGTGGATACTCCGGCTACTTTGCCGATCCCGACGGATTTATCTGGGAGGTGGCCCATGTTCCCCAGTTCTGGATTGGCCCAAAACCGGAAGATGAAACATGAGTAAGATGGAACCCTGTCCCTGGTGTCTCGCCAGCGAAGACTATATTGACTACCACGACAACGAGTGGGGGGTGCCTTCCTACGATCCGCAGCACCTGTTCGAAATGCTGATCCTCGAAGGTGCCCAGGCCGGGCTCTCCTGGTTGACCATCCTGCGCAAGCGCGAGGGTTATCGCCGCGCCTTTCATGGTTTCGACCTGGAGCGTATCGCCGCCTACGACGACAGTGATGTAAAGCGGTTGCTGGCCGATGAGGGAATCGTACGCAATCGACTCAAGGTGGCTGCGGCGATCGATAATGCCAGGGCAGCCCTGGTAATGGAATCGGGGGAGGGGCTGGGCGAACTGCTCTGGTCCTTCGTGGAGGGTAAGCCGGTGCAGAACCGTTGGCGCAGCCTGGAGGAGGTGCCGGCCTCCACACACCTGTCGGACCGCATGAGCCGGGAGTTGAAACGAAGGGGGTTTCGCTTTGTCGGGACAACGATCTGCTATGCCTTCATGCAGTCGGTGGGGATGGTGAACGATCATCTGCTGAGTTGTCCGCGGCACCAGGAGGTGGCAGAGCGCTAATTGGCACCCGTCCCAGCAACGATCCCCTGTTGGGTGTGAATTCCCGCGGCATCCCTGCGGTGGCTGCGAAAGGGGAGGATCAACCGACTCCCTTTTCGATCATTGATTTGGATGTTGTTGGCTAGCCTCAGAAGTATTCAAAGGTTAATTAGCGAGTGCCGAAGACGACAATGGTCTTGCCCTTGACACTGATCAGCCCCTGCTCTTCCAGATTCTTCAGCACCCGGCCGGCCATCTCCCGGGAGCAGCCTACGATGCGGCCGATCTCCTGACGGGTGATGCGAATCTGCATGCCATCGGGATGGGTCATGGCATCCGGCTCCTTGCACAGATCGAGCAGGGTGCGGGCGATGCGACCGGTGACGTCGAAAAAGGCGAGATGTCCGACCTTGTTGCTGGTCTGGTTGAGCCGCTGGGAAAGCTGCGCCCCCATGGCGTAGAGGATGTCCTTGGTGTACTCCTTGAGATCGTGATTGAAGAGCTGCTCCAGGCGCTGGTAGCTGATTTCGGCTATTTGGCACGAGGTGCGGGTCCGCACCATGACGCTGCGCTTTGGCTCGGGGACGAACAGGCCCATCTCGCCAACGAATTGACCCTTGTTGAGATAGGTGAGAATAATCTCCCGACCGTCTTCATCCTCGATGTAGACGGCAACCGAGCCTTCCGTGATGTAGTAGAGTATGTCAGCCGGATCGCCGATATGAATAATCTCGGTATTCTTGGGATAACGTCGGCGGTGACAAAATGAGAGGAATCGCTGAAGATACTCAGGTTCCTGTGGTGGCGGTTTTATGATCGTCATGATCTCGGGGCTCTTAGATGTTATGGGGAGAGATCAGCCTGCAGATTAAACCAGCTATCTGCCTGTGGGCAGTTCCAGGTGATCTTCATCGCAGTAACGCTGAGCCCTCGTCCGTAGATTTATTGTCGTCGTCTCAATAAAGAGTTTAGGATCTAGTTTAGCAACCCATGTCAACTTGTCGAATATACAGCCATCAGTATAGGCAACAGGTGCACAGTGTAACAAAAACAATCGTTCATTAATTTAACGCAATTCATACTAATCATCTATCCCCGCTGCCGTTTCCATGCGGGCTTTGGGGGTAAACAACTGGAGTAGCCGATGAAAGCACGGGTCGTATGGGTGGAGGATTCCGTCATGCTGGGGGAGTCCGGGAGTGGCCACGGCGTGGTGATGGATGGGCCGCCGGAGCATGGCGGGCGCAATCTGGGAATCAGGCCGATGGAGATGCTGCTCCTCGGCATGGGGGGGTGCACGGAATTCGACGTCTTGTCGATCCTGAGGAAATCCCGCCAGCAGGTCTCATCCTGCGTGGTGGAGCTTGAGGCGGAGCGTGCGGACCGGGATCCCAAGGTGTTCACCCGGATCCACGCCCATTTCATCGTTACCGGCAAGGATCTCAGCGAAAAGCACGTCGCCCGGGCCATCTCCCTGAGTGCCGAGAAGTACTGCTCCGCTTCGCTGATGCTCGCCAAGAGTGCGCAGATCACCCACGACTACGAGATACGCGATGAGCAGTGAGGCGGCGGCCTTCGACAGGCTGATTTCCGACTACTACCGGGTCTGGTTCCGCTTTCATCCGCTGGCGGCCGTGTATGCCTCGGTGCCCGGTTACGAGGGTCTGCTCGCCGCTGATGGGGATGACGACATGGGGGCCTTGGCAAATCTGATCAGCAACCTCCTGGTCGGTCTCAAGGAGCTTGATTACGAGGCCCTGGATGCCGACCGTCAGCTCGACCTGCAGTTGCTCTATGGCGCCGCGTTGATCGAGCACCGGATGCTGCTCGAGCAGGATTGGCGCCACCGCGACCCCGCCCGCTACCTGCCGCTGCATCTGTTACAGGAGCTGGTTGTACGTCAGCCTGAGAGACTGTGCGAGGCGCTGATGGGGGTATTGGAGAAGACGCCCAACTATCTGCGGGATGCCCGGCGGCGGCTCGGGGAGTACCCCGGGCTTGTATCCACCCTTTGGCTGGCCGATGCCCTGGAGACGGCGCAAAAGGGTGTACCCTGGTTGAAACGGCTCGGCAGGGATCTGCCGCAGGTCCATGAGTGCTGTGCCGACAAGGGGCGACTGCAGGCGCTCGGCAGCCGCGCCGCGGAAGCGGTGGAGGATTTCAAGCAGGCCCTGATCAAGGAGTTGACCCCGGACGCCACGGGAACCGCCGATTGCGGCAGGGAGCTTCTCGCCTGGTTGATGCGCCATCGCGACCAGCTCGATATACCTTTCGGGGATGCCCTGGCCTATGCCCGCAGACGATTGCGCCAGACCCGGGAAGAGATGGAACGTCAGGGAATCGACCCGCAGGCGGCGAAACAGATCGACGGCGAGCTGCTCAGCGGAGACCGCAGGCTGCAGGCCTATCGGGAGGAGGCCAACGAGCTGCGCACCTTCCTTCAGCGGCTTGAACTCCTGCCCGATTCGGTGCAGCCCCTGGAGTTCCGTATCACCGAGAACTGTTTCAGACAGCCGGATTGCGGCAGTTACCTGCGTACCCGGCAGGGCGGGGTCTTTCTCATCCCCACCGACCAGCAGGTAGGGGGTGGCGAGAGCCGCTCGGCGATCCGCATGCGCAATCTCTACAGCAGCTGGGGCGGCCGCCACTACCTGGCCTGGGCCGGCGGCATCTCGGCCCATAGCCTGGTGCGTCAGATCAACCCGTCCGCCGCCTTCAAGCGTGGCTGGGCCCACTATATGAGTGGCATCCTGGAGGAGCGCGGCTACTTCAATGACGACGATCGGCTGGAGCTCTATCAGCGTCGCCTAGCCCTGGCGGAGCAGGCGACCATCGATCTTGAGTTCCATGCCGGCGAGATCAACAGCCGCCAGGCCTTGGAGCGATTGAAACTGCTCTCGGAGATCCCCTGCTGGGCGGAGGTGAGCCTGACCGCCATCTCCAGACGCCCCACCGATGCCTTCATGGCCCTGCTGGGGGCCGAAATGATGGAAAACCTCTGCCAGCAGCAGCTCGAGCAGCGACCGGAGGCCACCCTGCGCTCGCTGCATGAAGAACTGCTGGCCCATGGCGCGGTTTCCCTGCCTTTAGTTGTGCAGCGGGCCTGCGGCCGCGACACCTGGGATCAGGCCCTCAAGGAGTTGCTCTCATGAAACCACCACGACATCTAGGCATGAGCCATGTTGCCCTCAATGTCAGGGATATGGCTGCAAGCGAACACTTCTATGTCGATCTTCTGGGGATGGAGGTCGAGTGGCGGTCTGATCCGGACAACCTCTATCTCAGCTCCGGAAGCGATAACCTGGCGCTCCACATGGCGCCAGCGGGGGTGTTCGATGAGGCCGCACAGCGCCTTGATCACATAGGATTTTTCCTGCCCGATCCGGAGGCGGTGGATGCCTGGTACGCACACCTCCTGGCGGCGGGCGTGAAAATGCGCAACGCCCCCCGCACCCACCGTGACGGCGCCCGCAGCTTCTACTGCTTCGATCCCGACGGCACCACGGTGCAGATCATCTACCATCCGCCGATTGTGGAAAACAGGGGGGGTAGTTAGGGGGAAGGTCACCAAAAAACCCGCACATGGCGGGTTCTATTGATGGCTGTGGATGGAGGATTATTCGGCCCTTTGGGCCTCACCCCTTCGGGGCCAGCTATTCGCTGTTCGCCTTCGCGTTGCTCAGGCGTCGAACCTCTGATCGGTTCAAATCCTCCATCCGGGCAGCTTCGTAGAGACAGTAAAAAAGCCCACACTGGGTGGGCTTCAATATACTGTTGGCTGGGGATGGAGGATTCGAACCTCCACATACGGAGTCAGAGTCCGGTGTCCTGCCGTTAGACGAATCCCCAGTTGCAGACTCGACTGAGCCAGACTTAGCGTTTGGAGTATTGCGGACGCTTGCGGGCCTTGTGCAGGCCGACCTTCTTGCGTTCCACGGCGCGGGCGTCGCGGGTCAGGAAACCGGCCTTGCGCAGGGTGCCGTGGAGTGACTCGTCGTAGGCGTCCAGGGCGCGGGAGATGCCGTGACGGATAGCGCCTGCCTGGCCCGTGGTGCCGCCACCGTTGACCGTAACCTTGATATCGACCTTGTCGGTGGTTTCAGTGGCGTCCAGCGGCTGGCGTACCACCATGCGGGCGGTCTCACGACCGAAGTACTCGTCGAGGGGACGGTTGTTGACCACGATGTTGCCGCTGCCGGCGGTGAGGAAGACGCGGGCGGTGGAACTCTTGCGGCGTCCGGTGGTGATGTGTGTATCTGCCATGCTCGTTACTCTATATATTAGGATCAGATGTCCAGTGGCTGGGGCTGCTGTGCCTGGTGGGCGTGCTCGGGACCGGCGAAGACGCGCAGTTTCTTCAACATGGCGTGGCCCAGCGGGTTTTTCGGCATCATCCCCTTGACCGCGTGTTCGATGGCGCGCTCCGGGGCCTTCTGCAGCAGCTTCTCCAGACTGATCGATTTCAGATTGCCGATGTAGCCAGTGTGGTGATGGTACATCTTGTCGCTCAGCTTGTTGCCGGTAACCCGGATCTTTTCGGCGTTGACCACGACGATATAGTCGCCGGTGTCGACGTGAGGGGTGTATTCCGGTTTATGTTTACCGCGCAGGCGTCGGGCAATTTCCGTGGACAGACGACCCAGAGTCTTGTCTGTTGCATCCACGAGATACCAATTGCGGCGTACCTCTGCCGGCTTTGCGCTTAGAGTAGTCATCCGATGTCGCTCCGATGGAGAACTAAAATGCCTTGAAAAAGACGGCGGATATTACATGATCCGGTGGGTCTAGACAAGACCCAATCGAGGATATTTGGCGTTGCTCCTTCGTCTCTCCCTCCAACCGGGCAAGCCCCGGATCCAGGACAAAAAAAAGCGCGACAGAGGTTGTCGCGCTAAGTCTATATATACCACCAAAGGAGGATTACTGTTACTCAATGTATCAGTATATCTAAATCATCTAATATTCTAAGGTTCTTGTCAAGCCAAATCGTACGGCTTTCTGCTATTATCTTTGCCCTCTATTCCGCTGTGACTGATCGATGGTTAACCAGTTTGCATGAAGAGCTGTCTTAATTTAGCCTCCATGGTCCCGCAACATATTGAATATTAATTAAATTGCATGTTTCTTTTCAGTGTTGCCATTGTTCTGGGTCTCGTTGTTCTGGTTTGGAGCGCCGATCGGTTTATCAGTGGTGCGGCCGCCCTCGCGGATAATCTTGGTGTCTCTCCCATGCTGATCGGACTCACGGTCGTCGGTTTCGGCACCTCGGCGCCGGAGATACTGGTCTCAACCATGGCGGTCATCAACGGCAATCCCGGATTGGCGATCGGCAATGCCATCGGCTCCAATATTGCCAACATCGGGCTGATTCTCGGATTTACCGCCCTCGTGGTTCCCCTTTCGGTTCACTCCAGCGTGCTGCGCCGCGAATATCCCCTGCTGCTTGCGGTTTCGGTGATGACACTGTTGTTGATGTGGGACGGCGAATTGAATCGACTCGATGGCCTTGTCCTGGTGGTTACCCTGGTGGCGGTACTCGGCTGGATGATCTATACCGCCAAGACGGGTGCCTCCGATCCCATCGCCAGTGAGTTCGACGCGGAGATTCCCCACGATATACCCACCCGAAAGGCGATTCTCCTGTTGCTGGGTGGATTGGTCTTTCTCCTTATCAGTTCCCGCCTGCTGGTGTGGGGTGCGGTCAACGTGGCCTCTGCCTTGGGTGTCAGCGATGTCATTATCGGCTTGACCATCGTCGCCATCGGTACCAGCCTGCCCGAGTTGGCCGCCAGTATCACCAGCGCCCTGAAAGGAGAGGATGATCTCGCCATCGGTAATGTCATCGGTTCCAATCTTTACAACCTGCTGGCGGTGTTGAGTATCCCCGGCTTGGTGGCGCCTGGACCCTTTTCCGCGCAGGTCATGGCGCGCGACCTGCCGGTGATGATGGCCTTGACCCTGTTCCTCTTTTTCATGGGATACGGTCTTGGCAAGCAGGGTCGTATCAATCGCCTGGAGGGATTGTTCCTGCTGCTCTGTTTCATTGGCTATCAGTCTCTGCTTTTCTTCTCACTGGTGAATGCCTGATAAACCTGTAAGGGTGCCCCTGTTATGACAAAACCCATCACCCCCGCACAAGATGAAATGACCAGGATGATCGATCTGGGTAGGGCCGTGATCGAGACAGAGGCCGATGCAGTCTCCTCGCTCATTCCCCGGTTGGGCGAGGCGTTTGCCCAGGCCTGCAGCTATCTCCTTCATTGCCAGGGGAGGATCGTTGTCATCGGCATGGGCAAGTCGGGTCATATCGGCAACAAGATCGCCGCGACCCTGGCCAGCACCGGAAGCCCGGCGTTTTTTGTCCATCCGGGTGAAGCCAGCCACGGTGATCTGGGCATGATCACGCCGCAGGATGTGGTGCTGGCACTCTCCAACTCGGGGGAGACCGGTGAGCTGCTGGTGATTCTGCCCCTGCTCAAGCGCCTGGGTGCGCCGCTGATCGCGATGACCGGCAAGCCTGAATCGACCCTGGCCAGGGAATCGGAAGTCCATATCGATGTCAGTGTCGAGAAGGAGGCCTGCCCCCTGGGACTGGCGCCGACCTCGAGCACCACCGCCGCACTGGTAATGGGGGATGCGATGGCGGTCGCACTGCTTCAGGCGCGTGGCTTTACCGCCAAGGATTTCGCCCTATCCCATCCGGGGGGCACACTGGGAAGGCGCTTGCTGCTCCGTGTCGGTGATATAATGCATGTGGAGAGGGCACTGCCTTACGTCGAACTCGACGCCACACTGCATGAAGCGCTGGAGGTCATGTCGGCCAAGGGCCTGGGGATGACAGCGGTGGTGGACGGTGAGGGTAAGGTGGGCGGCGTCTACACGGACGGCGATCTACGGCGTACCTTGAATAGACCCATCGACATTCACCACGTGAAAGTGAGTGAGGTGATGACAAGGAACTGCCTGACCGTGCCGGCTGAGATGTTGGCTGCAGAGGCCCTGCAGATGATGGATGAAAAGAAGATAAACGGCCTGCTGGTTATCGATGCGGATCAGCGTTTGATCGGTGCTTTCAATATGCACGATCTGCTGCGAGCCGGCGTGATGTAGAGGGGTAGAGGGTGCAGGATATACATGCCAAGGCCAGTGGAGTGAAACTGGTCATTTTTGATGTTGATGGTGTTCTTACAGACGGCAGTCTCTTTCTTGGGGACGACGGTCAGGAGTATAAGTCGTTCAACTCCAGGGATGGCCATGGAATGAAGATGCTGCAGAAGACGGGGGTGGTGATCGGTATTATCACCGGACGCACCTCGGAGGTTGTGCGCATTCGCATGGAGAGTTTGGGTATCGAGCATGTCTATCAGGGCAAGCATGACAAGCTTCCAGCCTATGAGGAGTTGCGCGATAAGCTGGGCCTCTCGGATGCCGAGATCGCCTACGTGGGCGATGACGTTGTCGATCTGCCGATCATGCGGCGGGTAGGCCTGGCGATCGCGGTTAACGACGCCCATCCCTTCGTGGTCCAGCATGCACACTGGCAGACACCCCGCAACGGCGGTCGGGGGGCCGCCAGGGATGTCTGTGAATTGGTGCTGGAGGCCCAGGGCAATCTTAAAACAGAGTTGGACAGCTATCTTTGAAGCGTCGGCTGATCGGTCTTTTTATTATGCTTGCGGCACTGCTGAGCCTGGGCTGGTGGTTGAATAGATTGACCCAGCCGGAAGAGGTCAGGCAGCCCAGTGTCAAGATCTCACCCGATTCCTATGCCGATGGCCTGGTCGTAGATACCTATGACGAACGTGGTAAGCTGAAACAGCGACTGCAGTCGAAAGGGATGAGGTTTTTTGACAAGACCGGGATCACCGAACTGCAACAACCCCGATTCTGGCACTACAATCAACAGGGACCGCCCTGGCGGATGGAGGCGGATCGGGGTGTGATCAGGGGTGACGAGGAGATTGTCCATCTCCCGGGTCCGGTGGCTATCGATCGTCCCGGCAGCAAGGAATCGGCTCCTCTCCATATCACCACCCATGATTTGACCCTCCATACTGACCGCTCGATGGCAACCACCGAGGGGCCGGTGCGCATCGAAAGCGATGCGCAGTGGGTAACTGCGATCGGTATGCGGGCCTGGTTTCAGCAGCCGATGCGTTTGAAGCTGTTGCATGAGGTGCGAGGCTATTATGAATTTCAATAGAACCACGGCCGGCGTGCTGTCTCTGCTGCTATTGCTGGGCGTCTCGCTGCGGCTGCAGGCCCTTGAAGGCGACAGGGAACAGCCAATGCGCCTGGAGGCGGATAGCCTCTCCATCGACGAGGGATCCGGGGTGGTGCTGTACGAAGGCAGCGTGGAGATCACCCAGGGTAGCCTGAAACTCTGGGCCGACCGCTTGTGGATTCACCGTCGCCAGGGAAAAACGGAGAAAATTATCGGCGAAGGGGCGCCGGTCCGATTTCGCCAGCTGACGGACAAGGAGGGTGGTGAGGTTCGCGGCGAGGCGATGCGCGTGGAGATCATCGTGGAGAGCGATGAATTGCTGATGATCGACAACGCACTTCTGGAGCAGGGGGGCAACAGTTTTCGCAACGACCGGATTATCTACAACCGCAGCAAGGCGATGGTCAGGGCCGGTACCAGCGCACAGGGCAAACAGCGGGTGCAGGTAGTGATAGAACCCAAGCAGCAGTCAACGCCATGAGCCGGCTGCAGGCCAAGGCGCTGCAAAAGCAGTACGGCAAGCGCAATGTGGTGGACGGTGTCTCGCTGAGCGTCAACAGCGGCGAGGTGGTTGGGCTGCTGGGGCCCAACGGCGCGGGAAAGACCACCAGTTTCTACATGATCGTCGGCCTGATCGAGGCGGACCGCGGTGAGATTCTTCTCGATAGCGAGGTGTTGACCGACCAAGCGATGCACAAGCGCGCGCGCAGCGGTATCGGTTATCTGGCTCAGGAGGCATCCGTGTTTCGCCGTCTCACGGTGGAACAGAATATTCTCGCGATCCTGGAGACGCGGGATGAACTGGATGCCGCCGAGGGTCGAGAGATCTGCGATCGCTTGCTGACTGAACTCGGCATCGACCACTTGCGCGAGAGCCTTGCGATGAGCCTGTCCGGGGGTGAGCGCAGGCGCCTGGAGATTGCCCGTACCCTTTCGGTTCAACCCCGGTTTGTGCTCTTGGACGAGCCCTTCGCGGGCGTCGATCCGCTTGCCGTCATCGACATCAAGAAGATCATTCAACACCTCAAGGCGCTGCAGATCGGTGTCTTGATCACGGATCACAATGTCAGGGAGACCCTGGATATCTGCGACCGGGCCTATATCATCAACAGCGGCCGGGTATTGGCAGAGGGTACGACGGAGCAGATTCTGCGCAACGAAGAGGTTAGAAACGTCTATCTTGGTGAGGACTTTTCGATGTAGCTGCGGCCGGGCAGGTTAATAGAATCC
This sequence comes from gamma proteobacterium symbiont of Ctena orbiculata, assembly GCA_003094535.1. Classification (GTDB taxonomy): domain Bacteria; phylum Pseudomonadota; class Gammaproteobacteria; order Chromatiales; family Chromatiaceae; genus Thiodiazotropha. The sequence continues at coordinate 17,945 of NATV01000081.1, read as the reverse complement.
CGTTTAATTTCAATGGATTGCGCCTTTTGTTCCGGCAGGGGAAGGCTTTTGCGGCAGACGATTTGCGTGCCGGCCGGGAAGAAAAATTTTTACCTCGGCTGCCATTTTTAGCTAGAATGAGGTTAAAGACATACAAATAGCATACCAGGTCCAAAGATATCATCTGCTATGAAGCAGGCGCTGCAACTCCGACTCGGACAACATCTCACCATGACACCCCAGCTGCAGCAGGCAATACGCCTGTTACAGCTCTCCGCGCTCGACCTAACGCAGGAGGTTCAGGAGGTGATTGAGACCAATCCCATGCTCGAGGTGGAGGAAGAGTTTGCGCAGCAGGCTACGCCCGCGAATGGGGAGGCCTCCGATAGCGGGGTGGCGGATCAGGCGGGCGCTCATGATGGCAACAGCAACGACCTCAATAACGAGCGGGAGATTCAGGCCGATGCACCGCAAGCGACCGAGGATCTGCCGGTCGACAGCGAATGGAGCGACGTCTACGACAGTTATCAGCCCGGTTCTGGCGGCGGCGATTCGAGCGACCATGACTATATGGTGCAGAACAGCAGCGCTACCACCCTGCATGACCACCTGCTATGGCAAATGAATCTCACCCCCTTTTCGCTCCAGGATATCGTTTTTGCCACAACCATCATCGACAGCATAAACGAGGATGGTTATTTTACCGGCGATCTCGAGGAGGTGCTGCATTCGCTCAACGATGAAGAGGCGACCATCGAGGATGTGAAGGCGGTGCTGCATCGAATCCAGGCCTTCGATCCACCCGGTGTCGGGGCTCAGGACCCCCGGGACTGCCTGCTTATCCAGCTGCGTCAACTACCTGAATCGACACCCAGCCTGCCGCTGGCGACCAGGCTCTGCAAGGACTACTTCAATCTGCTGACAGCGCAGGATCAGAATCAGATCATGCGCCGCATGAAGATCGATCAGAACGAGCTGACGGCGGTGATGCAGCTGATACGCACCCTCAATCCCCACCCTGGAACGCTGATCGCCAGCAGCGAGCCTGAATATGTCATTCCGGACGTATTCGTGAGCAAGCGCAACGGCCGCTGGGTGGTTGAGCTGAACGGCGAGGTGACACCCAAACTGCGGGTCAACAGCGGTTATGCAAATCTGATCAGGCGTGCGGACCAGAGTGAGGACAACACCTTCTTGAAAAACCACCTGCAGGAGGCGCGCTGGTTTATCAAAAGCCTGATGAGCAGAAACGAGACTATTTTACGCGTGGCGAGTAAAATCGTAGAGTACCAACGGGGTTTTTTCGAGCATGGCGAGGAGGCAATGAAGCCTCTGGTGTTGAGGGATATCGCCGAGGCACTGGATATGCATGAGTCGACCATCTCCCGGGTAACAACCCAGAAATATATGCATACCCCCAGGGGGACGCTGGAGTTCAAATACTTCTTCTCCAGCCATGTCAGCACCAGTGCTGGCGGTGAGTGTTCGTCCACCGCCATTCGAGCGCTGATAAAAAAATTGATTGCCGCTGAGATCCCAAACAAGCCTCTCAGTGACAACAAGATTGCCGCCCTCTTGTCCGATCAGGGGATCGAGGTAGCCCGGCGGACAGTGGCAAAGTACCGTGAGTCGATGGGTATTCCTCCATCGAATGAGCGAAAACGTCTGATATAGGAGTTAACTGCGCGGCGCTTCACTCGTTGTCTAACAGTATTCCCTTTGCGGATGCAAGCATGCACGAGGCATAGCAGGATAGCTGGACAACAGATACAGACTGTGTAGATCGTCGCCATTTAATGATGTCAGGCAGGGTGATGGGTAACCTCATCTAAAATAGGAGAAAATTATGCAAATTAGCGTGACCGGTCATCATGTGGATGTAACCAATGCCTTAAAGAGCTATGTCGATAGTAAGTTTGAGCGCCTGGAGCGCCATTTCGATAACGTGATCAATGTTCACGTTATCCTCAGCGTGGAGAAGATGAGGCAGAAGGCAGAAGCCACAATGCAAGTGAACGGTGCGAGCGTATACGCGGACTCAGTACAGGAAGATATGTATGCAGCTATCGATCTCCTTACCGACAGGCTCGACAGGCAAGTGATAAAACACAAGGAGAAGATGAAAAGTCACCGCGCCGGAAGCGGCGTGAAATATGCGTCAGAGTAATAAAAGCTGATTGACTGGCGAGGTCTCCATGTTCCCAGACGGATATCTTGTGGAAGAGCGAATCGGTTGCAACGTGGAGGCAGCCAGTAAGAAGCGTGTTCTGGAACAGCTCGGCCAGCGTCTGGCCGATGCTGTTCCCGATCTCAATCAAGATTTGGTTTTTGATGCGCTCCTTGAGCGCGAGCGACTGGGCAGTACCGGCTTGGGCAAGGGAATCGCCCTGCCTCACGCCCGCATGCCGCAAATCTCCGAGGCCCTCGCGGCGTTCATCCAGCTGCCCGAGGGAATCGACTTCGATGCCATCGATAATCAACCGGTTGATCTCGCCTTTGCCATGTTGGTTCCTGAAGAGGCAACCGACGAGCATCTGCAGCTTTTGGCCAAGCTGGCACAGATGTTTGATGATCAGGCGTTCTGCGCCACCCTCAGAGAAGCGGCAACCGCGCACGACCTTTATCAACTGATTCAGCAACGGGAAGCTATAATCTCAGCTTAATGAAGCCAATCTACACCATTCGGGATCTCTATGAGGAGCTGGCCACCGAGCTTTCCCTGAGCTGGAATGGTGAAGGGGGCGGTGCGGAGATCTTTCTCGATGTCGAGTCGCAGCATGGAAAGCAACCCGCCGGCCCCCTCAATCTGGTCCGACCCAATCAGATACAGGTAATCGGGCCGCCGGAAAGGGAACATCTGCTGAATGAAGAAAAGGATGTCTACCATGAATATCTGCAGAGACTGTTCAATGCCTCCCCTGCCGCACTTATATTCACCGACGGTTTGAAGCCGCTTGAGGAATGCGAGGAGCAGGCAATGGATAGGGATATCGCACTTTTCTATACACCTCAGCCAGACAGCCAGGTAATACACCGTCTGCTGGAGCGATTCAGTCAGCCGGTGGGGGAAAAACTGCTGGTGCACGGCGTCTACATGGAGGTACTGGGCCGAGGGGTGTTACTCAGCGGCGATCCGGCAATCGGCAAAAGCGAACTCGCGCTGGCGCTGATATCGCGAGGCCATTGCCTGATCGCGGATGACGCCACAGAGATCTACAAATCGGCCAGCAATACCCTCATCGGCCGCTGTCCGAAGGTGCTGCAGGACTTTCTTGAAGTGCGCGGATTGGGCATGATCAATATCCGCGCAATGTTCGGCAACAGTGCCATTAAACCCAACAAAGAGTTGCATCTGATCATTGACCTGCTGCATTTCGACGATCAAAAGCTGCACGACATGGACCGTCTCGAAGGCTGCCATTCGACACGCACCATGCTGGGCGTCGAGATACCTCAGACCAGCCTGCCGGTGGCCGCAGGTCGCAATCTGGCCATTCTCGTGGAAACCGCCGTGCGCCAGCATATGCTGATGCTCGATGGTTATAATGCGACTCAGGATTTCATCGATCGTCAACAGATCTATATCGATCAGGATCAATAACAGTAACAGACCCGAATATGTCCGAGTGGATAAAACTGCAAATCGTCAGCGGCTTGTCTGGGTCAGGCAAGACCATAGCGTTGCATACACTGGAGGATATGGGCTACTACTGCATCGACAATCTGCCGATATCGCTGTTGATCTCGGTAGCCGATCATCTGATCGGTGAACCGGAAGCGATATTCAGCAAGACAGCAGTCGGTATCGATGCCCGCAGCCAGCCGAGCCAGATATCCACACTGCCCGATATGGTGGAAGATATTCGCCGCCGTGGTCTCGACTGCAAGGTGTTGTTTCTCGATACCATGGCGGAAACATTGATCAAGCGTTTCAGTGAAACCCGGCGTAAACACCCACTGACCAATGAGCAGCGATCACTTCCCGAGGCGATCCGCTATGAGCGGGAACTGCTGGCGCCGGTGATCCAGGCGGCGGACCTGCGCATCGATACCACCCATACCAACCTCCATGAGTTGCGCGATATGGTACGCCACCGCATCGGGGGTGAAGAGGGCAGGGTCTCGATCCTATTCGAGTCCTTCGGATTCAAGCACGGGCTACCCCGGGATGTGGACTTTGTGTTTGACGCCCGCTGCCTGCCGAATCCCTACTGGCAGGAAGAACTCCGTACCTTCAATGGCATGGAGGCGCCGGTAGCGGACTACCTCACTTCCCATTCCGAGGTGAACGGTATGCTTTCCGATATGATCGATTTCCTCACCCGTTGGATACCGGCTTTCGAGGCGGATGGACGCAGCTATCTCACCATTGCGGTGGGATGCACCGGGGGCCAGCACCGCTCGGTCTTTTTGGTCGAAAGACTGGCGCGACACTTCGCGGAAGCGGGTTTGGATGTTATGAGCCGCCACCGGGAGTTGTCGTGACCATCGGGCTGCTGCTGATCACCCACAGCAGGATCGGTGAGGCGATATTGGAGACCGTGGGTAAAATGCTTGAGGGTGCGCCCCTGGCGGTCGAGACCCTTCCTGTCGGCATAGACAGCAACCCGGAACAACTCATGGCAAAGGCCAGCGAGCTGATCAACCGGCTTGATCAAGGGCAGGGGGTTTTGGTGTTTACCGATATGTACGGTTCCACACCCAGCAACATTGCCTACAGCCTGGCGGAGAAGGGTCGGGTGAACGTGATTTCGGGGATCAATCTGCCGATGCTGATACGCACGCTCAACTATCAGACCATGGATCTCGATGCCTTGACCGAAAAGGCACTGAGTGGCGGTAAAGAGGGAATAATCTGTTGTGAAACCCTTAACAAACAGTAAAGCCAATGTTGGATAAAGAGGTAGAAATCATTAACAAACTGGGACTGCACGCCCGTGCCGCGGCGAAACTCGTGAGTTGTGCCAACAGCTTCGCCAGCGCGGTCTATCTGCACCGCAACGGCCAGCGGGTGAACGGCAAGAGCATCATGGGGGTAATGATGCTGGCGGCGAATCAGGGCTCCACCTTGACCCTGGAGATCGACGGCAGCGACGAGCAGGAGGCCATGCAGGCATTGACATCACTGATCAGTGAACGATTTGGAGAAGAACAGTGACGCTCTCCTGTCAGGGCATAGGTATCAATACCTCGCGGGAAGTCGCCATCGGCGAGGTCTACCTGTTGCAACATGGCATACCGGAGGTGACCCATCGTGAAATTACCGAGGATTTGATCCAGAGCGAAATCGAGCGCTTCGAGAATGCCCTGCATACCGCCACCAACCACCTTCGCCTGGTGCGTGAGCAGATACCGACCAACACCGCCTTGGATATCAGTGAGTTTATCGATACCCACCTGCTGATGCTGGAAGACTATGCCATCAGTCAGGCGACGATCAACCTCATCAAGGAGAATCTCTATAGTGCGGAGTGGGCCTTGCAGGTACGCAGGGATGAGCTGGTCAGGGTCTTCGATGAGATGGATGATCCCTACCTGCGAACCCGCAAGGATGACGTCGATCACGTGGTGGGCCAGGTGCAGTTTGTGCTTGCGGGTGGTCAGCCGCAACAGCAGGTGGACCTCAAAGGCCGGGTTGTGGTGGCCAAGGATCTGACCCCCGCCGAGACCATTATGATGAAGAACCAGGGCGTTGTCGCCTTCGTTACCGAATTTGGCGGACCGCTTTCCCATACCGCGATTCTTGCCCGCAGTCTGGGTATTCCCGCGGTGGTCGGTATACATCAGGCCACCACGCTGTTTCGGCAGGGCGAGCAGCTGGTGGTCGACGGCGCTCAGGGTGTGGTGCTTGCCGATCCCACGGATCGTATCCTTGCCTACTATCGCCAGCGCATTGAGAACAGGCGTCTCAGAGAGGAAGAGCTGCGCCGCAGAGTCGATCTGCCGGCGTTTACCACCGATGGCGAGCAGATTTTCCTGCATGCCAATATCGAGTTGCCGGAGGATATAGAGACCACCCTAAACAACCGTGCGGATGGGGTGGGTCTGTTCCGCACCGAGTTTCTCTTCATGAATCGCCCCACCCTGCCGTCGGAAGAGGAGCAGCTCGAGGCCTACCGCAATGCGGTAAGGGGCCTGGGCGGGATCCCGCTGACGATCCGCACCCTCGATCTGGGTATGGACAAGACCACCGGGAATATTTTCGATTCCGGTTGCATGCCGGCTATCAATCCCGCCCTTGGCCTGCGTGCGATTCGGCTCTGCCTGAAAGAGCCGGAGCTGTTCCTGCCTCAACTTAGGGCGATTCTGCGCGCATCCACCGAGGGACCGGTGAGGCTGATGCTGCCGATGCTTTCCGGAATCCAGGAGCTGAAACAGGCACTGCAGATGATCGAAAGGACCAAGCAGGAGCTGCGCAAAGCCGGGATAGCCTTCGATGCCAATATCCCTGTCGGAGGGATGATAGAAGTGCCCGCGGCCGCCCTTGCGGCTGACAGTTTCGCCCGCCACCTCGACTTTCTCTCGATCGGCACCAACGACCTGATTCAGTACACTCTGGCGGTCGACCGTATGGACGAGGAGGTCAACTTTCTCTTCGACCCGCTCCACCCATCCGTGCTCTATCTGATCCAGCGCACCATCGATGCCGCAAACCGGGCGGGTATTCCGGTCAGCATGTGCGGTGAGATGGCGGGAGAGCCTCGCTATGCCCGCTTATTGATCGGCATGGGACTGCGCGAATTGAGTATGCAGCCCAGCGCCCTGCTGGAAGCCCGGGAGCTGGTGAGGCAGTCCACACTCTCACTGCTTGAGCAGCGTACCGCGGAGTTCTTCGAGCAGCTCGAGGCGAGTGGCGAAAGCGGTCATTTCGATGCCCTCTTCGATTGACGGCTAGCCAAGGTTACCCCCTGTCGCCCGGGCCGCTACACTAAACCGTTTCGCCTGTGTCGCTGAGTCCGTCAATCATGGTTTGTCGTGACACAGGGTGCAACTCACCTCGGTGCCCTTGGCGACGAAGAGAGTCTCATCATCATCATCGTCGTCATCGCGGAGATAGGTTCGGTCGGCCGCGGTCATCGAGAGTACGGTGCCTTCAAGATTGAGGCCGTGACAGCTTCTGCAGGCACTGGGATTGTCTTCGTAAAAATCCTCATGTTCAAGATTCCAGCCGCGACTGTTCACATTGTGCATGCCATGGGGGCCATCGAGGGTAAGGGGCAGACTGGTATGGCAGCTGCCGCATTCACTCAGCGTCCCGGCATGCCCCTGAAGCTGAATGGCGGCCAGATTATCGTTGGCGGTGGCGAGTGGATTTGGCCATATGGCATGGGTCGAACCATGACAACCCTCGCAGGTAACGCCGCCATGTCCAAGGCTGTTTCGATAGAGAGTAGCGCTGTTTTCCGCGAATCTCGTATTCCCCGCCAGGCGCGGTGTGGCGCTATCGATATCATCCTCCCAGGCTTGGGTCAGGCGCAGGGAATCGCCCAGGTGGCTGTTTGCATCGCCGGTATGGCAGGATTCGCAACGGGGTTCGTCCAACCAGGGGCGTCGCTCATCACTGCCCACCGCTAGCATGCTGCCATGGCAGTCCTGGCAATTGATGCCTGCCGCACCCATTGCACCCCTGAGACACTGGGTGACCTTGCCCGGGTGGCACTGATAGCAGGTCTCCTCCAGGCTGCCGTCTGTCGGGAACAATGGCGCTGCGGTTTCTGGATCGGTCAAGCGGCCATGGTGGTCATGCATCACCCGGGACATGCTATCCAGCGTCAACTGTTGGCCAGTTGGGCCAGTGCCGGTGAGATCGAGTGCCGCCGAATAGTGGCAGCTGGCACACAATACCGGGGTTGCATTGACGAGATCCGTGCCGTGCTCGGCGTCGTGCAGCATCAGGATATTGCTTTTTGCCGCTTGTAAAACACTGTTTGGGTCATTGATGTCGTCGGGGAGGACGAAATCGATGCCGCTGTCGAGGGGAGCGGCGACCTCTCCCGCGGCATGACAGTTCTGGCAGTCCGCTTCCGAGGCTACAGGCAGTACAACATCCAGACTGGCAAGGGTATCCGAGCTACCCGGCAGGCTGGCGCTGATCCGCATCAGCGGATAGGCGTTCAGCTGTCCTGTATCATCGATGGGAACTATGGGTACGCCATCGGCGGCAAACCATTTTTTATCCGGGTCGTAGTGGTTGAAGGGCTGCGCATCGTTGGCGCTGTAGGGATTGAGTATGCCCGGCATCGACTGGCCAAAGAGCAGGCCTTGATCCGGTGCCGGATCGAGCCCGAAGAGGTCGCTGACAAAGCTGTTTCCGGTTGCGGGATTGATATCCCAGAAGTTGGTCTTGTCGACACTGCCTGTCTGGTTCTGACTGGTGCTGTTGATGGAACCACTGCCATCGGCAACGGCCCGGTAGTCAACATCGACACTCGTCGAATCGAGGATGCGGGGTAGCGCGCCGCGCTCGATGACTTGGGAGTGTATGACATTGTAGGGAGGCAGGATGACAAAAGTGGAGTAGTCCAGGTCGGCGCAGTGCATCCCCAGGTCGTTGAATGCCAATACGCGATGCGTGCCGGATAGCTGCGACACACCTGGTCCATTGTCGTGGTCGTCATCCTCATCGTCATCATCGTCGCCGCTGCCCCCGCCGCAAGCAGTCAAGGTCATGAGTACGATCAGTGTGGTCAGCCATTTCCGATGTAGATACATTGTCTGCTCTCCCTGAACCCAAGGCCGTGGAAAATTATTTTTGGGAATTATATCCTAATAAATATTTCGTGGCACCAGCTAGAATTATCCGCCCCGATCCAATTTTCGCTGCTGCTCCGATCGCATCCGGCATGCCCGGGTTCGCCTGACTGCGTATTGACAGGCCCCGATAGTGGCTTGATTGGAATCTATCTGATGGGGTTTACATGCCAGATATTCTCCGCGTACTCGTGAATCGTACGGTCGCTGGAGAAGTAGCCCATACGGGCGGTGTTGAGGATCGCCCGTCTGGTCCACTCTGCAGTGTCGCGATAGACCTGATCGGCCTGGTCACTGATCGCCAGGTAGCTGCTGAAATCGGCCATGACTTTAAAATGGTCGCTGTTCAGGAGGCTGTCGGTGATGATGCGGTAGCGTGCTGGTTCCTCGGGAGAAAAGAAGCCGTTGGCGATCATGTCGATGACCCGTTTCAAGACCGGATCGGATTCGTAGTAGCGTCTTGGCTGGTATCCCTGTTGATTGAGTTTTCTGTTTTCCTCTGTGGTATTGCCGAAAATGAATATATTCTCGGCACCGATACGCTCATGCATCTCCACGTTGGCGCCATCCAGGGTACCTATGGTAAGGGCGCCGTTGAGGGCGAGTTTCATATTTCCCGTGCCCGATGCCTCCATGCCGGCGGTGGAGATCTGCTGCGAGAGTTCCGCCGCGGGAATAATGTCCGATGCGGTGGTGACGTCATAGTTGGGAATGAAGATGATTTTCAGGCGATCGCTGACCGCCGGGTCGTTGTCGATGACATCGGCCACATCGTTGATCAGGCGGATGATCATCTTTGCAATGGCGTAGCCCGGCGCCGCCTTGCCTCCGAAGAGGATGGTTCGCGGTATGCAAGGTGTACTTGAATCATCCACCAGGCGGTTGTAGAGGGCGATCGCGCGCAACAGGTTGAGCAGTTGTCGTTTATACTCATGGATCCTCTTGACCTGGACGTCGAATAGGGTGTCCGGATCGACCTTGCTCTCCAGGTAGTAGTGGATCAGCTTGGCAAGGCGCTGTTTGTTGGTCTGCTTTATCGCATAAAACCGCTCCTGGAAATGTGTGTCTTGCGCCAACGGCTCAAGTTGCTCGATCTGGCTGAGGTCCCTGACCCAGGCACTGCCGATGGCTTCGGAGATCAGCTGCGAGAGTCCCCGATTGGACTGGTAGAGCCACCGCCTTGGGGTGATGCCGTTGGTGATATTGATGATCTTGCCGGGATAAAAGCTGTTGAAATCCTTGAAGGTCGACTCGCGCAGGAGTTCGCTGTGGAGTGCCGAGACACCGTTCACCTTGTGGCTGCCGATAATCGCCAAATGGGCCATGCGAATACGCCGGCCGTTGCTTTCATCGATGATGGAGAGACGGCGCAGGATATCGATATCCCCCGGGTGAAGATGGCCGAGCATGAGCAGAAAGCGGCGGTTGATCTCCATGATCAACTGCAGGTGGCGAGGCAGCATCTGTTCGAAGATATCCACCGGCCAGGTCTCCAGCGCCTCCGGCAGCAGGGTGTGGTTGGTATAGGAGAAGACCCGGGTGGTGATCTCCCAGGCCGGTTGCCATTCGAGATGGTGCTTGTCCATGAGCAGGCGCATCATCTCCGGGATGGCGATGGCGGGGTGGGTATCGTTGAGTTGAATGGCCACCTTGCCGGGCAGTTCGCTCAGACTGTCATGGTCGGTGAAAAAACGCCGCAGAATATCCTTCAGCGAGGCGCAGACAAAGAAGTATTGCTGCTTCAGACGCAGCAGCTTGTTCATGGTCGAGCTGTCGTTGGGATAGAGTACCTTGGAGATGTTCTCCGACAGGGTCTTGCCGACCACGGCCTCGGTGTACTCCCCGAGGTTGAAACGGTTGAGGTCAAAGTCCTCGTAGGCCTTGGCGCTCCAGAGGCGGAGATTGTTGACGGTATCGTTCTGGAATCCCGGGATCGGGGTGTCATAGGCCTGGGCCAGGACCACATCCCCCTCAATCCAATCAAAATGGCGGCGGCCTTTGCTGTCCTGGTACTCCATCACCCGGCCGCCAAAGCGAACCCGGTAGGAGACCTCGGGGCGGGGAAACTCCCATGGGTTGTCGTGCAGCAGCCAGTTTTCCGGCAGTTCCACCTGACAGCCGTTTTCGATCTTCTGCCGGAACATGCCATATTCGAAACGAATGCCGTAGCCATAACCGGGAATGTTCAGCGACGCCATGGAGTCGAGAAAGCAGGCGGCCAGGCGACCGAGTCCGCCATTGCCGAGCGCGGCGTCGTGTTCGAGACCGCGTAGCCGCTCCAGTTCGATGCCGAGCTTGTGCAGGGCCTCAGTACAGGCATCGTGAATATCCATGTTCAGCAGGCTGTTGATCAGGCTGCGCCCGATAAGAAACTCCATCGACAGGTAGTAGACCCGCTTGGCATCGTGCCTGTAGTAGTTGCGCTGGGTCTCCATCCAACGTTCGATGAGACGGTCGCGTACCACATGGCTGAATGCCATCATCCAATCATGTTCCGTTGCGGTATAGGGATCCTTGCCGACCGTGTATACGAGGTGGTTGGAAACAGAGCGTTGAATGTCCCTTGGATCCGAGCCGAGGAAATCGTATTTGAATGCGCTGTGCTTGACCTTGCTCATGTAGTCGATCTATCACGATAGTTTTAATTTTTTGGCGCTGGGGCGGATTCCGCAGGCATCGGTTTGCCTGCTGCCCCTCTTAGATAAATATAACTCATAGCTCATCTCGGGTGTGTAGAGATCTTCAGAGGTTATTTCGATGTGCCCATTTTGCCTTCGCTCCAACTAGGTATACTCCAATCTGTACCGGTACTAATCCTGGTTGAAGCTTGTCTCCTGAGGGGCTGCAGGAAACCTTTTCAGCTGTGGAACTAGTCGTCGCGGTTGGACTGAAGGGTTGCTGATGTTGCCGAGCGCTTGCGTAGGTCCCTTAATAGGCTATAGCGCATCAGCAGCGGCAACAGCATCGGATAGATGAGCACACCGAGTATATCGGCACCGAAATCCCACAGGGAAAAGACACGGTTAGGCAGCAGCGACTGGACAGCCTCGATGAAGAGCCCATAGCCTAACAGTGGGATCGCCTTGAGCGGCCGCCATGGGGATTGCGGCCAGGAGAAATCGAGTAGAAAGGCGAGTACGACAAAGGCCAGGATATGGGCGATCTTGTCGTTGATATCGGCGGCAACCGGGGATTCCTGGGGCGTGAATGCCAGGTAGCTGATGACGATAAGGGCGAATGCCAGGAGCAGGCGAAAATTGCTCGGATTGGCGATAGAGGCGGCGCCGCCGGCCTTGTCATTCAAGCGCTCTGTTCCCTGGCGATGGCGCGGTATGCGATGTCGGTCCGATAGTAGACATCATCCCAATGGATCGCCCGGGTCAGTGTATAGGCGCTCTCCTGCGCCGCGGTGACGGTGTCGCCCAGCGCGGTTGCGCACAATACACGGCCACCCGCGGTGACGACGCTGGTGCCATCCAGCCTGGTGCCGGCATGAAATACCTTGCGCGTGAGATCGTCGGATTCCGGCAGTCCGGTGATGACCCTGCCCTTGTCGTAGCTCCCGGGATAGCCGCCGGCAGCTAACACAACGCCGACGGATGCGCGGGGATCCCAATCCGCTGACTCCTGATCGAGTTTTCCATCCAGGGCGGCCAGGCAGTGGGCAACCAGATCGGAACGCATGCGCAGCATGATCGGTTGGGTCTCGGGATCGCCGAAGCGGCAGTTGTATTCGATCACCTTGGGTGTGCCGTCGGCGGTGATCATCAGTCCGGCATAGAGGAATCCGGTGTAGGGTATGCCCTCTTCGGCCATGCCGTCGATGGTGGGCATGATGACCTCATCCATGATGCGTTGATAGACGCTGTCGGTGACCACGGGAGCGGGGGAGTAGGCCCCCATGCCGCCGGTATTGAGGCCGCTGTCGCCGTCCCCAACCCGCTTGTGGTCCTGGCTGGTGGCCATCGGCAGGACATGCCGGCCGTCGGCCATGACGATAAAGCTGGCCTCTTCGCCCTCCAGGTACTCCTCGATAACCACCCGATGACCGGCCTCACCGAAGACATTGCCGGCGAGCATGTCGCGCACCGCCGATTCCGCGGTTGGCCGATCCATGGCGACGATAACGCCTTTGCCCGCGGCCAGACCGTCGGCCTTGATGACAATCGGCGCACCGACCTGCTCGAGGTAGGCGAGGGCGGCATCGACCTCGGTAAAGGTGCGGTAGCTGCCGCTGGGGATATGGTGTCGGGCGAGAAAATCCTTGGTGAAGGATTTCGAACCCTCGAGCTGTGCCGCGCCCTGGGTGGGTCCGAAACAGCGCAGCCCGGCCGCCGAAAAGGCATCGACGATGCCGTTCACCAGCGGCGCCTCGGGACCGACAATGGTGAGTTCCACCTGCTTGCGCTTGGCGAATTCGATCAGCTGCTCTGTCGACTCGGCGCCGATCTCCACATTCTCGAGCTTCTCCTCAAGGGCGGTGCCTGCATTGCCGGGGGCGACATAGACCCGCTCCACCAGGTCCGATTGCGCGGCCTTCCATGCCAGGGCGTGTTCGCGGCCGCCGGAGCCGATCATGAGTATGTTCATAGACGTGAGATGCTGCCTGGTTGATTTTCTATAACGCAAAGTGCGCAATGGGGCGCAAAGCCCGCAACGATATTGATTGCATTGAATCGATGCTCTCTGCGCGCTTTGCCGTTCATTGCGCTCATGGCGTTGTTAACAATTACTGAGGGCGTGGATCAGTGGCGGAAGTGGCGCATGCCGGTGAATACCATCGCCATGCCATGCTCATCGGCGGCGGCGATCGCCTCTTCGTCGCGCATCGAGCCGCCGGGCTGGATGACGGCGGTGATGCCGACCTCCGCGGCATTGTCTATGCCGTCGCGGAAGGGAAAGAAGGCGTCCGAGGCCATCACCGAACCCTTCACCTCGAGAGAGGCGTGTTCTGCCTTGATGGCGGCGATGCGGGCGGAGTTGACCCGGCTCATCTGCCCCGCGCCAACACCGATGGTCATGCCGTCTTTACCATAGACGATGGCGTTGGACTTGACGAATTTGGCAACACGCCAGGTGAACAACAGATCACGCATCTCCTGTTCACTGGGTTGGCGTTGGCTTACCACTTTCATCTCGTGTGTCAACTGCAGGTCGGCATCCTGGGCCAGCAATCCGCCATTGACCCTTTTGTATTCGGTGCGGTGGATCGCCTCGCTGAGCCACTCCCCACACTCCAACAGGCGGACGTTCTTTTTGCTGCTGACTGCTTCCATTGCGGCGGCGGAGACTTTCGGCGCGATGATCACTTCCACGAACTGGCGCTCGACGATAGCCTTCGCCGTATCCCCGTCGAGCTCGCCGTTGAAGGCGATGATGCCGCCGAAAGCCGACTCGGGGTCGGTGCTGTAGGCGCGATCATAGGCATCCAGCATATTGGCGCCGATGGCCACGCCGCAGGGATTGGCGTGCTTGACGATGACGCAGGTAGGCCCTTCCTCGAAGCTTTTAACACACTCTAGGGCGGCGTCGGTATCGGCGATGTTGTTATAGGAGAGTTCCTTGCCCTGGAGCTGCTTGGCCGTGGCGACACAGGCCTCTTCAATACTGTGCTCGACAAAGAAGGCCGCTTTCTGGTGGGGATTCTCGCCGTAGCGCATGGTTTGCGCCTGCTTGAATTGCAGCGAGAGGGTGCGGGGGAAGTCGCTGACATCCTCGCCCAGGCGCGCCCCCAGGTAGTTGGCGATGGCGGCATCGTAGCGGGCGGTATGTTCGAAGGTCTTTACCGCCAGGTCGAAACGGGTGGCATCGCTGAGGGCGTTGGTGTTCTCCCTCATCTCGCTCAATACCCTGTCGTAATCGAGGGTGTCGACGAGTACCGCCACGTCGCGATGATTTTTGGCCGCGGCGCGAAGCATGGTCGGGCCTCCGATGTCGATGTTCTCTATCGCCATCGGGAGATCGCAATCGGGATTGGCAACCGTCTCCTCGAAGGGGTAGAGGTTGACCACGATCAGGTCGATGGCGCCGATGCCGTTCTCTTTCATGACGCCGTCGTCGATTCCCCGTCGTCCCAGGATTCCGCCATGGATCTTCGGGTGCAGGGTCTTGACCCGGCCGTCCATCATCTCCGGATAACCGGTATACTCGGAGACTTCTGTCACCGGTATGTCATTCTGGGTCAGCAGTTTCGCCGTGCCGCCCGTGGAGAGGATCTCGATTTCGTGTTCAGCGAGACTGCGGGCGAATTCCACAATCCCAGTCTTGTCAGAAACGCTTATCAGGGCGCGTTTTATCGATGCCATGTTTGAAAATTCCAAAAAAAATGAATCAGAGCGTCAGTCGAGGTCGTACTGCGAGAGCTTCTTGCGCAAGGTACTGCGACTGATACCCAAAATCGATGCTGCCTGGGATTGATTGCCGCCTGTATGTTTCATGACGCTTTCCAACAAAGGCGCTTCAACTTCATTCATTACCAAGCGATAGAGATTGTTTGCACCATGGCCATCGAGATTTTTGAAATAGCGTTGCATTGCATCGCTGACGCATTGGCGCAAAGGTTCAGATTTCTTACTGTGCGTTACTGTCAGATAATCTTGTTTCTCTTTGTTGATAAGAACAGCTTCAATCATCATGCCGCCAAATCCCCTTTGTTTTGTAGGCAATCAAAATAGTCACGGATAGCCTGTATCTGTTGTTCTGCGGATTCCGTGTAGTTTATTTTGTTCCTGAAAACAGCGCCGTCTGGGCGCCCCCTACTGTACCAGGCAATATGTTTTCGCGCGATGCGTATGCCAAGGTACTCCCCGTAAAATTCATATAACTGCCTGACATGTCCTGTAAGGGTCTCGGCGACCCAATCGAGATCGGGCTCCGGCATGGCGTTGCCAGTAGTTAGGTAGTGATTGATCTCATTGAAAATCCATGGGCGTCCTTGCGCTGCGCGACCGATCATCAGGGCATCGGCGCCGGTGCGACTCAAAACGAAAGCGGCTTTCTGCGGTGAATCGATGTCTCCATTTGCGATTATCGGGATCTTGACTGATTGTTTGATGTCCCGAATGGTTTCGTACTCTGCACTCCCTGAAAACTTGCACGCACGGGTACGCCCATGAACCGCAATGGCCTGAATGCCGGCGTCCTCGGCAATTGCAGCGATACGTACTCCGTTTCGATTTTCCAGGTCCGTCCCTGTGCGTATCTTCAGTGTCACCGGGACGTCGACGGCGTTGACAACGGCATCCAGCAGCCTGGCGACGTGCTGTTCGTCCTTCAGGAGTGCTGAACCGGCTGCGCGCTTACATACCTTTTTTGCCGGACATCCCATATTTATATCGATGATCTGCGCGCCGTGGTCGACATTCGATTGTGCTGCTTGCGCCATTTGCTCAGGTTCAGATCCGACAATCTGTACGCTGATCGGGCTCTTCTCACCATCATGGTCGAGCCGTCTGACGGTCTTTTTGGTGCCTCGGAGCGAGGCATCGCAAGAGACCATCTCGGAAACGGCAAGTGCAGCCCCCATCTCCCTGCAGAGCTGCCTGAATGGCCTGTCAGTGACGCCGGCCATAGGCGCCAATAGCAGATTGTTCTCCAATTTATAGGGTCCAATTTGCATCCAAGTTGCCACTCTTCAGAGGCCAGTCACGGGAGAGGAAGGGGTTGGGATACTACCTCTAAATGTAGGCGGAATCAAAGGCAAAATGAATATGAATTGATCTGATACAAATGGCGCCAAAGAGGCGACTTGTGAATTGGCTGGAAGGGTGATGAATAAGCTCTTAAATCTTGGGCAGATATGTTAAAGAGTGGGTGATGCGGTACTGCGCACAGAGGAATGTGAATTCTTTATGCAGAATTTAATTCCTTACTGAAATTGATCGTTCTCTAGGTGTCGAACTTTTTTACAGTTGACCAGAATTATTGCAACCAAGAGATCTCTGCGCGACCTTTTCAAGTAAGACTTTTTTATGCTTGTTAATCACCGCGTGACTGAGCTGCCCAACAGGTTATATGCAAGCAAGGATTTGGTCATGGTCCCTCTGATCATGAGCAACAACCAATGGTTGTTCGAAGACGAAAAGCGAGGCATGAGAAGATCGTGGCCGGTATGCATCTTGGATTGACGGGGCCTTAGTAAAATAGATCCCACCGAGAAATCTGAGAGCTGTTGTTGGGTTTCGTCTATGCCCTGCTCTGATAGAAATAGTCCGCGTTCCGCTGCTTATTACATGGGGCTTTGCCGTTAGCTAATCCTGAATGCCTTGCTATAGGAAGTCGAACTTGAAGCCGGTGACCTCGCTTCCTGGATCGAGCAATTCAAGTTCAACCTGCACAGCCTTGAGTTTGGGCATCATCAGCTGGTTTCTGTCCGGTTCCGACTTGTACTCACGGGGCAGGAAGGTGCGTCTTGCGATCAGCTTGCCTATGTCGTTGTAGAGACTTAACTGCAGCTTTGGAAAAGGCTGCTGAAATGCCGCGGCATTTACCATTTCCAGCTTCAGCGACAGCACCTCCTCCTTTTCCGGATGAGCGGCGAGCGCGCGCTCGCTGATGATGATCTGCTCGGTGTTCCTGCGGATCGGCACCTCGCATCCCGCAACCGCGCACAGAACCTGAAGAATATCTCGTCCGGCCTCGTGATTGACGAGTCTGTCCCTCGAATACCATGCGATCTGTCCACCCAGGGGGAGGAGCAGGAGTAGAGCGCCCAGCATCCAGTAGCGCCTGTATTTATTGGGTTGGGGTGTTTCGTACTCCTCCTCGAAGGTAAAGCGGGACACCTCATCCATGGGTGGCTGCGGTTGCAATTCCACTTCTGCAGCCGGGGTAGGCTCCTGCTCCGGTGCGGTTTCCTCAGCCAATGGCTCCTGCTCCGGCGAGGTTTCCTCCGTTAACGGCTCCTGCTCTCCCTGTTGGGCCGATGCCTCGCTACCAGCCTCCGTTTTGTCGCTATCGGGTAAATCCTTGTCAACGGCCTCGAGGGAAATGACCTCCGCCAGTTTATTTTGATCCCGCCGGCCTTCGAGCAGCAGCGATGCGGAATCCCGATCGAGCAGCTCGGACATCTGCGATTCGGTACCACCGGCAAAATAGTCGGGCTCTGTTTCCAGACCGTCATCCTGCTCAAGAAGATATTGGCTTTGGCTGTCGTATTCCGAGTTCTGTTCATCCGTCTCCAGGATCGACTCCTCGGACAAGCGCTGAATTGGCTG
>NATV01000080.1 GCA_003094535.1 gamma proteobacterium symbiont of Ctena orbiculata | reverse complement strand
ACTGCGTCATAGCAGCGCAACTCGGTTTTCTGTGGACCGGTGCATCCGTCGAAAAGGCGATACCAAGATACAATGAATAGGTGTCAGACCCTTTTTTACACTTTCGAATGAGGTTCGGATGAACACCAACCTGGCACACAATTTCAGTTGGAGACATGCGGCACTTGTGTTTCTTATGCTCTTTCCGCTGGTCTTGCTACTGACACTTGATCCGATTCCCCAAGATGTGACTTACCACCATTTTGTCGATACGGGCGACTTCCTTGGAATCCCAAATTTTTTCAATGTGATCTCCAGCCTGGCTTTTCTGCTCGTCGGCGCCGCAGGCATCGCGTTCTGCCTAAAAAACCATGCCGGGCCCAGTCACCGCGCCTGGCTCGTTCTTTTTGTCGGTGTAAGCCTGGTGAGTTTTGGCTCGGGCTATTATCATTGGAACCCAAGCAATGAGACCCTCGTCTGGGACAGGTTACCGATGAGTATTGGTTTCATGGGTCTTCTCACGGCACTCCTGAGCGAATATATCAACAGTCGCCTGTCCTCTCTCCTGATCCCGCTGATCATTTTAGGCATCAGCAGTGTCCTCTATTGGCACTACTTCGATGACCTGCGCCTCTACGCGTGGGTACAGTTCTTCCCGCTGCTAATGATACCCTTTCTCATGACACTGTTTAGAAGCCGTTTTACCCACCAATGGCTACTCTTCTTTGCATTCGTGCTGTACGCCGTTGCAAAAGGTTCGGAGGCATACGATATGGCGGTGTTCCAGATGACAAGAGAGGTGGTGAGCGGACACACCATTAAACATCTCCTGGCAGCCGCCAGCTGTTACATGATATTAATCATGCTTCAGCGACGAAAACCTAAGGTATGAGAGGTCAAACCCGGCAAATCCCGGGTCAGAGAACAACTAGTACAAACAGCAGCGTTTATCGCTCTTTGATCCAAATTAAATAAACACCAATTCATTTCGGGATTTGAATACATGCCAATCAATAGCTATTGTTGGCTGGCCGATCTTGACGCCGACATGAAGTCGATTTAACAACCCGCCATCGCCGGACCGCCCTGGCCCGACAACAGTGAAAGGATTCACTCATGGATATCAAACAGGCACTTGCCCTCACCCTCGTCTCAAGCCTGACACTCGGCATTACAACCCAAACCCATGCCAGAAACTGTATCAAGGGAAAGCCCTGCGGCAGGGGTTGTATCGCGCTCGACAAAACCTGCCGAATCGATTCCAACCCCGGCAGTAACGACAACACATTCAGATACGACCCGGGCAGGCAGCCCGGCGCCATCATCCACAGGACGAGGCATCGACTGCCAAGGGTACACAGGATCACTGCCGCTTCCGTCGCGGCTTCCGCTTCACCCAACTCGGCCGGGCATAACGGCCGGCGCTATAGACAGGGCCAACGGGTTTTTGTCTACGAAACCTACAACGACTGGGCCCGAATCAGCAATATGCAGCCGGACGAGTGGATTGAACTCAAACACCTCTCACGCGTGGGAGAGTGATTAGCTTCCGTAAACAACCCCGCCCCAACCAGGAAACAAGCCATGTAGGCAGTGATTGATATAAGATGATCATCCATCTGTTTGGATTGCAGGCCTCTTATTCAAAATGAGCATTGCGGAAAAATATGACATCACAGCGGCCGACAGCTCCCACTTCGATGAAATAGTCGATCTCTTCACTTCGCCCGAGGAGTTGTTCATGATCTACCCGGGTGGAACCTGGCCCTTCGACAGGCTGCAGCTTGCGCGACTCGAAGAGGAGCGCAGCGACTTCACCGTCGTACTCGATGACAAGCGGGTGATCGGCTTCGCCAATCTTTACAAAAACATCTCGGGCGACAGGTTTTTTATCGGCAACGTCATCGTAGCGGAAGCCTATCGGGGCCAGGGTATCGGTCGCCGTCTGGTCTGCCATATGTGCGACCTGATCTTCGATCTTTACGCCCCTACCGTCTACCTATCCGTCTTTACATCCAACACTTCGGCGTTGCTGCTCTATGCCTCCCTCGGCTTCAAACCCTTTGACATGGAACAGCGCACCGCGCCGAATGGCGACAACACCGCACTGCTCCATATGCGATTGGATGCCAGGAGCTGGTGAATCAGGTCCGCAAATGAACGTGAATAAAAAGCAAATCTTCCTTCGTGCCTAGGGTGCGGTTTACCGCACCGTCTAACCATCAGGATAGCTCTGCGCCATACCGATCCTACGAAACGGTGCGGCTTGCCGCACCCTACGTCTGCACCACCAACACAAGCCGGCTTTCGGTACAACAAGCTGGGGCAGGGCACCATCCACTGCTTAACGGGAGAAAATAGTAATGCCGCAAATAGCGCAAATCATCGCCAATTACCGCAAAAAACTTCACCATAGCGAAGGCCATTCGCGACTATTTGCGCTGATTTGCGGCCTGAATAAGACCTTACTAGGAAAGACCTCGATCAACCATCACTCCCCGGCGCGGATGAAGTCGATGCGGTTGCGCATCGCCGCATAATAGACCACCGGGATCACCACCAGGGTCAACACCGTGGAGACGAAGAGACCGAAGATCAGTGATACCGCCAGGCCACTGAAAATAGGGTCGTCGAGGATGAAAAAGCCACCCGCCATCGCCGCAACGGCAGTGAGTGCGATGGGCTTGGCCCGCACCGCCGCCGAGTTGACCACGGCCTGTTCCAGCACCATGCCCTCTCTCACCTGTTGGTTGACGAAGTCGACCAGGAGGATCGAGTTGCGCACGATGATCCCCGCCAGGGCGATCATGCCGATCATCGAGGTGGCGGTGAACTGGGCGCCGAGCAGGGCGTGTCCCGGCATGATGCCGATCACGGTGAGGGGTATGGGCGCCATGATCACCAGCGGCACCAGGTAGGAGCGAAACTGGGCCACCACCAGCAGGTAGATCATCAGCAGACCCACCGAGTAGGCGATCCCCATGTCGCGGAAGGTCTCGTAGGTGATCTGCCACTCGCCGTCCCATTTCAGGCTGTAGGCGTAGGGATTCTCCGGTTGCTGCAGGAACCACTGCTCGATGCCGCCGTCACTCAGCTGGCCGGAGATGTCGAACAGGCCATAGAGGGGGCTGTCGGTCTCACCGGCCATGTCGCCGGTGACATAGACCACCGGCAGCAGGTCCTTGTGGTAGATGGAGTATTCGCGCACACGCGGGATCACCTGCACGATCTCCGACAGGGGCACCAACTCGCCGCTCAGCGAGCGCACCCGCAGCGAGAGCACCTGATCGAGATCGGCCTTGTCCGCCTCGGCATATTCGATGCGAATCGGCACGGCATACTTGAGGTTCTCGCCATGGAGGTAGCTGGCGTCTTCGCCATGCAACACCGTCGCCAGGGCCTCGGCCACCGTGCTCTGCGCCACACCCAGTCTCGCCGCCTTTGCCCGATCGACTCTCACCACGAACTTTGCCGAGGGGTACTCCACGCTGTCGTCGACGTCGATGATGTCCGGCGTATTCTCGAACACCTTGCGCACCTCCCATGCGGCCTCGGTCTGACCCTCATAGTCGAGACCGTAGATCTCCGCCACCAGCGGCGACATCACCGGCGGACCCGGCGGAACCTCGACTACCTTGACGTTACCCTGGTACTCCCTCGCGATCGCCTGTAGCGGTGCACGCACCGAGAGGGCGATTTCATGACTCTTGCGATCCCTGAGGTGTTTGTCCGCCAGGTTGACCTGGATGTCACCCAGATGGGCCCCCTCGCGGAGGTAGTACTGCCGCACCAGGCCGTTGAAACCGATCGGCGAGGCGGTCCCGGCATAGACCTGGTAGTCGGTCACCTCCGCCACCCTGCCCAGGTAGTCACCCAGCTCATCGAGCACCCGGGTGGTCTGCTCCAGGCTGGTACCCTCCGGCATGTCGAGCACCACCTGGAACTCCGACTTGTTGTCGAAGGGGAGCATCTTCATCACCACCGATTTGGTCGCCACCAGCGAGAGCGAGGCGGCGATCAGCAGCATGATCGAGCCCAACAGCAGCCAACGCATGCGGTTGCCCCGGCTGCCGGCGAGGAAGGGGCTCATCACCCGGCTGAAGAAGCGGCTCAGCGCCGTCTCCTCGTGCTCGTCATGGGCGTGGCTGGCGATATGCTCCGCCTGGCTGGCCAGGATCCGGTTGGTCAACCAGGGGGTGAAGACAAAGGCGACGATCAGGGAGATTAACATCCCGGTACTGGCGTTGATCGGGATCGGGCTCATGTAGGGCCCCATCAGGCCGGTAACGAAGGCCATCGGCAGCAGCGCGGCGATCACGGTAAAGGTGGCCAGGATGGTGGGACCGCCCACCTCGTCCACTGCCCTGGGGATCGCCTCGAGCAGATGCCTGGCCCCCAGCTGCAGATGGCGATGGATATTCTCCACCACCACAATGGCGTCATCCACCAGGATGCCGATGGAGAAGATCAGGGCGAAGAGGGAGACCCGGTTGAGGGTGAAGCCCCAGGCCCAGGAGGCGAACAGGGTGACCGCCAGGGTCACCACCACTGCGGCGCCGACGATGAAGGCCTCGCGCCAGCCGATGGTGAAGAGCACCAGCACCACCACCGAGAGAGTGGCGAAGACGAGCTTGGTGATCAGCTTGTTGGCCTTGGCCTCTGCCGTCTCGCCATAGTTGCGGGTGATGGTGGCATTGACCCCTTGCGGAATGAACACTCCCTCGAGCTGCTGGAAGCGATCGATCACCGCCTTGGCGATATCCACCGCGTTGGTGCCCGCCTTCTTCGCCACGGCGATGGTCACCGCCGGATACTTGCCCCCCGGGGGCAGATCCTTGGTCTCACCCTGGGGACCAACACCCATCCAGACATATTGCTGGGGAATATCGGGCTGGTGGCTCACCCTGGCCACGTCGCGCAGATAGACCGCCTTGCCCTCGTGCACACCCACCACCAGGGCCTCGATCTCCTCCGCGGAGGTGAGGAAGGTACCGGCCTGCACCAGCAGCTCCCGGTTGTCGGCGGTGACACTGATATTGTCGCGGATATGGTTGCCTGCCTGCAGCGCGTTGCGCAGGTCGCTCAGGTCGATGCCATAACCCGACAGCGCCTGGGGATCGAGCAGCACATGCACCACCCGATCGGGGTTGCCAATGGTGTAGATATCCCGGGTACCCGGTACCCGTTTCAATTCGGACTCGATGGCATGGGCCACCTGGCCAAGCTCGTAGGCGCCCACTTGCGGGTCTTCCGACCAGAGCGTCGCGGTGACAATCGGCACATCATCGATGCCCTTCGGTTTGATGATCGGTTGCCCCACACCCAGGCCCTGGGGCAGCCAGTCCTGATTCGCATAGACCTTGCTGAAGAGGCGCACGATGGCGTCTTCACGATCCTCGCCCACCAGAAACTGCACCGTCAGCACCGCCATGCCGGGGCGGGAGGTGGAGTAGACATGTTTGATGCCGTCAATCTCCGACAATACCTGCTCCGCCGGAGTCGCCACCAGATTCTCGATCTCGGTGGCGGTTGCGCCGGGAAAGGGGATGAACACATTGGCGAAGGTGACGTTGATCTGCGGTTCCTCTTCGCGGGGGGTCACCAGCACCGCGAAGACACCCAGCAGCAGTCCCACCAGGGCCAGCAGCGGCGTGATTTCAGTGATCAGGAAGCGTTTTGCAACGCCCCCGGAGAGGCCCAACTTATCCATCCCGGCCCTCCGCCAACTGCTGTTTCAACAATTTGGCAGCGGCCACCGGGTCGGTCGCCACCCGCTCGCCCTCCGAAAGGCCCGCGATGACCGAAAGCATCTCCGCCGCCACCGGATGCCCGGCGCGGATATGCCGGAAGTGGACCCGGCCCTGCTTGCCCACGACATAGACCGCGGTCACCTCGGAACGATAGACAACCGCCCCTGCCGGGACCACCAACTCCTTCTTGACCCCGGTGACAAAGGCCGTTTTGACAAACATCCCCGGGAACAGGTCCGCGATGCCTTGCGGCAGATCGACGCGAACCTTGAAGGTATTGCTGCTTTGATCCGCGAAGGGAAAGATGGTGAGTCCCTGGCCTTCGATGGCCTCACCGGTGGACAACAGCACCCGCGCCTTGCCCTGTTTGCGGATCACCGGAATCAGGCTCTGCGGCAATTCAACGGTGACCCGCAGCTGATCCAGGGAGATGCCGCTCATCAGCTTCTGGCCGGGGGAGGCGATCTCACCCACCTCGACATGGCGATGGGTCACGATGCCGCTGTAGGGGGCTTTGATGCGGGTATATTCAAACTGCTCATTGGCCTGAGCCAGGCGGGCATCCGCCGCCTCCCTGCGCGCCTTCGCCGATTTCAGTGCCGCGGTGGCTTTATCCAGTTGCGACTGGGACGCCAGCTTGCGCCCGAACAGATCCTTGGTGCGCTTGAAATTGTCCTGCGACTCCTGGAGACGGGCCGCGGCCTCCTTCAGGTCAGCCCTGGCCTGATCCAATCCGGCCTTCTGCTCGGTGTCTTTCAGTTGCACCACGACCTGGCCCTTTTCGACATAGTCATCCACGTCGAAGAGGATCTCCTTCACCTGACCACGGGTCTGGGCCGATAGCGTGGTCTGGTTGATCGCCTCGACCACTCCGTCGAGCCAGAACTCCCTGACCGCCTCCCGCTTCACCGCGGCGACGGTATCGAGTTCCCCGGTCTCCGCCGTCGAGAGAGCGGGCATCAGCCCAAGGCTGAGGATGAATGGAACCAGTAAGCGCCTCATTGTTAAGGACTCCGATAAGTATATTAGATTTCTCTTATATTAATGTCTCGTCAGGATTTTTCAACCATACCCCTGAATCAGCAGGGTTGAATCCGACGAGGGTCACAAGGTTACGGGGTTGCGTCCAATCCCCCTCGCCTGACCTCTCGGTGTGTCGACAGGACCCCAGTCAGCCGTTGAGCGGGGTTCAGCGTGACCGGGAATGGAAAGGGATGGTGGGACTGGCCATCAGTCTGACACCTTTTTCATGGATGGTACATTCGGGCCTGGATAGCCCACCTGAAAGTGACCGCTCTTCCGCCACAGCTTGCGCTCAGCGGCCTCATTGATTCCAGGTCTGACGGGCAGACGAATCTCGAAGGTCGTACCTTCCTCTGAGCTATGCAGTAACGCGATCTCACCGGCGTGTTTTTTCACGATGGCCAGGTAAGCGACCCTAAGTCCCTGTCCCGTAGCCCGGTCTACCTTCCTGGTGGCGATGAAGGAGTTGAAGTGTAGCGGGTATAGCCCTCATGATTGGCATAGTGGAGTATGAGATCGATCAGAGGGAGTTGTTATACGGCGCAGTGGAGATGGCTTAAACAGGACAAAATCCCCGCAATCGCTTGACCTCAATGCTGCCTCTGGTAATGTCTCCTGCAAGACAGTCACTAGCTGCCGTGCTATGAAGTACAAAGATCTACGTGATTTCATTCAACAGCTTGAGTCCCGCGGTGAATTGAAACGCATTCAGACCGAGGTGGACCCCAAGCTGGAGATCACGGAGATCTGTGATCGCACCCTGCGCCGCGGCGGTCCCGCCCTACTCTTCGAGCGGGTCAAGGGCTCACCCTATCCGTTGCTCGGCAATCTCTTCGGCACCCCCGAGCGGGTTGCCATGGGCATGGGGGAGGAGTCTGTGGAGGCGCTGCGCGAGGTGGGCAAACTGCTCGCCTTTCTCAAGGAACCCGATCCGCCGAAGGGGATGAAGGATGCCTGGGAGAAACTGCCGGTGTTCCGCAAGGTGCTCGATATGGCTCCCAAGGAACTGCGCAACGCCCCCTGCCAGGCCGTCTCGCAACAGGGTGACGAGGTCGATCTGACCCGACTGCCGATTCAAACCTGCTGGCCGGAGGATGTGGCTCCACTGATCACCTGGGGTCTGGTGATCACCCGCGGTCCCAATAAAACGCGCCAGAATCTGGGCATCTACCGCATGCAGCTGCTCGAGCCCAATCGCCTGGTCATGCGCTGGCTGGCCCATCGCGGGGGGGCGCTCGACTTCCGCGACTGGCAGGCGGCAAACCCGGGTGAACCCTTTCCGCTCTGCGTCGCCCTCGGCGCCGATCCCGCCACCATCCTGGGCGCGGTAACCCCGGTACCCGATACCCTCTCCGAGTATGCCTTCGCCGGACTCCTGCGCGGTAGCCGTACCGAGGTGGTGAAGTGCATCGACTCCGACCTTCAGGTGCCCGCATCCGCCGAGTTCGTCCTCGAAGGCCAGATCCACCCAGACGAGTTCGCGGAAGAGGGTCCCTACGGCGACCACACCGGTTACTACAACGAGGTGGAACGCTTTCCCGTCTTTACCGTCAACCGGATAACCCATCGCGGGGACCCGATCTACCACAGCACCTATACCGGCCGTCCACCGGACGAACCCGCGGTGCTCGGGATGGCGCTGAACGAGGTCTTCGTGCCCATCCTGCAGAAGCAGTTTCCGGAGATCGTCGATTTCTATCTGCCACCCGAGGGCTGCTCCTACCGCCTGGCCATCGTCAGTATGAGAAAGCAGTATCCGGGCCACGCCAAGCGCGTGATGATGGGAGTCTGGTCCTTCCTGCGGCAGTTTATGTACACCAAGTTCGTGATCGTGGTCGATGACGATGTCAATACGCGGGATTGGCAGGATGTCGTCTGGGCCATGACCACACGTATGGATCCTGCGCGAGATACCACGATCATTGAAAACACACCCATCGACTATCTCGACTTCGCCTCGCCCGTCTCCGGCCTCGGCTCCAAGATCGGCTTCGACGCAACCAACAAGTTGCCGGGCGAGACCGAGAGGGAGTGGGGACGGCCGATCACCATGACGGCGGCAGTCAAGCAACGCGTCGATGAGATTTGGGATCAGCTCGGGATAGACTAAACTAGGGCCTGTTAACACTAAGAGGATAGGGAATAAGAATGCGCACAATCATGTTGATGAACGCCAAGGGCGGTTGTGGAAAGACCACGATCGCTACCAACCTAGCCACCTGGTATGCCGATGAGGGAAAGAAGGTCGCCTTGGCCGATTTTGATACCCAGCAATCCACCATGGACTGGCTGGAAGCGAGAAAAGACTACGAGGGCATCCCGGAGATCCAGGCCATCAATGCGGTGAGCGAACCGGTGCGGCCGCGCAGCGGTACCGACCTGCTGATCATGGATGCACCCGCCGGTGTCCACGGCAAGGCGATCAACAAGATGCTGCTGCGGGTGGACACCCTGATCCTGCCGGTGCTCCCCTCACCCATAGACATGCGGGCCTGCAGCCGCTTCCTCACCGAACTGCTGGCCAGCGGGCGGGTCTCCAAACATCAGACCCGGATCGGGATCGTCGCCAACCGGGCCAGGGAGCAGACCCGCATCTACCATGACCTGGAAGCCTATCTGGGACATCTCAAGATCCCCTTCGTCACCCACCTGCGCGAGAGCCAGAACTATATCCGTTCCGCGGAGCGGGGCCTGGCCATCTTCGAACTCGCCCCTTCCCAGGTCTACCAGGATGTGATTCTCTGGGATCCGCTCTTCAAATGGCTCAAGGTCTAGTGTGAATTATTCAATGGAGAGCGAAGCCTGCAATCCCTGCTCCAGGCTCGGGTAGGCCAACTCGACACCCAACTCCTCAAGCAGCTTGCGATTGCTCAACCTGCGTGACTCCTTCAGATAGGAGAGCATCCCCGGCGAGAGTTGCCGCTGCGCCTCCTCCAGGGAGATAACCGGGGGTCGGGGCAGTTTCAGGAAATCCGCCACCTGATTGAAATAGCTGGTCATCGGCTCCGGCGCCCCATCACAGACGTTGTACACCTCCCCGGATGGAGCCCGTTGCATGGCGATTCTCGCTATCCTCACCAGGTCGAGGCTGTGGATATGGTTGGTGATCGGCGCATCCGCCTCGGCCACCATCGGTTGGCGGCTGCGTAATCGCTGCAGCGGTAGTTTTCCCGGCCCATAGATCCCGGCTACCCGAAGTATCACCAGGCCAAGCCCCGTGCGTTCACTCCAGGCGTGCCACTGCGCTTCGGCATCGAGACGCCGTATTGCCCGGTCCGCGGTGGGCGACGGTGTGCGGGTCTCGTCAACCCAGGCCCCCCGACAGTCACCATAGACACCGCTGGTACTCAGATAGACCACTTTTTCAGGCGGGGGACCCTCATTCAACCGGGCGATGAAACGGCCGACTCGGCTGTCCTGCCGACCCTTGGGAGGCGGGGGCGCGAAATAGTAGAGAACGCCCTCCTCGACCGTATGGTCAGGCGCCAGCGCCCGGTCCAGGTCTGCCTGAACCGCATTCACACCCAGACGCCGCAGTCTCTGCGCACTCTCCGGGGTACGCACCCAGGCAGTTACCCGGCTCCCGTCGGCGCGACAAGCCAACGCCACCCGGGTACCGATATCACCGCATCCGACGATCGTTACCGCCATTACCCAATGGACTCCCGGTTTAATTCCTGACAAAAATAGGAGAGAATTCCGCAAATTATCTGGAAATCTCTGAATAATTCAGAACCTATCCCCATTTTGTGGTCGATTGAGGATAACGAATCGTTACACCGACTGTATCGACTCATGAACAAGAAGGTACCCCATGAGTTTCAAAGTTCAAGTTGAACCAAGTGGTCATGAATTCTCAGTCGAATCAGGCGAGAGAATACTCGACGCCGCGGTCAGGCAGGGTATCAATCTGCCCTACGGCTGCCGCAACGGCTTCTGTGGCGATTGCCAGGCAAGTCTCACCAAGGGCAGTGTCGACTACCCCGACGGCATACCGCCGGTGATGGCGGACAACAGCGAAGGCATCTGCTATACCTGCCAGGCCGTCCCCGCGTCGGACCTCGCCATCGAGGTGGTGGAGATCGCGCGGTCCAAGGACATACCGATCCGCACCATGCCCTGCAAGGTCGATCGCATCGAGCGCCTCAACGAAGATGTCATCCGCCTCTATCTGAAGCTGCCCGAGGGAGAGCGTCTGCAGTTTCTTGCCGGCCAGTATCTCAACTTTATCCTCAAGGATGGCAGCAAACGGGCCTTCTCCATCGCCAACGCCCCTCATGACGACGACTTTATCGAGCTCCACATCCGTCACGTCAGCGGCGGCCTCTTTACCGATCTGCTCTTCAGCGGCATGGAGGAGAAGACCATCATGCGTATCGAAGCGCCCCTGGGCAGCTATTATCTGCGGGAAGAGTCGACAAAACCGATCATCCTGATGGGCGGCGGCACCGGCTTTGCGCCCCTCAAGGGGATCATCGAACACGCCTTCCAGATCGGTATTCAAAGACCGATGCATCTCTACTGGGGGGTGCGCTCCCGCAGCGATCTCTACCTCCCCGAACTACCGCAGAGATGGGCGGCCGAACACGCCAACTTCAACTACATCCCGGTACTCTCCGAACCGGATGACGACTGGCGCGGGCGAAAAGGCTGGGTCCACGAGGCCGTGATCGCCGACCATCCCGATCTCAGCGACCACGAAGTCTACATGAGCGGACCGCCGCCGATGATCGAGGCAGGCAAAAAGGTCTTTCTCTCCCATGGCCTGGCCGGAGAAGAGCTCTACTCCGACTCCTTCGAGTATGGCGCCGCCGCGGCCAAACAGAAGACCGGAACCTGACTTCTGATGAAATTGACGCCTCATTGACACCCTGATTACGTCGACCGATGCGTAGGGTACGGCCTGTCAATAGGCTCCGGCTTACTCCTCAGGCTGGGATGCGCCCGTGGCACGGGCGTGGGCCTCGACAGCGCCATCTCCACCCTCAGCCAGGGCGCCGCCAGCACTTAGCATCAGGCAGACTATCGTTGCCGCGCGTAGTCGATACATGGGAAAACTCCAATCAAATAACCTATGATTTAGATACTTTTAGCGATCATGCCGGAGTGTTGCTGATCTGTGTAATCCCAGGGATTCAACAACGCTATACAGGCAGGCGCTCACGCAATAGCCCCATATCCACGCAGATAATCCAATGACACCCAAAGAACTCGCTTCGCTCAAGGAGAGACTGCTGCATCTGCGGACGGAGCTGCAGGCTGTCGATGAAACCTCGCAGGCGGCGGGAGAGACGGTAGAACTGGACCAGAGCCGGGTCGGACGCCTCAGCCGCATGGATGCCCTGCAGGCTCAACAGATGGCACAGGAGACCGCCAGAAGGCGCCAACAACAGCTGTCTAATATCGCCGGTGCCCTGCGGCGTATCGATGCGGGAGAGTATGGCTACTGCTTTGTCTGTAAAGAGCCGATCAACATCCAGCGACTCATGGCCGAACCAACGACTACACGCTGTATCGATTGCGCAGAGTCGTGAAAGACCGACTCGTGCATGCGGCGGGGCAGAGCCCCGCCAATCGCAACTGCCCGTGCGGAGGTATGATCAGCACTTGCGGATGATGTAGAAGTAGTTCTGAAAATCGTGCTCCAGCTCCTTCACCTCGACCTGTTTGAAGCCGGCTTCGTTCAACATCTGCAAGGCAAGCTCCCTGCCCCAGACCGTACCCAGACCGGCGCCTTCCTGGGCCAGCGAAACCGTCATGCAGTGCATGGTGGAGAGGGTATAGAGCAGCGGACCGATGGGGTGATCCAGATTGTTGTGCAGATGACTCGAGCCCTTGATGTCCTGCATCAGATAGACGCCGTCATCGCGCAATGCCCGGTGTATCGCCGACAAAACAAGGTCCGGGGATTTCTGATCGTGGATGGCATCGAAGGTGACAATCCAGTCATAGGCACCCTGCTCGTCGATGGTGGCCGCGTCCCTGACCTCGAACAACAGATTGTTCAACCCCTGCCGCTCCGCCTCCTGCCGCGCCCAGTCGATGGCCTCCCGGGAGAAGTCATAGCCGGTGAAACGACTGTTGGGAAACGCCTTCGCCAACAACAACAGGGCCTGGCCACGGCCACAACCCACATCCAGCACGTCGATGCCCTGTTCCAGGCGGGACAGCTGGCCCTCGATCAATGGCAGGATATGTTCAAACAGGGCGCTGACCACGGTCTGACCGCTGTCCTCGGCCATCACTTCATGAAAACGCCTGAAGCGACTATAGGGCACGCCGCCGCCGTTGTAGAAACAGTCGATGATATCGTCCTCCACCTGTCCCAGCAGCGGTATGTATTGGGCAAATACCGCGACATTATCCGGCGAGGCGGTACGGGTCAGCAGCGCGGCATGGTGCGGAGGCAATCTGTAGTTGCCCGCCACCGCATCGTAGGAGACGATTCCGGCGGTCACCATGGCACCCAGCCACTCGCGAACATAGCGTTCATCCAATCCCGCCGAAGCCGCAACCCCACGGCTGTCACCCGGAGAATGCTTGGCCATGGCATCGAACAGGCCGGTGCGATGGCCGATGGATATCATCAACGCGGTCGCACCGTGGTTGAGTATCTGTAACAACTCCTCGGCAAAGAGGGCGGTGGGATCATTGGCCTCAGTCTGGTTGATAACGGGCAGGGCAGGCTGGCACATATTGTATCTCCTCTTGTGGGCTATAGAAGGTGGTTTCACGCTTTATCCAACTCGTTATGTGCTACCTTAGTTAGCAGGCGTCAGGGCAGCCGGCCCGCAAGCGTCAAAAGAGCGTCAAAGTTTCCCTGTCATCTATTTTCCTGATCAGTCATCGCGCGCTGCTATGGGAAAAAGAACAGCGGGCAACCAGGTATTTTATTAACGGCATGAACGCATCGCGCGTTATGGAATTGTCACTCTTCGGTGGCTTTCAACTGATTGACGATACAGGAGCCGCTGTAGAGTTGAGAGCGCGCAAGACCAAGGCGCTCCTGGCCTGGCTGGCACTGCATCAGGAGAAATCCCAACCCAGGGAGAGGCTGGCACTGCTGCTCTGGGAGGAGAGCGGTGACGCCCAGGCACGCCACAGCCTGCGCCAGGCGCTCAGTGGCTTGAGGAAGGTATTGGGCGTCCATGCCGATGCGCTTGTGACAGACCAGGAGAGCGTGCTCCTAAAAAGCGGGCATATCGTCAGCGACAGCGGAAGCTTCGATGCCCTGTTGAAGGAAGCGCAGACTCCCGAGCAACTGACCCGGTTGACATCTCTCTACGGCGGCGAGTTTTTGGAGGGCTTCAATCCACGCTCCAACAACTTCGAAGAGTGGCTGATGACCCAGCGCAGCCACTACCGGGAGCTTGCAATCAACACGATGTCGAAACTGTTGGCTCACTACCTGCAGACTGCGCAGTTGGAATCGGGAATCCGCCTGGGCATCAAACTGCTGGCCAGCGATCCACTGCAGGAGCAGGTCCACCGGACCCTGATGCAGCTCTACACACGTCTCAACCGCCCCGCCGACGCACTGCGCCAATACCGCAGGTGCAGGCGTCTGCTGATGCGCGAACTGGGAGTCTCTCCCGAACCGGAGACGGAGCAGCTTCATGAACAGATAGTCCGGCAACGCAGCAGGGAGGATGACGACAACAGCGCCGTTGACACCGGCAGAATCCCAAGCTTGGAACCGGCGCATACTCATGCCACATCCATGCCGGCCGATCAACCGCCACAGCAGATGCGCACGGTGACCGTGGCTCACCTCCATCTGGGAAGCTATCCAGAGCTGATGGCGAGGGGAGACCCGGAGTCGCTGCACGCCCTGAACCAGCAGCTGCTGGAACTGCTGAAGCGGCATATAACCCAATATGGCGGTCTACTCCATCATCAACATGGAGATGCGATTAGCATCCTTTTCGGTCTTGAAAAGGCCTATGGCAATGAGTGTGAAAAGGCGCTGCAGCTGTTGCTTGAACTGAGATCGCTTCCTGACGCTGCAACCGAATGCCTCTCCCGATTGGGGGCTCGAAGCGGCATCGCCACGGGGACGGTGATGAGCGATGGATGCGGCGCCGTATCCGGAGCGGTCTTTGCCCAGGCGGAACAGCTGGCACGTTCGGCAGCAGCCGGAGATATCCTGCTCACCGGTTCCGCCTATCTGGGCCTGCGCATGAGCATCGAAGCGGTGGAAGTGGGTGATTCGAACTGGAACGTGTCGGCGATCCTGCCGGAGACGGTTGCGCGCAGCAAACCATTTCCCTTCGTTGGCAGAACCCGGGAACTGAGACAACTCGACACCGCGCTGGAGGCCTGCATTGAAGATCGGGCCGGCGAGACCTTTCTCCTCCGTGGTGAATCGGGTATCGGGAAAACCCGTCTAGTCGACGAGACCGCTCAACACGCCCTGCAAATGGGCGTCACGCCCCATCGCGCATTGGTGCTCGATTTCGGCATGGAGTCGACCACGGAGCCGATACCCTCTCTATTGCGCCAATTGATGGGACTCGACAGCAGTGCAACGACCGTTGAGATCGAACCTGCAGCAAAGCGATCGATGAACGAAAAATGGAATCCTGCGGTCCATCCCGGCGCACTGCTGCGGCTGTTTCGCCTGCCGATCGACGCGGGAAGAGCCCCAGCCCTCGACAGCCTGAGTGAAGAGGCGCTACACAAGGGTGCCCGGCAAATCCTTCAATCCCTTCTCACCAGTGCCACCCAATCGGCACCCTGCCTGTTGATCGTGGAGGATATCCATTGGGCGGATCAGGCCACCCTCACCCATCTCGCCGAGCTTGCCGACGCGGTCAGTCGCTATCCGGCTCTGTTGATCATAACCTCGCGGGTCGAAGGCGAACCGCTCGAGCCCGCCTGGCGCAGCGCCATGCGCGGGGCCCCTTTAACCACCCTCGATCTGCGTCCGCTGCCCCGGGATCAAGCACAACGGCTGGCACAGCAGGTCGCGCAACAGGATCAGGCCTATATCGACAGATGTATTGAACGCTCGGGGGGTAATCCCTTCTTTCTCGAACAGCTGCTGCTGGGAGCAACGGATCGAGAAGGCAGGGTGCCCGACTCGATCCAGAGTCTGGTACTGTCGAGACTCGACCTCCTCAGTGATGAGGATCGACAGGCGGTTCAGGGAGCAAGCGTGCTGGGTCAGCGCTTTAAACTGGATCTTTTAGTCCAGCTCCTCGGCAATAACGACTATCGACCCGATGCCCTGTTGAACCTGCGCCTGTTGCAGCCCGAGGGCGAGGGTTATCTCTTTGTCCACGCCCTGCTGCGGGATGCCATCTACGAGTCGTTGCTGCCTTCCCAGCGACGCGCACTTCATCTGCGGGCGGCGGCATGGTATCAACATCGCGACCCAGCCCTTCATGCCCGACATCTCGACCTCGGCGGCAACGAGGGGGCGGCGGAAGCCTACCTGCGGGCTGCCCAGCAGGCGGTGGCCATGGCTGACTTCGAGCAGGCCCTGTCAATGGCATCCCGCGGCGCCGAGATCGCACAGCCAGCTGAGCTGGGCGCGCAGCTCAACTGTCTGCAAGGAGAGCTGTTGATACAGGGGGGTGCAATCCCATCCGCCATCCAGGCCTTTGCTGCCGCCGCTGACAAGACGAGCGACGACAGTACCCGCTGTCGCGCCATGATCGGTAAGGCGACCGGATTGACGGTCCAGGACGATCTGGATCAGGCACTGGCGGTCCTTGATAAGGCCGCCCCCATGGCGGAGCTGAACCGGGATGGCGCCCTCCTCACCGAACTGCACTATCGACGGGGGGACATTCTGTTCGCCCTGGCACGTACCGATGATTGCCTGCGGGCCCACCGCGCAGCGGAATCCCTGGCCAGGCAGTCCGACAACCCGCTGCTGGAGATACGGGCACTGGCGGGTATGGCTGATGCCTATTATGCCCAGGGGCGGATAGTGACGGCACAAGACTACTTCGAACGATGCCTGGCGCTGGCAAAGCGAGCGCATCGCCTGCCCCAGGAGATCGGCAACCTGTCCATGTACGGCGTGACCCTTCTCTACACCGGTAGCATTCCGCAAGCGCTGGAGACCCTTCACGAAGCAGCAGAACTCGCCGCGGCGTACAGCAACATGCGTGCGGAGATGACGGCCTATATGAACCTGAGCCTGGTCTATCTATACACCGATGATATCGATGCCGCGGAGCACTATGGGCAAAGGGGGTTGGCATTGGCGCGGCAACTGCGCGCCAGCCGCTTTTATGGCGACAACCTGGCGCAAATCGGTGAAGCCATGGCGTTGAAGGGGAACCTTGAAGAGGGCGTCAGCTATCTGGAACGCGCTTACCGGGCCGCCCTCGATTCCGTACCTACCCATATCGCACCCTATATTCTCGGCGTGCTGGCACGGGTGACCGATGACGAGAAACAGCGCCAAGACGCGATTCGCGAGGGCCAACGTTATCTCGACCGGGGCAGCCTCAGCCACAACTATCTTCACTTCTACCAGAACATGATAGAGGTCTATCTGCAGAGGGAGGATGCGGAAAAGATGCTCTACTATGCGGATGCCTTGGCGGAATATACGCGCAAAGAACCCCTGCCATGGAGTGATTTCTATATCGAGCGCGGTCGCCTGCTGGCTCAACGGATACGCGGCGAGGGCGTCCCTGAGCTGGCGCGCAAGGCGAAGCGGCTGCTTGACGAGGCAACCGCAGCGGGGCTCCATGCAGGCACTTCGGCACTGAGGGAGATTACCGCCGCGGGCAAGGATCAGCCTACTCGTTGACCATGGCAAGGTGAGAGAGGAAGTTGTCCTTGCTTAAGATCACCACCCGATTGCGGCCTCTTTTCTTTGCCTCGTAGAGCGCCTTGTCCGCCCGGTATAGCAGGTTGTGAACATCATCATCGTTATCCTCGACCTCGCTGATACCGATGCTGATGGTGATGGAGATCGGCTGAGTGCCATCCCGGTAGGGTTTGGCGGCGATCTCATCACAGATCCGCTGCGCCAGAAGAGCTGCGCTCCCGATCTCCGTTTCCGGCAGCAGGATGGTGAACTCCTCGCCACCGTAGCGGGCGAGAAAATCCTGACCACGGATTGCAGCTACGCAGATATCGGCAACATGCCTCAGCACCCTGTCCCCGACGTTGTGGCCATAGCTATCGTTGACCGCTTTGAAATGGTCCAGATCCATCATCAAGACCGAGAGATGTCTCGAGAAACGGGTTGCGCGCTTGAATTCGCGCAACGCAACCTTATCCAGCTCGCGTCGATTTGCGAGACCCGTGAGGTCATCGGTGGTGGCATATTGCTGAAGTTTGCGAAACGCTACTTTTTTCTGCACGCTGTTCTTGGCAAATAAGACACTGATCACCCCTGTCACCAAAAACAGCAGCAGGTAGGTCACAGTCGCCACGATCATACGTTTCGCCGTGAGGTCCGCTATCAGGTTATTGGAGATATGGGAGAGATAGATCCAATATCTCTTCTGGGCTCTGTTTGGCGAGGGGACTATGGTTTCGTCGACGTTTTCCAGTGTTCCCAGCCTCTGGCGGACTAAAGGGTAGGCTTTCTTAAAAATATAAACACCATCGTTGGTAATAAATGAGCCTTTGTCACTATTGTTGACGGCGGACCAGACATCGGGTTTTTGTTTTGCGAAGGT
Source organism: gamma proteobacterium symbiont of Ctena orbiculata (assembly GCA_003094535.1). Lineage (GTDB taxonomy): Bacteria > Pseudomonadota > Gammaproteobacteria > Chromatiales > Chromatiaceae > Thiodiazotropha. Next base: position 17,088 of record NATV01000080.1, on the reverse strand, counting down.
CTCATCATTACCGTACATGAAGCCCCATAGCTGCTCATCCGGCACACCATGCAGCCAAAAACCCTCGCTATTGAGCATCACCGCGTCACCGCGCAGGCTTTTGAAGATATCAGCGATGCGGTGCAACAGCTCATTCGGCGTATAGTTAATTATCACTACACCCCTTTTTTCCCCATATCCGTCGGCCACCGGTGTGGCAAACCGTACAGTGGGCTTAACCGGCTGCTCGATTTCGCCCCGTTCCATATTCAGATCCAGGGGCGATATATAGATCTCACCCACGTCCAACTTGATCGCCTCCTTGAAGTAGTAACGATTCCCCTTGTCTTGCATCTCGCTCTGAGGGACGATCTCCTGGACGTTGTCTGCACTGTTGATTCGGATGACTTCCATGCCGGTATTGTCGAGGTATCTTATCTGAAAATATTTTGGCTTCCGTCTTGCAAAGAGGGAAAACTCACGCGCGGTACGTATCCAGTTTTTCAGGTTAGGATCATGGATATAGTTTCTGAGTATCTCCCCCTCCGCCAGCACCAATAGATCCGAGAGCTTCTGCTCGAACAGCAACGAGGTCAATTCGCTGGCGCTGTTCAACGCCGACTCTTCACGAATCAATGTGGTTTGCAGCTCATATTTTTCCGTTTGGGTGGAGAAAGCATAGAAAATGGAGGCCAGCAACAGGGACGCTGGAAGGAACAGCGCCAGAAAACTGAGGATCAACTCTTTATGTTCAGAGAATCCGTTGGTTACAACTATAGTATCGCTCTCGACAGGCGCTTCGGATTTGTTCATCTCACCTGTAGCTCGCGATCTTTCCAGGTATGTTCGGAACGCCGCTCCGGAACAGGCAACATCCTGGAAACGTAGTCGGATATCGCTTTGAAATCCTTCTTGTCCAAGACTTCGATGACCTTAACCATCTCTTTATTGCTGTTGCGCCGCTTACCGTTCTGGATCCAGATCAGCTGGCGCAGAAGATAATTGTAGTGCTGGCCATGGATGGCCGGATAGGCCTTTTCGAACTGCCCTTCACCCTGCTCCCCATGGCACTCGGTACAGTGCTGTTTATAAAGCTTTTCACCATGCGCGAGATCGCTGCCGTCACCCTTGCCGGTGGCCGCAGTCATCTTCAACGATTCGATATAATAGGCCACGTCGGCTATGGCCTGAGCGCCCCCTATCTCTTCAGGTAGGGCAAAAGGATACATGGAAGGATTATCGCGATTCTTGGCGCGAATATCGGCCAGTTGCTTGATCACGACTGAACGGTGTTGACCGGCTATTTGCGGGTAGGCGCCGTTTGGTGTTCCCCAGCCTTCCGGCATATGACAAACCGCACAGGTCTCATAGACGGCCTTGCCTCGCGCATAATCCGGATCCAGGTTCATCGCCTCTACGCGTTCCAGGTCAGCGATATCCCAACCGGCATGTACAATGGGTACAACTATCAATTGGAGAAGAGTGATGAGTTTCACCCAAAAGGCATTCACGGTTTATCAAGCCCCCACACAGGTCAGTTATACATTACTGATTGACAACTCCTTTTGTGCAGATCTCAGATTGAAAAATGGAATTACCTAAATTTGAGTATGCGATATATATGAAAAGCCTCTGGCATTCAACCAACCATTTAGGTCAATTACAGCACCAAAATCCTGCGTTTGGAATGATTTCCCCCACAAAATACGAATTAGGATCTTGCAGGCGTGTTCAAAATCTCACTGTTGACGGTTTCATCGATGACGGAATTGTTGGTCAACGCAGGCCGGCTGCCGATGGCCGGCAGTTCCCGCTGAGGTTCTGCATGCAGCAAAGCCAAACCGGACCGAAAACAGTGTAATGCCTCTTTGTCCTCACCCAGGCGCTCCAGCAACAGACCGAGCTGCTGATAGGACTCGGGGGTCGGTGAGATGCCGATACTGGCCTCCAGGTAGCTACGCGCCTTACCCCACAACTTGTTCTGCAGGGAGAGCCTGGCAAGTGTCAATAACAGTACCGGATCCTCTTGATGCGCTTTCAGCCAGCCTTCCGCCACCGCCAACTGGTGGGAAGGATTGGCGAGTTCGATCTGGCCATAGCAGGTAACCAACTCGCTGTTCCACTCCCGCTGCAGGGAAGCCGCAATCAACGGTTCCACCCGGGAACCCGCGTCCAGGGACATCATGCGTTCACAGTACTCAAGCAACATATCCTGCTGCTGCCTGATCCCCTTGGGAATGGTCTGCCAATAGCGCACGCTATCATCGACTGTCGCTGACTCCTGTTTCAGACGCTCGTGATAGACGCGCATCTCCAGTGCCTGAAACTCCGCTTCAACGATCACCTTGCGGCGCTTCAACTCCGGCATCATCTCCTCGAGTTTTTTCCACTCTCCGAGATTCTCGTAGAGTTTCTTCAACAGGGTCAGCACATAGTTGTGTTTTGGCGACAGTGAACGCACATGCATCAGGGTTGCCAGGGCCTGCTCGTACTGCTGATGAGCCAGCTGCAGTTCAGCCTGGGTAAGACCCACCGCCACATCGGCGGAAGGCATGCTCTCATGGGCCAGGTGGAGATAATCATCACGCCGGGTGTGTTCGCCCTGGAGCTGAGCTGCGCGCGCAGCCGCCAGGTAGTTGAGCAGCGGGGTCTCCGATTGCGCGACATTTCGTGTCAGGTGCCGCTCCGCCACCTTCCAGCGCCCCTCCGCAAGTTCCACCAGGCCGCGGGTCAGGGCCTGCCTGGCCTTGAGGGAACGGCGCTTGCGCCGCCACTCTGCAACACGCTCCGGCATCTGCCAGAGCCGGGAAACGGTTCTGATCGCAAGATAGACAAGTAAAAACAGCAGCAAAAGGGCCAGACAAAAGAGGGCCAGGCTAGTCTCCACCGTCCAGTTGCCATAGCCGAGGAGGACATAGCCGTTGTCCTGCTTTACCAGCAGGGTAACGGCCACCGCAGCAAATAACGCTAAAAAGGCTGCGATCAGGGTTCTCAACGGATCTCCTCCCGGTTGATTCGCTTTCGCCTCTCCTGCAGCGCACGCATCGATCCGGAGATATCGGGCATCTGCGGTGCGATCTCCTTCGCCGTCAGTCCCTCCAGCTGGGATCTGAAGCCGGCCACATCAGAGGCTGATGCCTGGAAATAGTGATCGATCCAGTCGATCGCACTGTTCAGATTATCACTGTAGAGGAGCTGGTTTCGCCCCATCATCGCTGACTTTGCGTTCTCCAGTTTGAGACGCAGGTTCTGCAGCAGAAAGTAGCGATGTTCGGGTGGCAGCATGGCACCTATCGGACGGTCGTGGTGGCGGATCACCATCATCGACTTGAACCCCTGCCAAAAGTCATCGAGCAGCCTCTCGAGCTGGAAACCTTCGTTTTCGGCGACGCTCTTTGATGCTTCGTCCTGCGTGGGTTTATCTGCCAGCATCACGCCGGCATCCTCGAGGGCAAGCCCTTCCACTCGCTCGGTCAGGGCAGTCAACTCCGCACTGATTCCCGCACGGTCCACTTTTGGCGTGGCGGTCAGTTGAGCGACCTCCTTTGCGATGATCTCGCGGACTTCGGACCAACCGGGATCCCCGCTTGCGGCAAGTCGCTCGTCTGCGGACTTCAGCGCCTCGAGGGCGGTGTCCGGATCGCCCATGAGCTTCAATCGATGGTTGGCGACACGCATCAGGTATTCCGCCTCGGCCACCCGCCACTGTCCCTCTTTGCCACCCATCCGGGTCTGAATCTCGGCCAGTGAACGATAGAGCTGGTCACCCTGTTTGCGCGAGGCCTCGCGCTCCTGGCGGATCTTATCCGCCTGTTGGGCCAAGGCGTCCCGCTGTGCGGCAATCGCCTGCTGCTGTTGCGCAAAATCTTGCCGGGTCTGCTGCAGCTGCTGCCCGAACTGAGACTGTTCCTGGTTGGCCTTGACCAGGGCATCGTTGAGAGTGACCAGGCTCTGTTTCATATCGAGCCAGTAGCGATAACCGAGGATCAAACCCAGCGCCACCGCCAGCAACGCCACCAGGGCAATGATTACCGGCAGTCGGGAGAGACCCGACTTGCCCGCGGTTTCATCGATTCGCTCTACCTCGCCTTCGATGGCATCGGCGAACTCCGCCTCACTCTCTCTCTGGCTGTGGCCAGATTCACGATCTGTTTCACTCATTTCCTGCTCGCTCTATGCGCCTGGCGCAACCTTCAATAATAGAGATCCACTCCCCTCGACTGAATCTTTTCAGGCACCCTCTCCGATCCACGCCTGTATCGCTGACATGATCGACTCGTCATCGGCTCCTGTCGAGATCAGGACGGTCTCAAATCCCCGCCTTTCCGCCTCCTCTCCCATCCTTTCACTGATTACCAGAAGTGGGGTACGGCGCAACAGCGGCCAGCCTTGCTCTCCCAGAAGGACGATCAGATTCTGCATGACTTCGACGCTGGTCACGCTCACCAGATCGACCTCTTCCCCCCACCGCGCCAGTAAGGGAGCGGGATCGACCTCCGGCGCGAGTCGCCGATAGACCTCAGCATAACCTACTTCCGCACCTCTCGCCCGCAGGCTGTCGCCCAACAGCCTCCTTCCGCCCTCGCCGCGCACGATCAACACCCTTTTTCCACGCATCTGCTGCAGCTGGGGCAGCAGCAACAGGCCCTCGCTGTCGTAACGATTCCGCGGCATCAGGTCGATACTATACCCATAGTGGCGAAGCGCCGCCGCCGTCGCCTCTCCGACCGCGCCCAGGGTTCCGCGAAGGAGTCTACCCGATAACAGCTTCTGGGCATGATGGACCGCATTGGGACTGACAAAGATGATCAGATCCCAGTGTTGCCGCAAAAGCTCCCGCGGTCGCTGGGGCACTTCGCTGGCGGCGATCTCCAGTGCCGGAAATGGGATCGCCCGGCCCCGGGCGTCCCGGATCCGCCGCGTTAGTCCCTCCGCCTGGTGGGCGGCCCGGGTGACCAGGATACCCCTGCCTTTGAAGTCATAATCCGACATGGTTCTCCAATCGGAAGCCTGAAATGGCCGCCATGCTTCAATGGGTGTCGTAAAGCGCCTTCAGAATATCGTCAGCCCCCCACTCCAACAGCCGCTCAGCCAAACCCTCGCCCATGGCATCCGCCTCCTGGACCGTACCCTCGACCTCACCGCGGATGATACGGCTGCCGTCGGGTTCACCCACCAGGCCCCGCAGCCAGAGATTGCCCGATTCCAGCATGGCATAACCGGCGATAGGTACCTGACATCCACCGTTCAAACGCTGGTTCATGGCGCGCTCGGCGCGGACGCAGTAGGCGGTATGCGCATGATGAAGGGGCGCAATCAGCTCATTGATCCGCTGATCGTCCACCCGGCATTCGATACCCACCGCCCCCTGCCCGATGGCCGGCAGGCTCTGCTCCGGACCGATGAGGGCGGTGATGCGGGCTTCGAATCCCAGGCGCTTCAACCCGGCGGCGGCGAGGATGATGGCGTCATATTCACCCTCACCGAGCTTGCGCAGACGCGTATTCACATTACCGCGCAGGGATTTGATTACCAGATCGGGCCGAATTTCAGCCAACTGGCACTGCCGCCGCAGACTGGAGGTCCCGACACAGGCTCCCTGGGGCAGTTCGTCGATGTGGCGGTAGCGGTTGGAGACGAAGGCATCCCGCGGGTCTTCGCGCTGCATGATCACCGGCAGGTGCAGTCCCTGGGGCAGGTCAACCGGCACATCCTTCATGGAGTGGACCGCGATATCCGCCTCTTTGCTCATTAAACCCTGTTCCAACTCCTTGATGAACAATCCCTTTCCCCCAATCTTTGCGAGCGGGGTGTCAAGAATTTTGTCACCCTGGGTGGTCATCCCCAACAGCTCCACCTGGAGGTCGGGATGGGCCTTCTTCAGGGCTGCGGCGACATGTTCGGCCTGCCACATAGCCAAAGGTGATTTACGGGTGGCAATGGTCAACGTCTGGGACATGAATGGGGGGCCTCAAAAATTCGCAGCGGGTACTACGCAGCACTTACTGGCTGATCTGGGTTTTCATTAGGGGCTGTTAACAGACCCGAGTCGGCCTATGCTAAAGCCTGCGTGGCATCCACGCAATCGATCGTCCATTGACAGCCGGAAGCCGGTTGCCAAGAGTGTGGCAACAGCTGGCCGCATTTCAAGGCTTCCCCTTTCCATAGTAATGCAGCAACGCCTCCACACCCTTGGCACCATGCCGGCGCATGAGTGCGGTCAACTGTGTCGCCATCTCCTCGTCACCTTGATTGATCCCCACCAGATAGTCCCATAGCGTCCAACGCAGATAGTCCATCCAGCGGCCGTGCAGGTGGGGTACACCCGGCTTCGCCGACTGTTCAGGATCGCCGTGACAATCCCGGCAATAGTAGCGATGCAGCCGTCGCCCCAGATCCACCAGGCGCCACTCCGTGGTCTGCTTCTGCGCCTTGATGGGCTGACCGCTGAAGTAGTCCGCCATGACGATGAGATCAGCCTCTTCGTAGGCGGCTGCCAGGCGTCCCATGACAGTACCGAAGCGGCCGCCGTGGCGATAAGCCCGCATGACTTTCCGCAGATATTCCCGCGGCAATCCCGCCAGGGAGGGTATCGCCGATGATCCACTCTGACCCCGGGGACCATGACAAGGAAAGCAGGACTGCACCTGAAGTGGAACGAGATAAGGCTGCCGGATCTCTGCCTCGGCATCCTCGACGGCCCTGCAGCCTAGGGAGTAGTGCTGCAAAACCAGCCAGCTTAAAAGCAATAGCAGCCGCCTCCAGGCCAAGCGACCGCTCACTCCTCCCCCCGCAATACCCGCCTCACCTCCGGCAGGTGGCGCCGGCTCACCTCCAGCGTCTCTTCACAACCGCGCAGGACAACCCTGGGAATACCGTCGCTCCCCTTCTCCAGACCCGCCAGACAGCGACGCGCCACCAGGGCATTGCGGTGAATGCGCAACAGCCAGTCGGCATACCGCTCCTGCAGTCCCTTCAGGCTCTCCTCGAGCAGCAGTTCCCCATCCGCATGCCGGGCCATGACATATTTTGAATCGGCGCGCAGATAGATCACCCGGTCCAAGGGGATGGTTTTCAATCCGCCGCGATAACTGGCATGCAGCTGCGGTACCTCCTGCTCCCTGAGGGGCGAGGAGGCTAGCTGACTTCGGGTAAGGCGCTGGCAGCGCTGCAACGCAAGCAGCAGCCGCTCCCTGCGCACCGGTTTCAGCAGGTAGTCCTGAGCGAAGGAATCAAAGGCCTGCAGCGCATGCTCTTCATAGGCCGTGGTGAAGATCACCGCCGGTGGCTCGTCGACCTCGGCCAGGCGCCGGGCAGCTTCCAGACCATCCATTCCGGGCATGCGTATATCCATCAACACCAGATCAGCCCCCAGCCTGTTGAACTGCGCCAGGGCCTCCTCCCCGTTGGCCGCCTCGCCGACCAGCCGATAGGGGCCGCCCAGCTCTTCGATCAGCGCCGCCAAGCGCTGCCGGGCAAGAATTTCGTCATCCACCACCAAGATTCTCACACTCGCATTCTCCCTGGGGCCTCTACTCCCACCATGGATGGGGTATCACCAGTCTCACCTGATGTTCGCCATCGATGTTCGATTCGGTCAGGCTCGCCTCGAGGTCGTAGACACCGGCAAGGCGGGCACGAATATTCTCCACTGCCAATTGATTGCCCTCACGCTGGCTGCGTTCGCCCTTCTCCGGCATGGTGTTGCGGATACTCAAATTGATCCGATTGCGTCGATAGTGACCGCTGATGGTGATTGTTCCCCCATTCGCCGCGGGCTCGACACCGTGATAGACCGCATTTTCCAGTAGCGGCTGGATGATCATCGGCGGGATTTTAGCCTGCTCGGGCAGATCCTTCAGCTCCCACACCAGTTTCAGCCGGTCTCCCAGGCGGTAGTGTTCGATACTGAGATATTGGCGGGCAAGCCCGATCTCCCTGCCCAGGGTTGAGAGCTGGCTTGCATCCCCGAGAGAGACCCTGAACAGATCGGCGAGATCCTCCACCACCTCCTCGGCCATGGCGGGATCGCTCCGCGTGAGACTGGCGATGGTGTTCATGCTGTTGAAGAGAAAGTGGGGGCGAATGCGCGAGTAGAGGGCCTGCAGCCGGGCGCTGTTCTCCGCCTTCTCCTGGCGCCGCCAGAGATACTGCAGATAGAGGTAGTGTAGCGCCAGGATACCGACAATGGCGCTGATTCCCACAATCCGCCACATCAGGTCGAAATGGTGCCCGGGCAGAAAGGTGAGTCCGAAACCGCTGTCCAGCCAGACAACCAGCCGGGAGAGAATCCAGGCCACCCCGATGAGCATGAAAAATACGCTGAATCCTGCCCACCAGTTACCCAGGCGGTTGAGTTGGGCGCGCAGCAGGCAGATCAGGGCCGCGGTACTCAGCCCGATCCATTGCACCAGCAGCGAGATCAGGCTCAACACCGAAAAAAATTCAGCCAGGCGATCGACCGCAACCAGCGTCATCAGGATGGCGAGCAGTTCACCGATGACGACCACCGCGAACACCGCCCGAATGGCGCAGAAATTGGGTATGAAGATCAGTTTTCCGTCTGGATCTGATGCGCCTTTCCGCACAGCTTGTCTCTCACTCTGCTGCATTCATTCCTCGCCTGCTATAATCCGGCCTGCTTACAAATTCAGGACAACCCTAGATGAGCGACAGTCACGCGCCCGCAAAACCCTGGTCAGGCCGCTTCAATGAACCGACCGACGCCTTCGTCGAGGCGTTCACCGCATCCGTCGGCTTTGACCAGCGACTTTACCAATATGACATCCAAGGCTCCATCGCCCATGCCACCATGCTGGCACGCCAGGGCATTCTCAGCGAAGCCGAGCGTGACGCCATCGTGCAGGGGCTGGAGCAGATCCGCAAACGCATCGAAGCGGGAGATTTCTCCTGGTCGGTCTCCCTCGAGGATGTGCACATGAATGTCGAATCCGCCCTCACCGAGGCTATCGGCGATGCGGGTAAAAAACTTCACACCGGCCGTTCCCGCAACGACCAGGTCGCCACCGACATCAGGCTCTGGCTGCGCGACGAGATCGACCAGATCCGCAGCGCCGTCCTGCGCCTGCAGACCGCCCTGCTCGACAAGGCGGCGCTGGAGGTGGAGACCATCTTACCAGGCTTCACCCATCTGCAGACGGCGCAACCGGTCTCTTTCGGCCACCATTTGATGGCCTGGTTCGAAATGCTGGAGCGTGACCGGGAGCGCCTCGCCGACTGCAACAGGCGGGTCAACGTGATGCCCCTGGGCGCCGCCGCCCTGGCCGGCACCACCTATCCCATCGATCGCCACCTCACTGCGGAGCTGCTGGGTTTCTCGCGGCCCGCGGAAAACTCCCTGGACGCCGTATCCGATCGGGATTTCGCCATTGAATTCTGTGCCGCCGCCAGCATTCTGATGATGCACCTCTCCCGCTTCTCGGAAGAGCTGATCATCTGGTCCTCCGCCCAGTTCGGATTTATCGAACTCGCCGACAGCTTCTGTACCGGCTCCTCGATCATGCCGCAGAAGAAAAACCCCGACGTGCCCGAGCTGGTACGCGGCAAGAGCGGTCGCATTTTCGGCCATCTCATCGGCCTGCTGACCCTGATGAAGAGCCAGCCCCTGGCCTACAACAAGGACAACCAGGAGGACAAGGAACCGCTTTTCGATACCGTGGACAACCTGAAGGGTTCGCTGAAGGTATTCGCCGACATGATTCCCGCAATCAGCTGTCGCAAGGAGGCGATGCGGCAGGCGGTGATGCGGGGTTTCGCCACCGCCACCGATCTGGCCGACTACCTGGTTCGCAAGGGTATTGCGTTTCGCGACGCCCATGAAGTGGTGGGCAAGGCGGTCGCCTTCGGCGTTGCCGAGGGACGGGATCTCTCGCAGATGAGCCTGCAGGAGCTTCAGCGATTCAGCGATGAGATCGGCGAGGATGTATTTGACGTCCTCACCCTCGAGGGTTCCCTCGCCGCCCGCGACCATATCGGTGCTACCGCTCCCGCCCAGGTGAGAAGCGCCATCGCGCGGGCCCGGGAGCGCCTCGGTCTGTAACATGGCGATGATCGAACTCCACCATGCCAGCCTGCTTGTCGCCGACACCAGGCGCTCCCTTGCCTTCTATCAAGACCTGCTGGGTCTGGATATCGATCCTTCGCGCCCCGATCTTGGCTTTCCCGGGGCCTGGTTGAAGGTGGGCGGCCAACAGATTCATCTGTTGGAACTCGACAATCCCGACGCCCTGGCCGATCGCCCCGAGCATGGCGGGCGTGACCGTCACACCGCCTTTCTCGTGGATAACCTGGATGCAATACGCGCCAAGCTCGACCAGGCGGGCATCGACTACAGCAATAGCCGATCAGGAAGGCGGGCGCTGTTTTGCCGGGATCCGGATCGGAACACGATTGAGTTGATTGCCCGATAGGCGAACGACCCTGCAGGGGAACCACCCGGCTGAACCGCTGCGCCGGGCCGGTCAGGTTCAGACCGGATCGACAGCCATCATGATGAGAAGCGCAATATAGGTCAGCCCCAATGCAGCAAGTCCGGCATAGATCATCTTCCCGGGATAGGCCGCCCTCTCCCAGTTGCGCGCGCAGTAGACAATACTGAACAGAGGGATGAGCAACACACCGATTCCCCACCAGACACTCTGCCCGAAGGCATAGACGATGGCGAACAGATTGCCGACGAAGATCAGCGTCGCCGCCAGGCTAACGACCAATATTACCAGCATCATCATGTATTCATGATGACTTAACCAAGTGAGCAGCCCATGAATTCCCAGCATCACATCTTCCCAACGAGCGAGAGCGTTCGTTAAACAGTAAACCGATTCCCCCGGCACCGTGAATGAACGAAGAACCGGCAATCGGTCCATTGTCGCACAGTTCGCGGGAAGATGGATTGTCGGCGGGTGAACAATCTCTATACCGAGGTGTCCATGATGACGCCGGTACTGGGATAATCAACAGCGCCGCGATAACCTTGAGGACGAACCTGCGTGCGCGCGGAGATTTACGGATTTTGACTGTTTTTGGGCTTAGATCGACAAGTACCACCATGAAACAGGCCACCTATATCCAGCATAAAGCCAAGAACCTGCTGCAGTCGCTGATTCTGATTTTCAGCCTGGGCGGTCTCTGTGCCTGGCTGGCATGGTTCCTCGGCGGGCCGCCGCTGGCCATGGCAACGGCAATCGTGATCCTGATCTCCTACCAAATAAATCCGGTAGCCTCCCCGGAATGGTCAATGCGTCTGTTTCGCGCCCGGCGCCTGTTGCCCGAAGAGGCACCTGCCCTCTATCAGCTGATGTCCCAACTCGGCGGACGTGCCGGCCTGGAAAGGGTCCCTTCACTCTATTACTTGCCATCCGATGTCATGAACGCGTTCACCACCGGGACAAGAGAGCGTGCGGCGATTGCCATTTCGGATGGCCTGCTGCGCCGTATGGAGTGGCGGGAACTGGCGGGCGTCCTGGCGCATGAGTTGATGCACGTGGTCAACCAGGATACACGCTTGATGGCGTTTGCCGATCTCACCAGTCGTATCACTGGATTTCTCTCCCTGATCGGACAGTTGCTGCTGCTGATCAACCTGCCATTGATGCTGTTCGGCGAGACAACCCTGCCCTGGTTCCCGATCCTGCTGATGTTGATCGCGCCAACCTTGAGTGCCCTGGCGCAGCTCGCTCTGTCGAGAAGCCGGGAATACGAGGCAGACCTGGGTGCGGCCAGGCTGACCGGCGATCCGGTCGGATTGGCCTCTGCCCTGAATCAACTCGAACCCCCAAGACACCGCCTGCTGGAACGGTTGCTCCATCCCGGACCACGGATTCCAGATCCCTCCCTGTTGCGCACCCACCCGCCCACGGAAGAGCGGGTTGAACGGCTGATGGCACTCACTCACCTCGACACCTCCACACTGGGTGTGGTTGTTTCACCTCGGAATATGCGTAATCTGCTTGCACACAACCCCTATCGACCCCGTTGGCACCGCAACGGCATGTGGTATTGATGAGCCCGATTCCAATAAGGCGCAGTCACGCCACTTTGATTAAGCCAAGGGTGCCGGCGCCACCAGGGACCACAACCTTGAAAGAGATCATGTGAATAAGATGCCCAAAGACAGCCTGAACGACCTCAACCGCCGATTAAAGGCCTTCGCGCAAACACGAAACTGGGAACAGTTCCACAACCCGAAGAATCTCACCATGGCGATGATCGCCGAGTGCGCGGAACTGGTGGAGCATTTCCAGTGGCTGACCGCCGAAGAGAGCATGAATCTTCCCGCGGAAAAGCATGACGCGGTTGCCCTGGAGATGGCGGACATCCTTATCTACCTGATCAGGTGCGCTGAACGTATGGACATCGATCTGATCGATGCGGTTGAACGTAAAATTGCCATCAACGAGGCGCGTTACCCGGCGGAAAAGGTCTTTGGCGACGCCAGGCGCGCCTCGGAATATGACGAGTAGCCGAATTTCCGCCACGCCTGACCTCTTCATCACCCGGCAACGCTGAGCGAGCGACCTGTGGCACGGTTCCGGTGAGCGGTCACTTCGCACCCCCCGCACCCCATCCTTACCCCAAACTTTGAAGGGTGGAGTCTCCCGGCCTCTAACGCTATCTTAATGAAAAACCCCTCTATAAACTCGGTATTGGATCAGGAGATGTGATGAAGAAGTATCAATGTATCGTCTGTGGATTTGTCTATGATGAGACCAAAGGCCTCCCTGAAGAGGGCATAGCCGCCGGCACCCGCTGGGTGGATATCCCGGAAGATTGGGAGTGCCCTGAATGTGGCGTCAGCAAGTCTGATTTCGAAATGGTCGAGCTAGTCGCATAACACCCGCAATTACTGCCTGATTCCGCCACCCGGGAACACATCAAGGGGAACATCCAACCCGCCATACCCGACTCCCGCTCTCCCGTGGTCAGATAGGTCGACTCATGTCGAAGCCTCCCCGTATGACTCAACTTGGCGGATATCGGGACATAACGTACAAAACGGCCCCAGCCAGCTGGATCTCAGCCAACCCCAGGCACACCGCCGCTCAGTTTGTTAAATATTTAACCACCAAACCTACATTCTTCCGTCAGTCTGCCGATAGAGAAGGCTGAACCAGATAATAATCGCCCGCCAGAAGAGTGGGATCCAAGTTATTTTCGAGGAAAGTATTTATGGACATCGTCCCCTATCTCAAGTTGATGGTGCAAAAAAACGGCTCAGATCTCTTTTTCAGCACCGGCGCCGCCCCCCATCTGAAGACCGAAGGTGAGACACGCCCGATAGGGACCTCCCCTATGCAACCCAACCAGGTCAGAAAGCTCGCTTACGGCATCATGAACGATGACCAGATCAAGGAGTACGAAGCCACCTTTGAGTGCAATCTGGCGATATCGGTCAACCAGCTGGGGCGTTTCCGGGTCAATGTCTACCGTCAACGGGGCGATTCGGCGATGGTCATTCGCTACATCAAGGGAGTAATCCCGCCCGTGGAAAAGCTCAACCTGCCGATCATTCTCAAGGACCTGATCATGGAGCCCCGCGGCTTGGTCCTGGTTGTCGGCGCAACCGGTTCGGGCAAATCGACCACCCTGGCGGCGATGATCGAGCACCGCAATCAGAATGCGACCGGACATATCCTGACCATCGAGGACCCGATCGAGTATCTCTACACCCATAAGAAGTCGGTGGTCGATCAGCGCGAGGTCGGGCTCGATACCCTGTCCTACGAAAACGCCCTGAAGAATGCAATGCGTGAAGCGCCGGATGTGATCCAGATCGGCGAGGTCCGCGAGATGCGCACCATGCAGCACGCCATCGCCTACGCGGAAACCGGTCATCTCGCCCTTTCGACTCTGCACGCCAACAACGCCAACCAAGCCCTCGATCGCATCATCAACTTCTTCCCGGACACCGCCCATCATCAGCTTTTCATGGATCTCTCCCTCAACCTCAAGGCGGTCATATCCCAGCGCCTGGTCAAGGGAATCAACGGTCAACGCCTGCCGGCGGTGGAGATCATGCTGCTGACCACCTATATCTCCGAGCTGATCCAGAAGGGGGATATCCACGGCATCAAGGAGGTTATGGAGCAGGGTACCGAACGCGGCATGCAGACCTTCGATCAGTCCCTCTACAAACTCTATAAAGAGGGCAAGATCTCCATGGAAGAGGCGCTCTCCCATGCGGATTCGCGCAACAATCTGTCGTTGAAGATTCGCCTATCCGACACCGAGGGTGTGGAAGCACCCGGCGGACTCGGCGTGGCGGAGGATCACTTCTGATCCTGCTCTGTCCGGCTGCCAGCTAAGACAGCACGCGCGTTATACCGCACCCCGCTCACCAACAGACGATCCGTGGCTTGCACGGTCGTCTGCAGCACCCCGCCAGGCTGTGCCTGGATAGCTTCTCCCTGTCATACAGCCGCTATGCATCAGGGTGTGAATATGTCACAGATTTCAAGTAAAACATCTCATAGGAAATAAATTCGGCCGGTGAAAAACTGAATCCAAGATATCCGGCGAGACCGGTGGATTCAGGATTTCTCCTATGAAGCGACTCATCACAGCCGCAGCACACAGACCATGGCTGGTTTTCACGGTTACTCTTTTCATCACCCTTTCAGCCGCTCTCCAGCTGTCGGCGTTACGCATCGAAATCAGTGCGGAAGGCATGATGGTGAACCACCCCGAGGTTGTGGCTGATTACAAAGAGAGCCTGCAGACATTTGGCAGCGACGCCGTCACCGTGATTTACCTCGAGGATGAGGGTCTCCTGCAACCCGCCAATCTCACCGCGATTCGGCAGGCACTGCGCAGGATCGAAGCCATCCCCCGGGTTTCACATACGACGAGCCTCTTTTCGGTGCGATATCTGCGTACAGAAAACGGCTATGTCTACACCAGGCCCTACCTTGAATCGATTCCTCAATCACAAAACCAGGTGGAGGAAATCACCAATGCCGCGTTACTGAATCCGCTGATCGAACGCAACCTGCTCTCCCGGGACGGAACGGTAATGGCGATCAATCTCTACCTCGACATGCAGGACTATCACCGCGGCTTCGATGAAGCGGTCAGCCGGGCCCTGGATGAAGCCATCGCACCGTTGCGGAGCCGACTCCGCCAGGTCTTCCATCTCGGCGATCCCTCAATCCGAACCGGCATCAGCAAACAGATCCGTAATGATTTAAAGATCATTCTACCGCTTTCGTTAAGCGTGCTCGCACTGACACTCTGGTTGATATTCAAACGCTCCTGCGTCGCCCTGATACCGCTTTTGACGGCGGGTGTGAGTGTCGTCTGGACCCTGGGCGTGATGGCAGTGATGGAGATTCCCGTGAATGTGATGACATCGATCATTCCGGCCTTACTGATCATCATCGGATCCACGGAGGATATACACCTCATCGCTGAATACCGCTCCGGGATTCGGGCGGGACTTACCAGGCTCGATGCCATTCGCTCTATGGCCAACTATATGGGGACCGCCATACTCCTTACCTTTTTCACCACCAGTCTGGGCTTTCTCTCCATAGCGCTCAACAGGATTGACCTGTTGCAACAGTTCGGCCTGGTAACTGCCGTAGGTTTGGCATTCAACTTTCTCCTCACCTCGACCCTGGTACCCGCCTGCCTGCAAGGTCTATCACGCGACGACTGTGGTGGGCATCTCTCCGCGGGAACATCATTCAGCAGCGCCGCGGAGAAACTATTTAGCTGGCAATCCCGCCATCCACGCCGACTGTTTCTGGTCCTGGCCCTGGTAATGCTGGTCAGCGCTTATTGGTCTACCCGCATCGAGGTCAACAACAGCGTCATGGACTATTTTCCAGCCTCCTCGTCACTGCCTGAACAGGCGGCACAGATACGTGATAAGCTTTCAGGCATCCAGACGCTTACCATCCTGATCAACGGCATCGATGGCGCGTTTCTCAAATCCGCCAACATTCAGCAGCTGCATAAGCTGCAGCAGCAGCTGGAAGCCCAGGCAGAATTCGAGAAGAGCTTCTCTTTTGCGGATTTCATCAGCGTGGTCCACAGCGGCATCGATGGGGAGAGGGCAGACAAGGCCCCTCTGCCCGAAAGCGACGAGCTTATCGAGGGCTACATGTCACTCCTCGGTCATGCAAGCGCAAAAGCCTTCGTTTCACCAGATTTCAATCAAGCCCGGATCATCGTCAGACATGGCATTGAGTCCTCCAAGCAGCTCAACCAGGCGGTGGAGGAGATCGTCGAGTTTGCCGAACAATCTCTCGATTCATCCCTGAAAATGAAGATAACCGGCAGCAGCTACCTCAACAGCCAGGCCGCCGACTACATGGCAGACAGCCAAAGCCGTTCTCTGATCATGATACTGGGTGTCATCTTCGTTCTCATCACCCTGCTGCTTGGCAACGCGAAGATCGGCCTTGTTGCAGTACTCTCCAATCTCTTCCCCATCGTTGCGCTGTTCGGGATCATGGGATTCTTCAATATCGCACTTGATACCGGCACGGTCATGGTAGCCGCCATTGCACTGGGCGTCTGTGTCGATCACAGCATGCATTTCATGGTACGTTACCAGCGTCTGATGGATAGCGGTTCATCCCAGTTGGATTCTCTCCTGCAAACCATCAGGCATGAATCAAAACCGATTATCACCACATCACTCGCACTCGGCTTGGGATTCACCACACTAGCGTTCTCCGCATTTCCGCCGGTTTCACAATTCGGGATATTGAGCGCATTGGTAATGTTGTTGGCATTGATAGGTACCTTCGTCTTAATCCCGTTGACACTGAAGTTCTGTGACACGCACCTAGATACGGCGAGAACTGAAACGAACATCCAGCCCATCCTTTAACAGATATTGTGATGCCGGGCAGCTGCAATACCCATTCGTACCCTGGTCAGATCCCCAGACTCGAGGCTTATCATCGATAGTCATAAATCGGTAAAATAGCTGACAGCAGGCGATATATAACCCCATGGGAGCATTGCCTATACCCACCTCGTGAAGCTCCATCCCCGCTTATACTCGATGTGGATATTAGCCCTTTCACCTGCCATCGCGTTGAACAATAATCTGCCGAGACGATCAGCCAACCACCGGGT